>NZ_JBIVIV010000007.1:0-453650 GCF_044749865.1 Streptomyces sp. NPDC088910
CGCCCGGTTACATTCCGAACCCGGAAGCTAAGCCTTTCAGCGCCGATGGTACTGCAGGGGGGACCCTGTGGGAGAGTAGGACACCGCCGAACAATCTTTATGGAAGAGGCCCGGCCTCGGATCTTAGGATCCGACGCCGGGCCTCTTTTGCGTTCTCCGTCACCCACCGGAAAACCGGTTTTCGAGCCCGCCTATCAGCCGGGCGTCGAGGACAGGAGGAGCGGGAGGGCGAGGAGGACGAGGAGGGCGCTGGTCCAGAAGGGGGCGAGGGGTCCGGCGCTCGTGTGGAGGGTGGCGGCGGCGGTCAGGGGGCCGAGGGTCGCGCCGAGGTTGAGGGCGGCGGTGGCGTATGAGCCGGACATGGTGGGGGCGGCGGCTGCTTCGTAGAGGACGCGGGTGATCAGGGTGCCGCCGAGGAGGAAGGACAGGGCGCCCTGGAGGAAGACGAGGGGGAGCAGGGCGGCCGGACGGTCGGCCAGGAGGGCCAGGGCGAGCCAGCCGAGGAGCAGCAGGGGGCCCGCGGTGGTGAGGACCAGGCCGGGGCGGTGGTCGGCGAGGCGGCCCGCGAGGGTGATTCCGGCGAAGGAACCGGCGCCGAAGAGCATCAGGGCCACCGAGATCCACAGGCGGCCGAGGCCCGCGGTGTCGGTGACGACCGGTGCGAGGAAGGTGAAGCTCGCGAAGGTGGCCGCGTTCACCAGGGCGCCGAGCAGCAGACTCGTCATCAGGCGCGGGGACGTGAGCAGTGCCAGCTCGGTGCGCAGGCCGGGTCCGGCCTTGGACGTACGGGCCGACGGCCGGGCCGGAACGCCCTTGAGGATTCCGGCGGCGGCGGGCAGGCAGAGTGCGGCGACTGCCCAGAAGGTGGCCCGCCATCCCAGCAGGGTGCCGAGCACCGCGCCCGCGGGCACCCCGGCGACCGTGGCCACCGTCGTCCCGGAGAGCAGTACGGCCAGCGCGCGCCCCTTGCGGTCGGGGGAGACGAGGGTGACGGCGGTGGTGAGGGCGACGGCGAGGAAGCCCGCGTTCGCGAGCGCGGCGACGATCCGGGTGGCGAACAGGACCGGGAAGCTGCCGGTGACGGCGCCCGCGGCGTGCGCCGCCGCGAAGGCGACGACGAAGGCGAGCAGGCTGCTGCGGGCGGGCCAGGCGCGGGCGAGGGCGGCCATCAGCGGGGCGCCGACGACCATGCCGATCGCGAAGGCCGAGGTGAGCGTGCCCGCGGTGCCGACCGTCACGTCGAGGTCGGCGGCGATGTCCGGCAGGAGGCCGGCCAGCATGAATTCGGAGGTGCCCATGGCGAAGACGGCCATGGCGAGCAGGTACAGCGGAACAGGGAGACGGAGAGGCATCGGGAAAGGCTCCGAGGTGAGGAGATGCACGAGAGGAAACGTGAAAACGTCGTCTCGTCACCGCGGTCAGCACCCGGGGTGCGGCAGCCGTCCAGCCATGGCCGCGCGAAGAGCCGCGCGGAGAGTCGCACGAAAGCGCGGAGAGTCGCACGAAAGCCCGGAGGGCCGCCCAAAAGCGCGGAGAGGCCGCGAAAGGCCGCGCAAAAGGAGCGTGCGAAAAAGGCGGACGGTGAAAGGGAGCTGCGAACTCAGTGGTTCAGGGGGCTGACGGCGTGACCGAAAGCCCCCGCCTTGGATGCCTCGGGGCTCGACATGGCCCGTACGCTACCGGATGCGTGCCCCCAACTACAGTGGCCGTATGCGGTATGACCTGGTCATCTTCGACAACGACGGCGTCCTTGTGGACAGCGAGCCGATATCCAACCGGATTCTCGCCGGCCACCTGACGGAGGTGGGGCATCCGACGACGTACGAGGACTCGATCCGGGACTACATGGGCGCGGCGGTGCACCGGGTGCACGACGTGGTGTGGGAGCGGTCGGGGCGGCGGCTGCCCGAGGGGTTCGACGAGGAGCTGCACGCGCGGGTCTTCGCGGCCTTCGAGCGGGAGCTGGAGCCGGTGGCGGGGGCGGCCGGGGTGCTGGACCGGCTGGTGGCGGAGGGGGTGCCGTACTGCCTGGCGTCGTCGGGGAGCCATGAGCGGATCAGGGTGGCGCTGCGCAGGACCGGGCTGTACGAGCGGTTCGGGGAGGAGCGGATCTTCTCGTCGCAGGACGTGGGGCGGGGGAAGCCGGCGCCGGATCTGTTCCTGCACGCGGCGGCCGTGATGGGGGTGGCCCCCGAGCGGTGCGCGGTGGTCGAGGACAGTCCGTTGGGGGTGCGGGCGGCGGTCGCGGCGGGGATGGACGTGTACGCGTTCACGGCGATGACCCCGGCGGAGAAGGTGGCCGACGCGACGGCCCTGTTCGGTGCGATGGAAGGGCTGCCCGACCTGCTGCTGAGGTGAGCGGGAGCGGTCCGGGGAGCCGTCCGGCGCGGGTTGATCACAATTGTGACCCCCGCCACCTACTCATCCGTAGCTTCCGCGTTTACGCTGCTCGCTCATGGACGAAGCCGCGCAGAGCGCCCCCGGGGGGCCCGCCGCCCCCGTGAAGTACCGGCAGCCGGACGACCGGCTGCGGCACGGGCGGGCCGCGCTCGCGATCAGCTTCTTCGCGCAGGGCGCGCTGTTCGCGCTGCTGGTCACCCGGATTCCGGCGATCCAGGACCGGTACGGCATCAGCGACGGGCTGTTGCCGGTGTTCCTGGCGGCGGTGCCGATCCTCGCGGGCCTGGGCAGCGTGGCGACCGAGTACGTCGTGAAGCGGATCAGGCCGAGTGCGGTGCTGCGCTGGGTGCAGCCGGTGGTGGCCCTGGTCCTGCTGCTGCTCGGCGCGGGCGACCAGTTGTGGATGGCGGCGGTGACGCTGGCGCTGTTCGGGGTGTGCGTCGGCGGTCTGGACGCGTCGATGAACATGCTCGGGGTGAGCCTCCAGCACACCTACGGCCGCAGCATCATGCTCGGCTTCCACGCCTCGTACAGCCTGGGCGGGATCGTCGGGGCGTGTCTGGCGTGGTCGGGGGCGCACTGGCACATCTCGCTGGTGGCGCTGTACGGGCCGGTGGTGGCGCTGCTGATCCCGCTGACGCTGGTGGCGAGCCGCTGGTACGCCGACCAGGAGCAGCCGTCCGTCACCGAGCTGGGGGGCGAGAAGCAGGCCGTCGTGATGCGGCTGCTGATGCCGCTCTGTCTGGTGATGGCCTTCGCGTACATCGGTGACTCGACGGTCTCCAACTGGAGCGCGAAGTACCTCCAGGACACCTTGCACAGCTCGGAGCAGCTCTCCACCGTGCCGTACGCCGTCTACATGGTGACGACGCTGATCGGCCGTTCGGTGGGTGACTTCGGGGTGCGGCGGTACGGTGCCGCGTCCGTCGTCCGGCTGGGGACGGTGCTGGCGATGGCGGGCTTCGCGGTGGTGGCGGTGGCGCCGGGGGCGTGGGTGGGCATGCTGGGCTTCACGCTGCTGGGGCTCGGGCTGTGCGTGATCGTGCCGCAGACGTTCGCGGCGGCCGGGCGGATGTTCCCCGGTGCCTCGGACTCGGCCATCGCGCGGCTGAACATCTTCAACTACGTGGGTTTCCTGGTCGGCTCGCCGCTGGTGGGCGCGCTGGGCGATGTGTGGAGCTACCGCGGGGCGATGCTCGTGCCGATGGTGCTGGTGGGGGCCACGCTGTTGTACGCCAAGTCCTTCGAGGCCGGGCCCGCCGGGTACGGTGTCGGCCATGAGCGGCCGAGCACAGTTGATGTGGGATGAGCGGGTAACCAAGTACGACTTCGGTCCGGGCCACCCGATGGACCCGGTGCGGCTGTCGCTCACGCGCGGGTTGGTGCGGGCCTTCGGGCTCGACCGGGAGCTGTCGGTGGTGGCGGCGCCCGCGGCCGGCGACTCGACGCTGGCGCTGGTGCACCGGGCGGATTACGTGGCGGCGGTGCGGGCGGCGTCCGCCGATCCGGCCGCGGCGGATCTGTCGTACGGGCTCGGTACCGAGGACAATCCGGCGTTCGCGGGGATGCACGAGGCGTCCGCGCTGATCGCGGGGCAGTCGGTGGGCGCGGCCGAGGCGGTGTGGCAGGGCGATGTGCTGCACGCGGTGAACTTCGCGGGCGGGCTGCACCACGCGATGCCGGGCGCGGCGGCGGGTTTCTGCGTCTACAACGACGCGGCGCTCGCGGTGGCCCGGCTGCTGGAGCTGGGCGCGGAGCGGGTGGTGTACGTGGACGTGGACGTACACCACGGCGACGGTGTGCAGACGGCGTTCTGGGACGACCCGCGGGTGCTGACGATCTCGCTGCACGAGCATCCGCGGACGCTGTTCCCGCAGACGGGGTGGCCGGAGGAGACGGGCGGGCCGTCCGCGGAGGGCGGCGCGGTCAATGTGGCGCTTCCCGCGGGGACGGGTGACGCGGGCTGGCTGCGGGCCTTCCACGCGGTGGTGCCGGAGCTGGTGGCGGCGTTCCGGCCGCAGGTGGTCGTCTCGCAGCACGGCGCGGACACCCACTTCGAGGATCCGCTGGCGCATCTGGCGGTGTCGCTGGACGCGCAGCGGCTGGTCGCGGAGGCGTGTCACGCGCTGGCGCACGACCACGCGGAGGGCCGCTGGGTCGCGCTGGGCGGCGGGGGTTACGCGGTGGCCGATGTGGTGCCGCGTACGTGGACGCATCTGGTGGGGATCGCGGCGGGCGCGCCGGTGGCGCCGAAGACGCCGGTTCCCGAGGAGTGGCGGCACGAGGTCTACGCCCGGACCCGGCAGCAGGGGCCGCTGCGGATGACGGACGGCCGTGATCCGCACTGGGCGGACTTCGCCGACTCCGGTTACGACCCGGCGGACCGGCTCGACCAGGCCGTGATCGCCACCCGCCGCGCGGTCTTCCCGCTCCACGGCCTGCTGCCGTAGGGCCTGTCCGGCGGCACGCCGTAGCGCGTTGTCCCCTTTTCCGGCGAGCGTGGCGCTCCTTCTCCACGGAATCCCCCAATTTCGCACACGCCGTCACCGCGTTGTTCGGTAACCCGTTACAGCGGGGCGCGTACGCGTGTGGCGTAGGTCTTCTACGTTCGGAGCGCACTCGGCGCGGGTCACCCGCACGGGGTGTTTTTGGCGGTTTCGTACCCGGGGGGCGGAGGGAGTCGGGACGATCAAGGGGTGCTGAGTGTCGGCGCGCTGCGCGCGCATCTGGTGGCGGCCGGGCTGGCGGGACGGGTCTCGACCCCGAGGGAGAAAAGTCTGCACAGTTACCGGCTCTTCGCGGCGCGGGATCCGCGCCAGACGCTGGGGCTGGATCCGGAAGGGGAGTGGGGCACGGCGGAGTTGCTGCGGCTGATGGCCGACCGCTGCGGTGTGTCGCCGGACCCGGCGGACACCTCGGGGCAGGACACGATCGACCCGGACTGCACGGTGGCGGCGCTGGACGCCTTCGCCGAGCGTCTTGGCAGGGCGGCGCAGGATCGTATCCCCGTTCTGCTGGGGACGGGCCACCCTCATCGGCTGTTGGGCTTCTACGCCTCTTTGGCCGCCGCGCTGTCGGCGGCGGGATGTGTGATTCTCACCCCTGCGTACGGCGGCTACGTCGATATGCCGACACAGTTCGGGGTACGGCGTCACAATCTTTGGTACGTGGGAGGTGTCGCCGTGGTGCGCCCCGTGCCTGGTGCGGAGGGTTCGCAGGAGGGTGCGGGGGCGGGCGAACCGGGTGCTCATACGCACTCCCCGCTGCCCGTCAGAGCGGCCCTCGCGGCTGCCGCGGAGCAGGGCGGAGTGCTGCCGCGGCTGGTGGTCGGGGACCACGGATTCGTATGCGGGGCAGGGCAGTTGGGCATCGAGGCGATCGGTCTCGCCGACTCCGACGACCCCGCGGTGTTCGTCGCGGAAGCGGAGGGCAGGGTGTCGGTCGCGGTACCGCTGGACGACACCGTGCGGTCCGATTACTACCGGCCGCTTACCCGCTACGTACTCCATCGGGCGTGGCTGTCACAGTAATCAACTATTGGCAACTCCTCTTCCCCACTTGCATCATGCGCCCCTAATCTGAGGGGGAGCGCACTTGACTGTTGGAGTCGCCGGAGGGGAAGCCGGTGGCCGTCAGGTGCGGAAAGTTCAGGTGTGTCATGGCTTCAAGCGAAACCAGGCCTCTCAACGAGGTCGTGTTCCTTACCGTGGCCGAAGTTGCCGCGGTCATGCGCGTGTCCAAGATGACGGTGTACCGGCTGGTGCACAGCGGTCATCTGCCGGCGATCCGGGTGGGGAGGTCTTTCCGGGTTCCGGAGCAGGCCGTCCACGACTACCTGCGTGAGTCCTATGTGGGGGTGGGGGTGGGGGAATCTGCCTGATCTCGCCCGCCGAGGGCCGCTGACCGCCTGCGTGGGGCTCGGTTTATGCTCGTCCGCCTCGGGCGGGTAGGCTTGGCCGACGTAGGTCGTGTGGGCTCGGACGCCCCGCACCGAGTGAAAACGAAGCGAGGGTAGTCGTGGGCTCTGTCATCAAGAAGCGGCGTAAGCGTATGGCCAAGAAGAAGCACCGCAAGCTGCTGAAGCGGACGCGCGTTCAGCGTCGCAACAAGAAGTAAGCGGGCTCGACGCAGTACGCCGCTCTTCCTGCCCCCTCCACCGCCTGTAGGCGGTGGAGGGGGCAGTGGCGTTTTCCGGGGCAGGTGTGACGGAGGGGGCAGCGGCGTGACGTCGGCGGCCCGCACAGCGGGCCGTCACTGCGGCGCAACAACGAACGGGTACGGTGCGTACAACCCCGTAGGAAGGCGCTGAACCGTGGGCAAGGTGGTGCTCGTCACCGGAGTCGCGCGACCGATCGGCGGCCGTTTCGTCCGCCGCGTCCTGCGGGAGCCGGAGGTCGACCGGGTGATCGCGGTCGACGCCGTACCGCCCGAGCACGATCTGGGCGCCGCGGAGTTCGTCCGCGCCGACATCCGGCAGCCCATGATCGCCAAGGTCCTCGCGCAGACGTCGGTCGACACCGTCGTGCACCTGGACGTCAGCGCCACCACCACGATGGGCTCCGGCGGCCGGACGCAGGTCAAGGAGACCAACGTCATCGGCACGATGCAGCTCCTGGGCGCCTGCCAGAAGGCCCCGACCGTACGGCGCCTGGTCGTGAAGTCCACCACCAGCGTCTACGGCGCCGCGCCGCGCGACCCGGCCGTCTTCACCGAGACGATGCCCGCCAAGTCGCTGCCGAGCGGCGGCTTCGCGAAGGACGCCGTCGAGGTCGAGGGGTACGTACGGGGCTTCGCGCGCCGCCGCCCGGACGTCGCGGTCGCGGTGCTGCGGTTCGCGAACATCCTCGGCGCGCACGCCGACACCCCGCTCGCGGAGTTCTTCGCGCTGCCCGTGCTGCCCACCGTCCTCGGCTACGACCCCCGGTTGCAGTTCGTCCACGAGGACGACGTGAACGAGGTGCTGGTACTGGCCGCCCTCGACGCGCGGCGCGGGACGCTCAACAGCGGGACGTTCAACATCGCGGGCGACGGGGTGCTGCTGCTGTCGCAGACCGCGCGGCGGCTCGGCAAGCCGACCGTGCCGGTGCTGCTGCCCGCGGTCACCTGGATCGGACGGACGCTGAAGGCCGCGGGCGTCACCGACTTCTCGCGCGAACAGATTCGGCTGTTGACGCACGGCAGGGTGGTGGACACCCGGCAGATGCGTGAGACGCTCGGTTTCGTGCCGGCGTACACGACGGCCGAGACGTTCGCCGACTTCGCGCGCAGCCGCGGGCCCGGGCTGCTGCCGCCGGACCGGATGGCGCGCGCCGTCGACCGGCTCGCCGCGGCGGCGCTGGCGCCCGACGCCGCGGACGCCACCGACGCCGACCACGCGTGACCGCACCAGGCAGAAGGAGTCGAACCATGGCAGACGCCAAGGTGATCCCGTTCGGCGACGATTCGCGGGCGCGGCGTACGGGCTCGGGTTCCGGCTCGGGTCCGGGTTCCGGCTCGGGGTCCGGCCGGTCGCGCGGCGGCCGGTCCGCGGGCGCCAGGAAGAAGGACGGCGCCGGGTCGTCCGGCGCGGGCGGGCCGGGCACGCAGCCGCTGGCGGCGGTGCCCGAGGTGCCGGAGCCCCAGGAGATGGCCGAGGCGGGCTCAGAGCCGGGCGGTACGGGCGCAGCGGTCCCCGCGCAGGCAAGCGGCGGCGGGACCGAAGCGGAATCCGCCACGGGGGCGCGTACGGGTTCCGGTTCCGGGTCCGCTTTCGGGTCCGCCTCAGGGTCCGCTTCCGGTTCCGGTTCCGCCGCGGGGGACGAGGGGCCGGGGCTGGCCGCCGCGCTCGGCGGGGTCGCCGACCGGCTGCTCGGCGGGGACTGGGAGCGGAAGGTCGCCTCCGGCCTGTCGTTCCTGCGGCGCCGGGTCACCGGCGAGTACGAGGTCGACGAATTCGGCTACGACGCCGAGTTGACCGAGCAGGTGCTGATGTCGGTGCTGCGGCCGTTCTTCGACACGTACTTCCGGGTCGAGGTGAAGGGCATCGAGAACATCCCCGCCGAGGGCGGGGCGCTGGTGGTCTCCAACCACTCCGGGACGCTGCCGGTCGACGGCCTCATGACGCAGGTCGCCGTGCACGACCACCACCCGGCGGGACGGCACTTGCGGCTGCTCGCCGCCGACCTGGTCTTCATGCTGCCGGTGGTCAACGAATTCGCCCGCAAGGCCGGGCACACGCTGGCGTGCGCGGAGGACGCCGAGGTCCTGCTGGAGCGCGGTGAGGTCGTCGGGGTCATGCCCGAGGGCTTCAAGGGACTCGGCAAGCCGTTCTCGGAGCGGTACAAGCTCCAGCGGTTCGGGCGCGGCGGATTCGTCGCGACGGCGCTGAAGACGAAGGTGCCGATCATTCCGTGCTCGGTGGTCGGCGCCGAGGAGATCTATCCGATGGTCGGCAACTCCCGCACCCTCGCGCGCGTGCTCGGCGTCCCGTACTTCCCCCTCACCCCCACCTTCCCCTGGCTGGGGCCGCTCGGACTCGTCCCCCTCCCCACCAAGTGGACGATCCAGTTCGGCGAGCCCATCCTCACCGACGCCTACCCGCCCGAGGCGGCGGAGGACCCCATGCTCGTCTTCAACCTGACCGACCAGGTCCGCGAGACGATCCAGCACACCCTGTACAAGCTGCTGGTGGACAGGCGGTCCGTCTTCTTCTGAGGGCGGTCCCGCCACGCGGCGGGTGGTGTTCTTCTGAACGTGAAAGGGCGGCCGGTTCTCCTCGCGGGGAGCCGGCCGCCCTTGGGCGTGCGGTGGTGCTAGTCGTTCGAGTCGTCCACGCCGAGGCCGAGGCCGGGGAGGAGACCGGGCAGGAGCGGGGGGAGGGTGACGGAGTGGGGCGGGGTGGCGGAGGTGGACGGGGTGTCCGTGGCGCCGTTGCCGCTGCCGGGAGTGCTGTTCGGCGGGGGCGGGAGCAGCGGGCCGCCGATCAGGCCCTCGTGCTGCGGGGTGGTGGGCGACGCCGACGGGTTGCCGCTCGGCGCCTGCCCGGACTTGCTGTCCCCGGACGCGGGCGCGGACGGCGTGCCGGAGCCGGAGCCCGTACCGCTGCCCGTACCGTCGTCGCTTCCGCCGCCGGAACGCCGGTGGCCCCGGGAGCCGGAGGAGCTGTCGTCCTTCGGCTTGGGGAGCACGGATTCGAGCGGCTTGACGTCATCGTCTATGGCGGCGAAGACCGACGAGACCTGGTCGGAGACATCGGTGAGCTGGCTGGGCAGCTTGCCCCGCATCTCGGTCCAGCTCTGCCGGTGCGACGCGGCGAAGGTGTTGAGCAGCGCCATCGGCTGGAGCGAGCCGTCCTTCGCGTACGCCTGGGTGAGCAGCCGGTGTCCCTCGGCGGCCTCCTGCCGCATGCCGGACAGCGCCTTGCGCACATCGCCGACGGACTCGTCGTCGAGCTGTCCGCCGCGCTGCCGGTCCATGAGCCGCCGGGCCTCCTGCATGCGCGTGGAGGCCATGTCGAGGTAGACCTTGCCGCGGGAGGCGTCACTGCCCGCCATGTCGAGCTTCAGGTCCTCCATGCCCCGCTTGAGGCCGTAGAGGGTGTCACCTGGCAGCGCGTTCGTACTGGCCGCCGCGACTCCGCCGAAGGCACCGGCGGCGACGCCGACGGACAGGCCGCCGACCGCGAGCCGCCGGGACAGCCGGGAGCGCGGGGTGAGCTTGCGCAGCCGGTGGGCCCCGTGTCCGCCGGTGCCCTCCGAGCGCTGCTCGGGAACCCGGCCGGTGACCTCGAAACTGCCGTCGGCGATGGCCTGTTCCATCGCGGCGATGAGCTGCGCGCGCTGGACGGTCTTCTTCTCGGCGTCCAGTACGGGCGCCGGCCGGTCGCCGATGGCCGCGGCGAGCGACAGCAGCGAGTCCTGTTCGGGATCCGCGTGCCGGGCCGCGGCATGGCTGCCGTGCTGCCCGCTCGCCGGTCCGGCACCGCCGCCACCGCGCTCGCCGGTGGTCTCGTCGAGGACAGCAGCGTCCTCAAGGGCCTGGGCGAAGGCGTTCGCCCGGCGGTGTGCCGTTGCCTGTCCGATCACGGGCGGCACCTCCTCTCGTCATCCACACTCGACTCCCCATGCCGCCCGGAAGGTTGCGTTCCCGGCTGCCGTCCACCCGATCGAGTGAACAGCAACAGGCAGCGCGCGGCACAGATATGTCTGCATGTGATGCAACGAGTGCCGGGCCAGTTGGGTTACGCAGGTCTGATGATCGGGTCGGCTCTGATGATCGGACTGATAGGCCGAATGACGGCCTGCCGGGGTACGGGACAACGCGGACTCACCGGGCGTCTTCCGGTAGCAGCCTGGCCAGGGTGCGGACCGCCCGGTACTGGAGGGTCTTGATCGCCCCCTCGTTCTTGCCCATGATGCGGGCGGTCTCGGCCACCGAGAGACCTTGGAGAAACCGCAGCGTCACGCACTCCTGCTGCTGCGGATTGAGCTTGCGCACGGCCTGGAGCAGCGCCTCGTTCGACAGCGACTCCAGAACGGAGTCCTCGGGGCTGCGCTCGACCTCGTTCGCGTCGAGCATTTCACCGGTGGTCACTTCCAACCGGAACCGGCTCGATTTGAAGTGGTCGGCGACCAGATTGCGGGCGATCGTGACCAGCCACGCGCCGAAGTCACGGCCCTGCCAGGTGAAGGTACCGATTCTGCGCAGGGCGCGCAGGAACGTCTCACTCGTCAGATCCTCGGCCGTGGCTTTGCTGCCGACGCGGTAATAGATGTAGCGGTAGACGGTGTCGGAGTAGTGGTCGTAGAGCCGTCCGAAGGCTTCGGTCTCGCCTTCCTGGGCCCTTTCGACCAGGTCCATCATCCGGCCGCTGTCGGTGTCGGAGGCCGGGCGGCGGGCGGTGGTCGTGGCGGTCGACTGACCGCCGCCGGAGCCGTTGCCCGCGCCGGTGGTGCTGGTGGAGCTGCTGCGGGTGCGTCTGCCTGCGGCTGTGCTGACTTCGGCCAGCGCGTAAGCGTGGCCGGGGACGGTGGGACCGGACGTGGCGAAGGCGGGCACGGCGTACGTGGGGACTGTGCGCATCAGGCGGTCAACCACCAGTGCGCGCAACGCAGCCAGGCCAGAGGTGTCAACCCCGTCGTGTGGGTACACGGGACTCCCAGAGGCAGAACTTCCATCACGTGCAGTACGGGACCGTTCACTCGTCGTGGCGACGTGTGGGTACCGGAATGCGTCTGAGGAGAATAACGCTTCGTACAGGCGACGCTACACCGAGTTGCTCAAATCGCCGTTTCCGCCACTTCCTAAGCGGAATGGTGATCGAGCAATTATCGAACAGGCGCCCTTAGTTGACCACTTCTGCTCGTGAAATGGTCGCGGAGAGAGCGTGTTGTGGTCGTGTTCACGCGTGTCGCTCCCGCCACTTCGGACGCCCCGCGGCGCGGCGGATCCGCGGCGTCACGGGGGTCACAGGCGTCCCGTGACGGCTGCGTCAGGAGTGCCGGCGGCGGCTGATCGCGACGGCGGCCAGGGCGCCGCCCGCCACCGCGCCCATCCCGGCCGCGGCGGGGATGCCGATCTTGGCGGCCTTGCGCCCGGTGCGGTAGTCGCGCAGCCGCCAGCCCTCGGCGCGGGCGTGCTTGCGCAGCCTGCTGTCGGGGTTGATGGCGTAGGGGTGGCCGACCAGGGACAGTATCGGGATGTCGTTGGAGGAGTCGCTGTACGCGGCGCACAGCGACAGGTCCAGGTCCTCGGCGGCGGCCAGGGCGCGTACGGCCTCGGCTTTCGCGGGTCCGTGCAGCGGCTCGCCGACCAGGTGCCCGGTGTAGACGCCGTCGATCGACTCGGCGACCGTGCCGAGCGCGCCGGTCAGGCCGAGGCGGCGGGCGATGATCGTGGCGGTCTCGACGGGTGCGGCGGTCACCAGCCAGACGCGCTGCCCGGCGTCCAGGTGGGCCTGGGCGAGCGCGCGGGTGCCGGGCCAGATCTTGCCCGCCATGTACTCGTCGTAGATCTCCTCGCCGATGGACATCAGTTCCTCGACGCGGTGCCCCTTGATGATGGACAGCGCGCTCTCGCGCACGTCCCGCATGTGCTCGGGGTCCTCGTTGCCCGCCATGCGGAAGTACGTCTGCTGCCAGGCGAAGCGCAGCAGGTCGCGGGTGTCGAAGAACTTCCGCTTGTACAGGCCGCGGCCGAAGTGGAATATCGCGGCGCCCTGCATCACGGTGTTGTCGAGGTCGAAGAAGGCCGCCGCGCGGGGCTGGTCGTGCGCCGGGAACTCAGGTTCGGCGGGCTCGTCCGGCTTCCCCGTCCTGGCGGATCTCGCGGACGCCGCGGATCTCGCGGACGTGACGGTTTCCTCCGGCCCGGCGGAAACCGCGTCCCGCAGCCGGGTCTTGGTGGCCAGGGCGGCCTCCGCGGCCAGTGCCGCGGCCTCGCCTGCCAGCACACTGCGCTCGGTGCCGGCCTGCCTACGGGGGGTGAGCCATCTGCGTGCGGCCATACCGCGAGCATAACCACCCGGCGCGTCAAGCCCTGTTCGCGCACGATGCGGGGGCGTGAACGCCGCACGACCGGACAGTGACCGGCTGCGGGTCCCGGCCGGGTCAGCCCGCGGTGAGCGCCGCGCGCAGCCGCTTCTCGTCCACACGCCAGAACGTGTGCTGTTCGCCGTCGATGAGGACGACGGGGATCTGCTCCCAGTACCGCGCGTACAGCGCCTCGTCCCGGGTGATGTCCCGTTCCTCCACGGCCGCGCCGGTCTCGCCCGCCACCTTCTCGATCACGGTGCGCGCGTCGTCGCACAGGTGGCAGCCGGGCTTGCCGATGAGCGTGACCGTGCGCACGGCCGCCGCCGCGGTGTCGTCGTTCGTCATACGGGCCATTGTGCGCCGGACGGTCCGGGCGCCCGTACGACGGGTTCGCGTACGGGGAACGGGCTCTCGTGCGAGGAACAGGCGCCCGTACGGCGCCGGGTCGCACCACCTGTCACCCGTGACCCTCCGTGCGGCCGTACTGCACCTGTGTCACAGGCGATATGCGGGCGTTACTCGCACTCGCGCACATTCGATTATGATCGAGGTCGTTTTGTACGGCCGGGGGCGATGCGTGAGGAGTGTGACCGCGTGCTCTCGGCTCCGAGCCAGGCTTCGGCGTACGGCTTTGCCGTGGTCGACGTCGAGGCGACCGGTTCGTCGTCGCGGCGGCACCGGGTGGTGGAGCTGGCGGTCGTACTGCTGGACAAGGACCTGACTCCGCAGGGCGAGTTCACGACGCTCGTCGATCCGCACGGTCCGGTCGGCCCGACGCACATCCACGGCATCGAGGGCGGCGACCTCGGCGGGGCGCCCTCGTTCGACGGCATCGCGGCCCGGCTGCTGAGCCTGCTGCGCGGCCGGGTGCTCGTGGGGCACAACGTGGGGTGCGACCGCTCGTTCCTGGCCGCCGAGTACGCCCGCGTCGGGGTGCGGCTGCCGTCTATACCAGAACTTTGCACGATGCGGATGGCCGCCGCCCGCTTGCCCGTTCCGCACGGACTGTCACTGCGCGACTGCGCCGAGGCAGCGGGCGTCACGGAGTGGCACGCGCACACCGCGCTGGGTGACGCCCGTGCGACGGCTGAGCTGTTCTCGCACTACGTTCGGGGTGCGGAATCGGTCGAATTTGCGGAATCCGCCGTTCTGGACGAGCGGCTGGCGCAGGCCGCCGCGGTGGAATGGCCGCAGGCCACTGGCCTACCGGGGGTCGTTGACGCACTCTGGAAGCGCCGCAGCAACGATTCCGCACGGCGAATGGTGCCCAATGTCCGTAATGGGAGCGCGTGATGCCGGTCACGTCCGCCGGGCAAATCGGACACCATCTTTGTGCACGCGTTCACAAAGACATAGCCTGCTGTCCACGGGGCGGCCCCAAAGACCGTGGTCGTCTTCAGCCCAGCTCTACCCGCAGGAGCACCGTGGCAACTGGCCGATCTCACCGACCGGCGACCCGCAGCCGAGGGATTCCCGAGGCCACCGTCGCCAGACTTCCGCTGTACCTGCGGGCACTGACAGCACTCTCCGAGCGCTCGGTGCCCACCGTGTCGTCGGAGGAACTCGCCGCCGCCGCCGGGGTCAACTCGGCCAAGCTGCGCAAGGACTTCTCCTACCTCGGCTCCTACGGGACCCGCGGCGTGGGCTACGACGTCGAGTACCTCGTCTACCAGATCAGCCGTGAGCTGGGCCTCACGCAGGACTGGCCGGTCGTCATCGTCGGTATCGGCAACCTCGGCGCCGCGCTCGCCAACTACGGCGGGTTCGCCTCCCGCGGCTTCCGGGTCGCCGCGCTGCTGGACGCCGACCCCGCCCTCGCGGGCCGTCTGGTCGCCGGGCTCCCGGTCCGCCACATCGACGAGCTGGAGTCGATCGTCGACGACAACCAGGTGTCGATCGGCGTCATCGCCACGCCCGCCGGCGCCGCCCAGGAGGTCACCGACCGCCTCGTGGCCGCCGGTGTGACCTCGATCCTCAACTTCGCGCCGACCGTGCTGACCGTTCCGGACGGCGTCGACGTACGCAAGGTCGACCTCTCCATCGAGCTGCAGATCCTCGCCTTCCACGAGCAGCGCAAGGCGGGCGAGGACCGCCAGGACCCGGACGGTGACGTACCCGCCGTGATGCCCGCATGAGCGTTCTCGTCGTCGGACTCAGCCACCGCAGCGCACCCGTGAGCGTCCTGGAAAGGGCCGCGCTCACCGGGGACGCCCGCGCCAAGCTGCTCCAGGACGCGCTCGCCGCGGAGCCCGCGGCCGAGGCGGTGGTGCTCTCGACGTGCAACCGCATCGAGCTGTACGCGGACGTCGACAAGTTCCACGCCGGGGTCGCCGAACTGTCCACGCTCCTCGCCCAGCACAGCGGCGTCGGCCTCGAAGAGCTGACCCCGCACCTGTACGTGCACTACGAGGACCGGGCCGTCCACCACCTGCTCTCCGTGGCCTGCGGGCTGGACTCCATGGTCGTCGGCGAGGGCCAGATCCTCGGCCAGATCAAGGACGCGCTGGCCGCGGGGCAGGAGCTGCACACCGCGGGGCGGCTGCTCAACGACCTGTTCCAGCAGGCCCTGCGGGTCGGCAAGCGCGCCCACTCCGAGACCGGGATAGACCGGGCGGGCCAGTCCCTGGTCACCTTCGGCCTGGACCAGCTCGCCGTGACGACGGGACCGCTCGCCGGCCGCCGCGCCCTCGTCGTCGGCGCGGGCTCCATGTCCTCCCTGGCCGCCGCCACGCTCGCGCGCGCGGGTGTGCGCGAGCTGGCCATCGCCAACCGCACGGTCGACCGGGCCGAGCGCCTCGCGGCGACCCTGGCCTCCGACAACGGCGCCCTCGACAGCCGCGCGATCACCATGTCCGAGGTGTCCGCCGCGCTGCGCACCGCCGACGTCGTGGTGTCCTGCACCGGCGCGACCGGCCTGGTGCTGAGCGCGGACGACCTGCGCGCCGCCCTCGCCGAGCGCCCGGCGGGCACCGACCTCGCCGTGCTTGACCTCGCCATGCCGCGCGACATCGACTCGGCCGCGCACGCCCTGCTCGGCGTGCACCTGGTCGACATAGAGTCGCTGGCCGCCGCGTCCGCCGACGCGCCCATGGCCGCCGACGTCGACGCCGTGCGCGGCATCGTCTCCGAAGAGGTCGCCGCCTTCGGCGCGGCTCAGCGTGCCGCTCGCATCACGCCCACCGTGGTGGCGCTGCGCGCCATGGCCGCCGACGTCGTGGCGGGTGAACTTTCCCGCCTCGAAGGTAGGCTGCCCGATCTGGACGACAAGCAGCGCGCCGAGATCACCCAGACGGTGCGCCGCGTCGTCGACAAGCTCCTGCACGCGCCCACCGTGCGGGTCAAGCAGCTCGCGGGCGAACCGGGCGGCGCGGGCTACGCCGACGCCCTGCGCGAGCTCTTCGACCTCGACCCGCAGGCCGTAGCCGCCGTCCGCTCCGCGCCGACCCGCACCACCCTGGGCGTCCCAGAACCGAATCGAGGCCGCTGAATGAACGAGACGGGTGCCCCGCACGAGCCCGGGGCTGTGTCTGATCTGGGGCTGCCGCCGGGTGGGCGCGAGGTGCCGGACGCGGCTGGACGTGCCCCGCAGGGGCGCGGGCCTGTGTCTGATGTGCGGCTGCCGCCGGGTGGGCGCGAGGTGTCTGAGGCGGTGCCGGACGCGGCTGGACGTGTCCCGCAGGGGCGCGGGGAACTGCGCGGTCGGCCGGTGACGGCCGGTGGTCCGGGAACAACCGGCCGTGCCCCGCTGGACCCGGCGCAGACGAGCGGCGCCGCCGCGGCTGAGGCCGCGGCGCCCCGCGCCCCCGAGGGGGCACCCTCCGTGCGCGAGGAAGCCGTCGAGGGGGCACCCTCCTCGCACGGGGCGCAGCCCCTTCGGCTGGGGACCCGGCGGAGCAAGCTGGCGATGGCGCAGTCGGGCATGGTCGCCGCCCAGGTGACGGAACTGACCGGCCGCCCGGTCGAGTTGGTCGAGATCACCACGTACGGCGACGTCTCGCGCGAGAATCTGGCCCAGATCGGCGGCACCGGCGTCTTCGTGTCGGCCCTGAGGGACGCCCTCCTGGCCGGCGAGATCGACTTCGCGGTGCACAGCCTCAAAGACCTGCCCACCGCGGCGGCGGACGGCCTGACGCTCGCGGCGATCCCGGTACGGGAGGACCCGCGGGACGCACTCGTGGCCCGCGACGGCCTGACGTTCGAGACGCTGCCCGACGGAGCGCGGGTCGGCACGGGCTCCCCGCGACGGATGGCGCAGCTCAACGCGTGGGCACGGTCACACGGCAGGGACGTGGAGACGGTGCCGATCCGTGGCAATGTTGACACCCGCATCGGGTACGTTACTTCCGGCACGCTCGACGCGGTCGTACTGGCCGCCGCCGGGCTGAACCGTATCGGCAGGCTCGCGGAGGCGAGCGAGCTGATCGCTGCCGACGCCGTACTGCCCGCTCCCGGCCAGGGAGCGTTGGCGGTCGAATGCGCCGCCTCCAACCAGGAGTTGGCCGCACAGCTCGCCGAGCTCGACGACCCGTTCACCCGGGTCGCCGTGACCGCCGAGCGATCCCTGCTCGCCGCCCTCGAAGCCGGCTGCTCCGCCCCTGTGGGCGCGCTCGCCGACCTCGTGGCCGACGGGCAGACTACCGAGCTGCGCCTGCGCGGTGTCGTCGGCACGACCGACGGCGCCTCACTGGTGCAGATGTCCATCACCGGCCCCGTACCGGCGTCCGACGACGAAGCGCGTGCCCTCGGGCGCGAGTTGGCCGTCGAGATGCTCGCCAAGGGTGCGGCCGGTCTTATGGGGGAGCGCGCACTTTGAACCCCGCCGCCGTCGCTGCAACGACGAACACCGCCGGGACCGCCGGTTCCAACCGACCTTCTTCCGGCCACGTCACCTTCCTCGGTGCCGGGCCCGGAGACCCCGGGCTGCTGACCTTGCGCGCTGTGGAGGCGCTGGCCCGTGCCGACCTGCTGGTCGGCGACGCGCCGGTGCTCGACGTGGTCCGCACGCACGCCCGCGCGGACGTGGGCACGGCCCAACCCGCCGCAGACGGCGAGGTGTTGGACATCTCCGCTGTCTCGGCTGCTGCCACCCAGCTTGTCATGGCGTCCGCGCGGACCGGAAAGCGGGTCGTCCGTGCGGTCGCGGGCGACCCCGGCCTCGACTCGTCCGCGGCCGAGGAGATGCTGGCCTGTGCCCACGCGGGCATCCCCTTCGAGGTCGTGCCCGGCGTGGCCGCCGCCGTCGGCGTACCCGCCTACGCGGGCGTGCACTTGAGCAGTGACGTGCGCTTCGTGGACGCGGCCACCGCCGGCGACCGCTGTTGGAACGAGGTGGGCGCGAGCGACGCGACGCTGGTGGTCTCCACCACGCTCCAGACCGTCGCGATCGCCACCGCGGAACTCATCGCCGCCGGACGCAAGCCCGACACCCCGCTGTCGGTGACCGTCGCCGGGACCACCACCCGGCAGCGCACCTGGACCGCGACGCTGGCCACCATCGCCGCGGAGCTGAAGGCGACCAAGGCGTTGCCGACGCCCGAGGGACCGATCGCCGCGATAGCCGTCGTCGGCGAACGCACCGCCCAGCGCCAGCACTTGTCGTGGTTCGAGACCAAGCCGCTGTTCGGCTGGCGGGTCCTGGTGCCGCGCACGAAGGAGCAGGCGGCGTCGCTGTCCGACCAACTCCGCTCGTACGGCGCCGTGCCGCACGAGGTGCCGACCATCGCGGTCGAACCGCCGCGCACCCCGCAGCAGATGGAGCGGGCCGTCAAGGGCCTGGTCACCGGACGCTACGAGTGGATCGCCTTCACGTCGGTGAACGCCGTCAAGGCGGTGCGCGAGAAGTTCGAGGAGTACGGGCTCGACGCGCGGGCCTTCGCCGGTATCAAGGTCGCCGCGGTCGGCGAGCAGACCGCCCAGTCGCTGGTGGAGTTCGGCGTCAAGCCGGACCTGGTGCCCAGCGGCGAGCAGTCCGCGGCCGGGCTGCTGGAGGACTGGCCGCCGTACGACCCGGTCTTCGACCCGATCGACCGCGTCTTCCTGCCGCGCGCCGACATCGCCACCGAGACGCTGGTGGCCGGACTGGTCGAGCTGGGCTGGGAGGTGGACGACGTGACGGCCTACCGGACCGTGCGCGCCTCGCCGCCGCCCGCCGACACCCGTGAGGCCATCAAGGGCGGCGGATTCGACGCGGTGCTGTTCACCTCGTCCTCGACCGTGCGCAATCTCGTCGGCATCGCGGGCAAGCCGCACAATGTCACCGTGATCGCCTGCATCGGGCCCGCCACCGCCAAGACGGCGGAGGAGCACGGGCTGCGGGTGGACGTCATGTCGCCCGAGCCGTCCGTGCTCGCCCTCGCGCAGGCCCTCGCCGACTTCGGTACGGCCCGCCGGGTCGCGGCCGAGGAGGCGGGCGACCCGGTGACCCGTCCCAGCGAGCGCCGTCCCGGCTCGCGCAGAAGGGCCCGCGTCTAGGGCCCGGATCTGAGGCCCGGATCTGAGGCCCGCGTCCAGGGCCCGGACCCAGGGCCCGGACCCAGGGCCCGCGTCGAGGACCTGGTGGGCCCCACGGGCCCACGACTACCGCAGCGCCGGGGGCAGTTGCTCCCGGTGGACGACGCCCAGGCGCTGCGTGGCGCGGGTGAGCGCCACATACAGGTCGCTCGATCCGAACCGGGCGGGCTCCACGACCAGCACATGGTCGAACTCCAGGCCCTTGGCCTGGCGCGGGGCCAGCAGCACCAACGGCCGGGTCAGGTCGGGCGCTTCGCCCGCCGTGACACCGTCCAGCGCGGCGGCGATCTCCTCGTGCAGCTCGCGCGGCGCGATCACCGCCAGGCGGCCCTGCCCCGGCAGCGGCGTCAGCTCCGCGGCGGCCTTGGCGACCGTCCCCGCCAGGTCCCCGCCCGCGTCCCGCGTCCACGGCCGCTCGCCGGTCGACCGCACCGACACCGGCAGGACGTACCGCGGGTCCTGCGCCCGTACGACCCTGGCCGCCAGCTCCATGATCTCGGCGGGCGTACGGTAGTTGACCTTCAGCGTGACGTGCTCGAAGCGGTCCCCGACGTACGGCCGCAGGATGTTCTCCCACGAGCCGACGCCCGCCGCCTCCGACGTCTGCGCCGGGTCGCCGACCAGCGTCAGCGAACGCGTCGGGGTGCGGCGCATCAGCAGCCGCCACGCCATCGGCGACAGGTCCTGCGCCTCGTCCACGATGATGTGCCCGAACGCCCAGGTGCGGTCGGCGGCGGCGCGTTCGGCCGCGCTGCGGTGGTCGTCCTCCTCGTGCCGCTCCGCCATCCGCTCGGCGTCGATGATGTCGTGCGCGGCCAGGACCTCGGACTCCTCGTCCTCGAACTCGTACGACTCCGAGCCCCGCGACAGCTCCAGCACGCCCTGCGCGTAGGCGATCCGCTCCTGCCGTACGGCCTCCTCGGCCGCCAGTCGGGCGCTGTCGTCCACGCCGAGGAGTTCGGCGGCCTCGTCCAGCAGGGGGACGTCCGCTGGCGTCCACGGGGCGTCGAGGGGGTTGTCGGGGCGCGGGCGCCGGATCGCGTCGGCGTCCTCGGCGGGCAGGTACACCGGCGCGGCCAGATAGTCGGCCAGGAACGCCTCGGGGGTCAGCGGCGGCCACAACTCGTCGACGGCGGCGTGGACTTCCTTGCTCGCCGCGATGGCCCGGCCGAGCAGCGCGATGTCGTCGGGCCCGAGGAAGTTGGGCCCGCCGTACGGGTCGGCGCCGATCCGCTCGGCGAGCTGCGCGGTCAGTGCGTCGATCACGCGGAAGACGAAGTGCGGGCGGCCGAGGTTGTGCGGCAGCAGGGTGTCGCGGGCCGCCTGCCGGGCCTCGTACGCGATCTCCCAGTCGAGGATGAGGTCGCCGTCGTCGTGCCGGATGATCAACGGGGCGCCGGGCTCGGGCAGTTGCTGCCGGTCGCGGACGGCCGTCGCCAGCGCCTCGGCCATCTCCTCGCCGCCCTTGACGGCGGCGGCGCGCGGCGTGTCGGTGCCGGTGGCGTGGACGCCGGGGAAGAGTTCGGCCTGGGTGGCGAGCAGGACGCCGGTCTCGCCGAGCGCGGGCAGCACCTCTTCGATATAGCGCAGGAACGCCGGGTTGGGGCCGACGATCAACACCGCGCGCTTGGAGAGCAGTTCGCGCTGCTCGTACAGCAGGAACGCGGCCCGGTGCAGGGCGACGGCGGTCTTGCCGGTGCCGGGGCCGCCCTCCACGACCAGGACGCCCCGGTGCGGGGCGCGGATGATGGTGTCCTGCTCGGCCTGGATGGTCCGCACGATGTCGCCCATCCGGCCGGTGCGCGCGGAGTTGAGCGCCGCGAGCAGCACGCTGTCGCCGTTGGGGTCCTCGAAGCCGGTGCGTTCGCCGTCGGCCAGGTCCAGGATCTCGTCGTGCAGCTCGGTGACGGTGCGGCCCTCGCTGGCGATGTGGCGGCGGCGCCGCAGGCCCATCGGGGTGTGCCCGGTGGCGAGGTAGAAGGGGCGGGCGACGGGCGCACGCCAGTCGATGAGCAGCGGCGTACGGTCGGCGTCGTCCTCGCGGATGCCGATCCGGCCGATGTGGTGCGTGGCGCCGTCCGAGCGGTCGACGCGGCCGAAGCACAGCGAACCGTCGACCGCGTTCAGCGCCGCGAGCAGGCCGGAGCGCTCCGCGACCCGGATGTCGCGTTCGAGCCGCGCCTGGAGGCCGGTGCCGACCGGCGTCAGCGCGTCCTCGACGCCCTGCGCCGCGACACCGCGCAGCGCGTCGACCCGCGCGTGGACGCGGTCGATGAATTCCTGCTCTTCCCGCAATTCGACGCTTTCCCGATTTGACAAAACGGCTCCCCGTCGGATATGGTTGTTCTTGTTGGCCCCGTGATCGGGGCCTTTCTCATGTGCGCTGAATGCGCGCAGAAGAAACCAATATACGCGTGGCGATCCCCGGTCGGCAATTGCCCACCGGGGATTTCTCGTGCCCCGCGGCCCGTACCCGGTCGTCCTCTGCTCGCCCGGCGCGGGCGACCCGCGCTCGATGGGCACCACGCTCTACGACGACCTCGCCTCGCGCGGCTACGACCGCCCCTCGCACCGCTGCCCGGAGGCGCGCCTCTTCTGCGGGTGAGCCCGGCCCGCATCGGCAAGGCGCATGCACCAGGTTGCGACGCCCCCGGGCCGTGACTTCCACCGGCCGTGGCACCCATAGGCCATTACGCCCGCGGGCCGCGACACCGATGGCCCGTCGGCAACGCCCGAATTTCCGGTGGGCGCCTTTCCGCGGATACGGCGGCGGCCGACGAATTGCGCGGCGCGGAAGCGAACGGATCTTCTTCTCCTCCGCATTGCCGCGGGCCTTTGCGGAGCCGACTGGGCGTCGGGAAAAGCACACCGGGAGCGGGCGTACCGTGGGAGAGAGCCCTCGATCGTGAGGGTGCCTCGATCTCCACGGGTTCGGACCCACGGGAAGGCGGCGCAACCATGAGCAGCCAATACGGCGAGTTTCCGGGCGCGCGCCCGCGACGTCTGCGGACGACCCCGGCGATGCGCCGCATGGTCGCCGAGACCCGGCTGTCCCCGGCGGAGCTGATCCTGCCGACGTTCGTCCGCGAGGGCATCAGCGCGCCGCAGGAGATCTCCTCCATGCCCGGCGTCGTCCAGCACACCCGCGACTCGCTGCGCAAGGCGGCGGCGGAAGCGGCGGCGGCCGGGGTCGGCGGCATCATGCTCTTCGGGGTGCCCGAGGTGAAGGACGCGGTCGGCAGCCAGGGCACCGAGCCCGACGGCATACTCCAACTCGGCATCCGCGACGTCGTGTCCGAGGTCGGCGACGCGCTCGTGGTGATGTCCGACCTGTGTCTGGACGAGTACACCGACCACGGTCACTGCGGCGTGCTCGACGCCGAGGGCCGCGTCGACAACGACGCCACGCTGGAGCGCTACGCCGAGATGGCCCAGGTCCAGGCCGACGCGGGCGTCCACGTGGTCGGCCCCTCCGGCATGATGGACGGTCAGGTCGGCGTCGTACGCGACGCGTTGGACGAGATCGGCAAGCAGGACGTGGCGATCCTCGCGTACACCGCGAAGTACGCCTCCGCCTTCTACGGCCCCTTCCGCGAGGCCGTCAACTCCTCGCTCAAGGGCGACCGCAAGACGTATCAGCAGGACCCGGCCAACCTCCGTGAGGCGATGCGCGAGCTGGCGCTGGACCTGGAGGAGGGCGCCGACATGGTGATGGTCAAGCCCGCCCTGCCCTACCTGGACGTGCTGCGCCGCGTCGCCGACGAGGTGAACGTGCCCGTCGCCGCGTACCAGATCTCCGGTGAGTACGCGATGGTCGAGGCCGCCGCCGCGAACGGCTGGATCGACCGCGACCGCGCGATCATGGAGACGCTGACGTCCATCCGCCGGGCGGGCGCGAACATGATCCTCACGTACTGGGCGACCGAGGCCGCCCAGCGGCTCTAGGGCCCGCCGGACGGGCCCTAGAGCCCGACCGCCCGCTGGTGCTACCCGGCGGGCGCTTCCGAGTCGGCCTCGGTTGTCGGCGCGGGCACCGGCTTGGCCGGCTTCTTGGGCAGGAGCCAGTTCTTCAGCGCCTTGGCCAGGGGCGTCTCCACGTATGTGTGGACGAGCCAGGCCGCCAGCAGCATCACGGCGACCAGCGCCGGAACCAGGATGCGGGCCGGGAGCACCCCGTGCGTGTGCCGGATGATCTCCCACCCGATGTCTTCGTGCAGCAGATACAACGGATACGTCATGGCACCGGCGACCGTCAGCCAGCGCCAGTTGAAGAAGTTCAGCTTCCCGAGCGCGGCGCCCAGGACGAGACCGTAGAAGATGCTCACGACGGCCAGCGACCACCACCACGACAGATTGGTGTGCGTGGACGCCTCGGCGCTGGCCACCAGATCCGTGAGCTGGTTCTGTGCCATCAGCCAGGACGCCCCCAGCAGCAGCCACAGTATGGGCGTGGGCCCCACCCGGTGCATCAGGTAGATCACGATGCCGCTGACGAAGAAGGCCGCGTACTGGGGAACGATCATCAACTGCAGCAGATCGATCCCCGACTGCGGCGCGATTCCGGCCAGCAACAGCCAGGCGATGCAGAAGGTGACCACTCGCCTGTAGGTCAGCCCCATCATCGCCACGACCATGAACAGCAGGTAGAACCGCAGCTCCACCCAGAGCGACCAGTACACGCCGTCCACGTCCTGCGCGCCCAGCAGCTCCTGGAACATCGTGACATTCGTCAGCACGTCGCTCGCGGCAAGGGTCGTTCCCCCCGGCCGCGTCACCAGCACCGTCGTGGTCACCGCGATGGCGAACCAGTACGCCGGATAGAGCCGGACGAACCGCGACACGGCGAACTGCTTCGGCGTCCGCCCCCAGCACGACATGCAGATGACGAACCCGCTGATCAGGAAGAACAGCTCGACGCCCAGCCATCCGTACCCGGCCACCTCGTGGACGCCGGGGAAGACCGCGCGCGAGGACTTCCCCCACGGGGACTCGAACCAGTCGTCGAAGCCCATGTAGTGGTAGGCGACCACCATGAGCGCGGCTATCAGCCGCAGACCGTCCAGCACGTACAGCCGCTTCTTCGGCTGCGGTGCCCCGCTCCCGGCCTTGCCTCCGGCGGCGGGCTCAGGGACCGGTGCGAGGTCGGGCAGCGGCGCGGAGCCGGTGGGGGCGGCATCTCCGCGAACAACGGTGCTCATAGGTGGGGTGTCCTAGAGGTGAACTGAGGCGAATTGGGGATTCCGCCCACCTTACCCCCGGGTAATTTTTAGGAATGTCCTAAAGAAGTGGCGTTTTATCGGTCATATCGGAACCCGGCGCCGCCGTGGCGGTGGCGGTCGCGGCGAAGGTGGCGAAGGCCGCCCATGCGGCCGGGGTGAACGTGAGGCTCGGACCCTGGGGGTCCTTGGAGTCCCGCACGTGCACGGCGGCCGGGTGAGCCGCGACCTCGATGCACTCGCCGCCCTGCTCGCTGCTGTAACTCGACTTACGCCAGGCGTAGGCGATCTCGACACAGTCGCCGCCCTGGCTGCCGCTGTAGCTGGACTTGAACCACTTCAGTGGGGCGCTCATCACTCTCCTAGCAACCGGTCCAACAGACCCTTCGACTCAAAGGGGTTGAGGGCCTGGGAGCGCAGCATCGCATATTTGCGAGCCAGGATGCTCACGCCGTCTGGGTCGTGAATGATCTGGCTGCCGCGCTGAGTTTCAGCGTAGGCGAGATGATCGTGTTCCGGCGTCTCGATGAGAACGAACGGACCGGAGAGCCCCGCGTGAGCGGACAAGCCGAGAGGCATGATCTGGATTGTCACGCCCGGCGTGTCCGCGCATTGTCGCAGGTGGCGGAGCTGGTTTCGGTAGGTGGCCTCGTCGCCGAGGCGATCCATCAGCACGGCCTCGGAGATGACGAAGCTCGTCGAGGGCGGCACTCTGCGATGGAGGATGTCCTGCCGTTTGATACGCGCAGCTACGCGTAATTCAAGCTCGTCCTCATCGACCGTGGGGATGTCGTTGCTCAAGACGGCGCGCGCGTAGTCCTCGGTCTGGAGCAGTCCGGGCAGCACCTGGTTCGCGTAGAAGGAGAGAGTGATGGCCTCGTGCTCGTAGTCCATGTACTCGGCTGCCCACTCCGGGAACACGTCCATCTCGGGGAGGTGTGCCACCGCGACCTCCAGGGCGCCCTTCGTTACGAGTAGGCGATCCAGCTCTCGGGCCAGGGTGAGCGTGAGCGGGCGCCGTCCCTGCTCTATTGACGCGAGCTTGCTCTCGCTGACGATGATGAGCGTGGCCAACTCCGCCTGTGTGTGACCCGCCGCAATGCGGAACAAGGCTAAGAGCGCGCCCACGGACTGGAAGGCGGACTTGTTCTTCTTCGGCTTCGGCTGCTGCCGTTTGCGTGGTGGCATACGACCGTAACTACCCCACTTCCACCCGACCCGTATCGGCCGTTACCCGTACACGCGACATGTACGGGTAACGGGTCTAGTACACCCCGAACACGCTGCGCGACGCTGAGCTTCATGAACGAAGACGTCCAGCACCTGGACCGCCGGGAGCGGTTCTACCGTCGGGAACGGCGCTCGGTCCCCGCCGCGCGGGAGTTCGCGCGGGAAGCCCTCACCGCGTGGGGATTCGAGAGCCGGGAGGACGAAGTCCTCCTGTGTGTCAGCGAGTTGGCGACCAACGCGCTGCTGCACGGCGTGCCCCCGGGGCGCGGCTTCCTCTTACTGCTGCGCCGCGACCTCGGCACCACCTTGCGGGTCGAGGTGCACGACAGCGGCGGCGGCCGTCCGCACCTGGCCGACCGGCTGGGGCGTGAGCGCGATCAGGAGGAGTCCGGGCGCGGGCTCGTCCTGGTCGACGCGCTGGCCGACAAGTGGGACGTGGGGGAGCGGAACCCCGGCAAGATCGTGTGGTGCGAGTTCGCCGCCCGCTGACCGGGCGTCAGTCCCACCAGAAGGACCACGTGTGGACGTCGAGGACGGCCTTCTCCGCGTACTCGCGCAGCGTCTCGTAGGTGCCCTGGTCGATGTTGTCCGGGCAGAAGGCGTAGTGCTCGGCGGCGACGGCCTCGGCTTCTTCCTGGGTGCTCGGGGGCGCGGCGACGGAGACGGTGAGGCGGTCGAAGGCGAGGGCGATGACTCGTATGCCGAACCGGTCCTCCCACGAGCGGAGCACGGCGCACAGGCGGGCGGGGTCGCTCTCGTAGTTGAGCGGGCCGCTCCAGCCGATCGCTGCGGGTATGTCGGCGCTGCGGCGGGCGTGGACCAGGGCCGCGCGCGGATTCTCCAGCCAGCCGGAGCCGACCATGTCGGCGGTGACCTCGGCGGCCAGGTCGTCGGGGTCGTCCACGGCCTTCGCGGCGGGGGCCAGGCCCGGCCACGCCGCGCCGTA
Organism: Streptomyces sp. NPDC088910; assembly: GCF_044749865.1. Lineage (NCBI taxonomy): Bacteria > Bacillati > Actinomycetota > Actinomycetes > Kitasatosporales > Streptomycetaceae > Streptomyces > Streptomyces sp. NPDC088910. Next base: position 26,814 of record NZ_JBIVIV010000007.1, read on the forward strand.
CGGCGCGAGGACGTCGTCCTCCTCGACGTCCTCGGCGTCCTCCTCGATCAGGCCCGCCCAGAACTCGGCGAGCACTTCCTCGGCGTCGTGGTCCCCGGCGTACGACGCGTGGTCGGGCATCAACTGCCAGTCCACCGGGCCCTTCGAGTACGGCGCGCTCGCCTCTATCAGCAGCGGTTGCAGGCCCGCCGCCCGCGCGGGCAGCAGACTCGCCCACGCGCCGTCCGCCGCGGGGCCGTCCGCCATCCACAGCAGCGGCTCGTGCCAGCGGCCCTCGAACGTCGTGTCGACCAATGTGCCCGCGGGCAGCCGCAGGTCCAACTCCGCGAGTCGCGGCAGGGGGTTAGGAAGCATCGCCATGCGCCCGACTCTAGGGGCGACCACTGACAGCCGGACAGCCGTGCGTCCCGGACCGTGGGGACGGGATCCGGGACGTACGGTGCGGCCCTGCGGGCCGGGCTTTCCCGGCGGTCAGGCGCCGGGCCCCGGCCCGGCTCCGCGGGGCCTCGTCAGAGGACCGGGCCCGTGCTGTGGCGGTCGGGATACCAGTCCCAGTCGTCCGCGCAGTACCAGACGCCGTGGTGCCGGTAGCACTCGTCGGCCATCGCCGAGGGCCGCCCCTGTCGTGCGGGTCCGGCGGCCGAGGCCGGGCCTGGCACAGAGGCGAGCAAAAGTATTGCCAGCGCCGTGATCGCAGCCGTCCGACCGAGCAACTTCCGCATGCTCAAACTCCTGTTGACCTGGGGGACAGGGACGCCTGATCCCTACCACCCCGGCCTCCTCCCCTACGCGCATATGCCACCTTTCCCCCAAGTAGCCCCACGGTGCCCTTGCGCAGGGCCATGCTTTTGGGGGCGCGGCCCCTGTGCTCTCCCCTTGCGCCAGGAGGTTGCCCACCGGGGGCGCGGGGAACTGCGCGCTCAGCCCGCGCGGTGGTGCGCCTTTGAGAACCGGCCCCAGCGGGGCAGACGCTGTTGTTTTCGGGCTGACAGCCCGGTGGGGGCTGGTCGCGCAGTTCCCCGCGCCCCTTAAAAGACCGGCTGGCCGTCTTGGCAGGGGAACCGCCGAGGGGCGCGCGCCTCAAAAGATCGGCCGGCCGCCCCGGCAGGGGGACCGGTGAGGGGGTCAGCAGGAGAGGTTGCCGCCGCCGACGTCGGTGCCGAGGAGGCGGGTGAACTTCTTGTAGAGGTTGATGCGGTCGTTGCGCTCGTCCGGATTCTTGCCGTTGCATTCGAGGTCGCCGTTGATGCTGCGGATGGTCTCACCGAAGCCCTTGCCGTTGACCATCGCGTTGTGCGGGGTCATCCTTCCGGCGCCGCTCTGGGTGTTCCAGAACCACAGCCCGGTCTTCCACGACACGGCGGCGTCGCGCTGCACCAGGGACGGGTTGTGCAGCAGGTCGATGCCGAGGGCGTCACCGGCGGCCTTGTAGTTGAAGTTCCAGCTCAACTGGAGAGGGCCGCGCCCGTAGTAGGCGGCGGTGCCGGCCGGGCAGCCGTAGGGCTGGCCGCGGTCGCAGTAGTGGGAGTAGTTGGCGGTGTTCTGCTCGACCACGTACCGCAGGCCGCCGGTCTCGTGGCTCACGTTGGCCAGGAAGGCCGCCGCCTCGCGCTTGCGCGCCGAGCCGTCGCCGGAGCGGGCGAAGCCGGGGTAGGCGTCCAGCGCGCGGACCAGGCCCTGGTAGGTGTAGAAGGAGTTCCGCCCCGGGAACATCTGGCCGAACTGGGCCTCGCTGACGACGAACGAACCGGCCGCCGCGGCGGGCGCCGCCGGAACGGCGACCGCGAGCCCGCTCGCGACGGCTGCGGCGCTGAGCACCGCCAGAAGGCGGGACCGGGTGCGGGACACGGCACGGGACAGGGACATCTGCGCTCCTTGGGTGAGGCGGGCACGCGTCGCTCGCCGCCCGGACGGGACGGTCCGGGCGGGGGGAGACGGAGAGCGACGCAACGGCCGCCAGAATTACAGCCGTTCGCCCGAAATGCGCATATGACGCGCCGATATGCCGTCAAGAGTGTGGATCACAAGGCCGCGGCCGGCCGGGGTCAGCGCTCGTACACCCCGGTCAGCCGGCCGCGGGCGAGGACGGGGGAGGCGACGGCGGGCAGGACGGTACGAGGGCGCGCGCGGGTCAGGTCCTTCGTGGTCGGGGCGCCGTCGGTCACGGGGGCGGCGAGGGCGAAGAGCTGGAAGACGTAGCGGTGCGGGCCGTGGCCCTTGATCGGCGCGGGACCGTGGTAGCCGCGGCCGATGGTCGACCGCAGCACCCGTACGCCCGGGGCGGGTTGGCGCGCGGACAGGGCGCCGGTGTCCAGGCGGCCGGCCGTCGCCGGGTCGATCAGGGCGAGGCAGTGCACGGCGGGCCTGGACATGGGGACGTCGATGTCCTCGACGGACAGCAGGAGTTGGGCGGTGCCGTCCGGCAGCGGGGTCCACGCCAGGCGCGGGGAGAGGTCGGCGCCGCCGACGTTCTTCGCGCACTGCTCCAGCGGCAGGGGGCCGCCGTCTGTGAAGTCCTCGCTGGTGAGGGTCAGCAGGTCGGGGCCCTGGAGGTTGGGCAGGTGCCACGCCGCGTGGGCGTCGCCCGACTTGCGGTTGCTGAGGAGTCGGCCGAGCAGGGGCATGTGTCTCTCCTGGGGTGAGGGGTCGTCGGCGGCGTCAGGGAGCCGTGGACGGCTGGTGCTCGCGCTTCCGGCGCTCGCGGCCGGGAGCGGCGGGGTTGGCGCCGCGCAGCATCGAGGCGACGGCGGCGAGGAAGGCGAGGACGGCGCCGAAGGCGAACACGATGACCAGGCCGGAGTGGAAGGGCCCCGAGATCAGGTCGGGGAAGAACTCGTGTCCGGTCAGCGTCTGCCGCTGCGCCGCCGTCAGACGTGCCAGGGTGCCGGTGGGTTCGAGCAGGTGCTGCACCGGGTTGACGCCGAGCTGCGCGGCGAACAGGGACGAGACCGGGGGCAGGCCGCCGACCTGGGCCGCGACGTGCGCCGGTACGCCCTGCTGCCGCAGGCCGCTGGTGAGGGTGTGCGGGAGGCTGCTGGCCAGTCCGGCGATCATCAGGGAGAAGAAGACGCCGATGGACACGGCGGTGCCCGAATTCTGGAAGGTCGCCCGCATGCCGGACGCGACCCCGCGCAGCTCGTCCGGCACGCTGCCCATGATCGAGGAGGAGTTGGGGGAGGCGAACATGCCGCTCGCGATCCCGTTGAGCGCGATCAGCAGCGCGAAGATCCAGTAGCTGAAGTCGATCGGCAGGAGCATCAGGCCGAGGAAGCTGGCGCCGAACAGCAGCGCGCCGCCGGTGGCCAGGCCGCGGGAGCCGATCCGGTCCGACAGATAGCCGGAGACCGGGCCCGCGGCGAGGAAACCGGCGGTCAGCGGCAGCATGAAGATGCCCGCCCACAGGGGCGTGTCGCTGTAGTCGTAGCCGTGCAGCGGCAGCCAGATGCCCTGGAGCCAGATGATCAGCACGAACTGCATGCCGCCGCGGCCGATCGAGATGGCCAGGCCCGCCAGATTGCCGAAGGTGAAGGCCCGCAGCCGGAACAGCCCCAGTTGGATCATCGGCGAGGTGGCGCGTCTCTCGATGACGACGAACGCCGCCAGCAGGGCGAGGCCGCCGACGACCAGGGCGACGACCAGCGGATTCGTCCAGCCCATGGTGTGGCCGCCGTAGGGCTGGAGGCCGAAGGTGACCGCGATCAGCACCGCGCTCAGGCCCACCGCGAAGGTGATGTTGCCCCACCAGTCGACACGGCCGCCGCCGCGCTTTCCGGTGTCGCGCAGGGTGCGGTACGCCCACAGGGTGAAGAAGACGCCGACCGGCACGTTCACCCAGAACACCGCGCGCCAGTCCCACGCGGCGAGCAGGCCGCCCGCGACCAGGCCGATGAACATCCCGGCCAGGGCCGCGACCTGGTTGATCCCGAGCGCGAAGCCGCGCTGCTCCTTGGGGAAGGCGTCGACCAGGATCGCGGCGGAGTTGGCCGTCAGCATCGAGCCGCCCACGGCTTGCAGCACCCGCCAGCCGATCAGCCACATCGCGCCGTGGCCGCCGTCGTACGGGTCGAAGGAGAGCAGGATCGAGGCGAAGGTGAAGACGGCGAAACCGGAGTTGTAGATACGGACCCGGCCGTACATGTCGCCGAGGCGGCCGACGGTGACGACGAGGACGGCCTGGACCAGCCGGTACCCCATGATCATCCACAGCAGGTACGCGATGTTGCCCGGCGCGAGCGGGTCCAGGTGGATGCCGCGGAAGATGGCGGGGAGCGCGATCAGGACGATCGAGCCGTCGAGCGCGGACATGAAGACGGCGGCGGTGGTGTTGGTCAGCGCCGTCCACTTGTACCGGTCGCCCAGCGCCTGGGAGGGATGGGACATCGGCTCGCTTCCTGTCGCGTCCGGGGGCTTCCCGACGTGTCCTCGGGCGGGGTCCGTCGCGTCAGACGGCCTGGGCCAGCCGGTCGAGCAGGGGTGCCGCCGCCGCGAGCTGTGCCAGTTCGGCCGGGGTGAACGCGCCGCTGGTCAGGGCCCGGGTGATCTGCTCGGTGCGCGCGTTGCGCTTGTCCTCCAGCGCCCGCCGACCCGCCTCGGTCACCGTCAGCACCACGCGCCTGCCGTCGTCCGGGTCCTTGCCGCGGTCGACCAGGCCGCGGTCCCGCAGTCCGGCGAGGGTGGTGCCCATGGCCTGGGCGGTGATCTGCACCTGCCGGGCCAGGGCGGAGGAGGTCGTGGGGCCCGAGCGGTTCAGGAGCGACAACGCCGTCCGCTCGGGCATGGTGAGGCCCCCGCCGGTGGGCACCTGCCGGGCGCGGCGCACCAGTGCGCCGACGCCGGTCAGGAGGGAGGCGGCGACGGCTGCGGGGTCCAGATCCTCGTTCATATGCTAAGGCTACCTTATCAACCTGCCTTATCTGTTTTTCGTCTCACGGAAGTGAGGGCGGGGGCGGGGTGGCGTGCGGGCGGGCGGGCGCGTCAACGGCGTCCGCGGCGCGTCAGTGGTGTTCGCCGCCGCGGCCCAGGGTCTGCTCGGCGGTCACGCCGGGACGCGTCCACTGCGGTACGGGCCGGCCGGTCGGGCCCCAGGTCGCGTTCCCGTCCACGTCCGCGCGCCAGTACCAGCACGGACCGTTCCCCTCGGGCCAGCCCTCCGGCGTGTCCTGCCACGCCTCGCGCCGCCCGTACGGCGTCATGTCCAGCAGCGCGAAGCTCCCGCTGGCCGCCTCGGTGCCGCGGCCCGTCGTGTCGTACGTGAGGAACGTACGGTCGCCGTCGCGCAGGTAGGAGGTGAGGTGGCCCATCGCCCCGCCGACCGGCGCGGCCACGTCGCGCACCGAGTACCAGGGCTCGGTGTAGCCCATGAACTCCACGAACGGCGGGACCTCCTCCCAGCGTCCCGTCGTCAGCACGGCCCACGAGATGCCGCGCGCGTTCAGATACGCGGCGTCCTTCATGTGCCACGCCGTGACCGTGCACCCCTCGCACTGGCCCTGGTGCGGCGCCCCGTCGTGCCACATGTGCTTGTAAACCAGCAGCTCGTTGCGCCCCTGGAACAGGTCCCTGAACGGCACCGGGCCCTGCGCGCCCGTCACCTCCACCGACCCGTCGAACTCCACCATCGGCAACCGGCGCCGCGCCGCCGCGATGGCGTCCCCCTCGCGCGTATGGGCCTTCTCCCTGACCAGCAGCTCGTCCCGCGCCGCCTGCCACGTCTCCATGTCCACCACCGGCGGCCGTCCGCCGCCCGCTTCGCCCTGCGTGCTCGTCACGATGTCCTCCGCGCTCTGTCGTGAGTGTTCTCGGCCGTGTCGTCGGCCGTGTCCGGCGCCGGATTTCCGACGGCGGTCACTACAGGAGACTCGGGGCGGGCCCGGAACTCATCGCGGAGGTGAGGCGGGTCAGGAGGGCGGTGAGGTGGGCGAGGTCTTTCCGGGAGAGGGCGGAGAGGGCCGGCGGGGGGCGGTGGAGGATCGCGTCGGCGGTGGCGATGGCGTCGTGGCCCGCCGGGGTGAGGGTGACGAGCTTGCGGCGGCGGTCGGCGGGGTGGGGGAGGCGTTCGACCAGGCCGTGGGATTCGAGTTTGTCGACGATCAGGGTGGTGTAGGGGGCGTCGGCGCCGATGGACGCGGCGAGTTGGGTGAGGGTCAGGGGCGCGTCGCGCAGGAGGAAGAGGGCCTTGCCGCGTCCGGCGCCGAGCCGGAACCCGAGGGCTTCGGCCAGCTCGCCGTGGCGGTTGTGGGCCTCGACGAAGCCGTGCATGAGGGCCCAGACCGTCTCGGCGGAGGGGGCGGCGGGTTCCGCGTCCGGGGGCGGGGTCACCATGCGACGGTGTTGCCGAGGTAGTCGACGTAGTGCAGGCCGGGGCTGTCCCGGAGGGAGTCGAGCGTCCTGACGACGTTCGGAATGCTCTCCTCGACGGTCAGCCGCCCGCCGGGTCCGCCGACGCCGATCCGCACCCAGCCGGGCGCCATCAGCACCAGCGGCCGGGACTCGCCCTCGTGCCGCGCCGCGTAGCTGCGCATGAAGGTGTTCAGCGCGGCCTTGCTGCCCCGGTACACCTCGTGCCCGCCGCGCTCGTTGTTGGCCACGCTGCCCTGGCCCGAGGACATGACCCCGATGGTGCCGGTCCCGGTCACGAGGTCCGAGAGCGTTTCGACGACCCGCAGCGGGCTCAGCGCGTTGGTCACCATGACCCGCACGAATTCCTCGGTCGACGTCTCCGCCACCGTCCCCTCGGGCTCGTTCGTGACGCCCGCGTTCACGAAGAGGAGGTCGAAGACGCGCCCCTCCAGCCGCTCGCGCACCGCCGTGACCTGCTCGGGGACCGTGACGTCCACCGTCTCGATCTCGACGGTGTCCGGGTGCGCCTCGGCGAGGTCGTGCAGCTCCGTCCGCCGGGTGCCGCGCACGGTCGCGACGACGTGCCACCCCTCGTGCTGCCACTCCCGCGCGAGGGCGAGGCCGAGGCCGCGGGAGGCGCCGATGAGCAGGACGCGCTTGCCGGATGCCGAATTGGTTGTAGTCATAACAATGATTGTGGGTCGTATAACTACCCGCGTCAAACGGAGCCGGGACTCCCCGAGCCGGGGGTTTCGCGGGGCGCGCGGCCCCGACGACGTACACCGTCAACGTGGCGTGCGCCCGTAACCTCCGGAAAACGGGGCGATCGCGCACGCAGGGGATAAGGTCGGCGGGCGCACGGCGTCCGTCGTCCGTACAACACCCGGCTGAGGGGACGCCATGCGGGTGGCCGCTCGGACAGATCAGCCGCAGGACAAAGGGTGTTGGGCGCTGAGCCGTGATCAGTGACGCGATGGCGGAAGCACTGGTGTCGCTGCGCCGGGGCGAGTGGCCGCAGCGGGCGCGTCTCGCGGCCGTGGCGCTCGGGGTGGACGGCGTGTCGACGGCTCTGGCGGGGGACACCTCGCCGCGGAAGACCCCGGGGAGCCGGGAGGCGGCCGAAGTGCTCTGGTGCTCCGGCCCGTTGAGCCGTGCCTTCGAGGACTTGCAGTACACCGTCGGCGAGGGCCCGGCCGCCGACGCCGTACGTACCGGCCACGCCGTCCTGGCACCCGACCTGCGCCGCGTGCGCGCCGACCGCTGGCCCGCGCTGGTGCCGGAGGCCGAACGGCTGCCGGTCCGCGCGGTGTTCTGCTTCCCGATCGCGCTCGGCGCCATCCGGATCGGCGTGCTGACCGCCGTACGCGCCACGGCCGGGGCGCTCGGCACCGAACAGACCGGCGACGCCCTCGTCCTCGCCGACGCGCTGGCCGCCCGCTACCTGGGGGACGAGGGCGGCGCCGAACTGCCCGGCACGCTGTACAGCGCCGTCGTCCACCAGGCGGCGGGCATGGCGAGCGTGCAACTCGGCCTCCCGCTCGCGGACGCGCTCCTGCGCCTGCGGGCGCACGCCTTCCGGAGCGGGCGGCCCATCCGCGTCGTGGCGCATGATGTGGTGGCCAGACGGCTGCGCCTCGATGTCAACGGCGACGGCACCCTCCCCTCCACCGCAGCAGACAAGGACTGATCCCCATGACGCGTGTGCAACGCCTCACCGAAGTCTTCGTGGAGGTCGCCGACTCGCTCACCGACGACTTCGACATCATCGACTTCCTCCAGCGGCTCGCCCAGCGCTGCGCGGAACTGCTGGACATCGCGACGGTCGGCATCCTGCTCGTGGACGAGCACGGCACGCTGCACCCGCTGGCCGCGTCCGACGAGAGCACCCGGCTGCTGGAGCTCTTCGCGTCCCAGCACGACCAGGGCCCGTGCGTGGAGTGCTTCCGCACCGGCGACGCCCGCATCGACGTGGACCTGACCGCGCCGATCACCCGGACCCGCTGGCCGCACTTCACCACGCGGGCCACCGAGGCCGGATTCGTCCGCACCCACGCCTTCCCGATGCGGCTGCGGCAGCGGGTGGTGGGCGCGCTCAGCCTCTTCCAGCGCGAGTCGACGCCGATCAGCGAGGAGGACCGGCTGCTGGCGCAGGCGCTCGCGGACATCGCCACGATCGCGATCCTCCAGCAGCGGACCCTGGAGCGCAGCCAGGTCGAGCGCGTGCAGCTCCAGACCGCGCTGACCAACCGGATCGTGATCGAGCAGGCCAAGGGCGTGCTCGCCGAGCGCTGGGGTCTGTCGGTGGACGACGCCTTCGGCGCCTTCCGCCGCTACGCCCGCGCGCACCACCTGCGGCTCGCGGCGCTCGCCTACGACGTCGTCCAGGGGGACTTCGACACAGCGGCGATCTTCCGCGAGCCGGAGGGGCCCGAGGGGTCCTAGCTCCTAGAGGCGCTCGGGGGTACGGATACCGAGCAGCGTCAGACCCTGCCGCAGGGTGCGGGCGGTGACGTCGCAGAGGAAGAGCCGGTTCTCCACCACGGCGGGGCTGTCCGCCTTGAGGACCGGGCACTGCTCGTAGAACGTCGCGAACGCCGAGGCCACCGAGAAGAGATACGCGGCGAGCTTGTGCGGCTCGTACGTCTCCGCCGTCGAGGCCAGCGCCTCGCCGAACTCGTCGAGCAGCAGCCCCAGCGCGCGCTCGGCGGGTGCCAGCGGCAGCTCGGGGTGGGCCGCGGGCCGCGCGTCGCCCGAGCGCCGGATGATCGACTGGATCCGGGCGTACGCGTACTGGATGTACACGCTCGTGTCGCCGTTGAGCGACACCATCCGGTCCAGGTCGAAGACGTAGTCCCGGCCCAGGGACGTGGACAGGTCCGCGTACTTCACCGCGCCGATGCCGACCTCGGTGCCGCGCTCGGCGACCTCCGCGTCCGACAGCTCGCCCTTGGTGTCCTTCTCCTTGACGACGGCCGTCGCCCGCTCCACCGCCTCGTCCAGCAGGTCCTCCAGCTTGACGCTCTCGCCCGCCCGGGTCTTGAACGGCTTGCCGTCCTTGCCGAGCACCGTGCCGAACGGGATGTGCTTGACGGTGACCTCGTCGGTCAGCCAGCCCGCCCGCCGGGCGGTCTCGAAGACCATCCGGAAGTGCAGCGCCTGCCGGGCGTCCACCACGTACAGCAAGGTGGTGGCGTGCAGATTCTGCGTCCGGTCCCGCACCGCCGACAGGTCGGTGGCCGGGTAGCCGAAGCCGCCGTCGGACTTGCGGACGATGAGCGGGACCGGCTCGCCGTCCTTGCCCTTGATGTCGTCGAAGAACACGCACAGCGCGCCGTCGGACCGGACCGCGACACCGGACTTCTCCAGCAGGTCGCTGGTCTCCACCAGCATGTCGTTGTACCCGGACTCGCCGACGATGTCCTCGTCCTGGATCGCGATGTCGAGCTTGTCGTAGACGGAGTGGAAGTAGATCAGCGACTCGTCGACCAGCCACTGCCAGATCTTCAGCGTCTCCGCGTCGCCCGACTGGAGCTCGACCAGCCGCTTGCGGGACCGGTCCTTGAACGCCTCGTCGGAGTCGAAGAGCGTCCGCGACGACTTGTAGAGCCGGTCGAGCCGGGACATCGACGCCTCACCGGCCACCGCGGAGTCCGCGGTGGTCTGCGTGCTCTCCAGCTCGTCCGGGTGCTCCATCAGGTACTGGACGAGCATGCCGAACTGGGTGCCCCAGTCGCCGATGTGGTGCCGCGGGATCACCGTCTCGCCGCTGAACCGCAGAATCCGCACGATCGCGTCGCCGATGACGGAGGACCGCAGGTGCCCGACGTGCATCTCCTTGGCGACATTCGGCTGCGCGTAGTCGATGACGGTGGTGCCGGGGTGCTCGGCCAGGGGTACGCCGAGCCGGTCGTCCGCTGCCCGCAGCGCGAGGTTGGCGGTGATCGCGGTGTCCGTGACCGAGATGTTGAGGAAGCCGGGTCCTGACACCTCGATCTCGCCGATCAGCCCGTCGGGGCCGTCCGCGGGCAGCCCGGCCAGCACGGCGGCGGCCAGCTCCCGGGGATTGGCCTTCGCCTTCTTGGCGAGGCCCAGCACGCCGTTGGCCTGGAAGTCGGCCCGGTCGCTTCGGCGCAGCAGCGGGTCGGCACCGTCGGCCGACGGCACGGCGGCCGCGAGGGCGGCCGAGACACGCTGCTGGAGTGAAGCGGACAGGGAGGTGACCGAGGCCATGGGTGTGCCGTTCCGTGTGTCGTGGATAGCGGACTTCGCCTCGCGGTGAGGCGAGGTCCCAGTGTCCCACGCGAGCCCCGATGGGCCGAGCCGGTTATCCACAGGTGGGGACGGAGCGGGCGAGTTATCCACAGGCCGGGTTATCCGCTGGCGATCGGGGGCCGGATGTCTGGGAGAATCGGAGCCGTCGGAACACCCCCATCGAACCCTCAGGAAGAAGAGGACCGTGGCTGAGAGCAACGAGGCCGACTGGGTCTCCCGTTTCGCGGACGACGTCATCGCCGAGTCGGAGCGCCGCGCACCCGGGAAACCCGTTGTCGTCGCGTCCGGGCTCAGCCCCTCGGGCCCGATCCACCTCGGAAATCTGCGCGAGGTCATGACCCCGCACCTGGTCGCCGACGAGGTGCGCAGGCGCGGGCACGAGGTCAGGCACCTGATCTCCTGGGACGACTACGACCGGTACCGCAAGGTCCCGGTCGGCATCCCCGGGGTCGACGAGTCGTGGGCCGAGCACATCGGCAAGCCGCTGACCTCGGTGCCCGCGCCCGCCGGGTCCTCGTATCCGAACTGGGCGGAGCACTTCAAGGCGCAGATGGCCGCGTCGCTGGCCGAGCTGGGCGTGGAGTACGACGGCATCAGCCAGACCGCCCAGTATCAGGCGGGCGCCTACCGCGCGCAGATCCTGCACGCGGTGCGGCACCGCGCCGACATCGACGCGATCCTCGACCAGTACCGGACGAAGAAGGCCCCGGCCAAGCAGCAGTCGCAGAAGCCGGTGGACGCGGCCGAGCTGGAGGCCGCCGAGGGCTCGGGCGCGGCGGGCGAGGACGACGGCAGCGGCTCCGGCGTGGGCTACTTCCCGTACAAGCCGTACTGCGCGGTCTGCGGCAAGGACCTCACCACGGTCACCGCGTACGACGACGAGACGACCGAGCTGACGTACACCTGCGCCTGCGGGCACGGGGAGACGGTCCGGCTGGAGGAGTTCGACCGCGGCAAGCTGGTGTGGAAGGTCGACTGGCCGATGCGCTGGGCGTACGAGGGCGTGATCTTCGAGCCGTCGGGCGTCGACCACTCCTCGCCGGGCTCCTCGTTCCAGGTCGGCGGGCAGATCGTCGGCCCGATCTTCGGCGGGAAGCAGCCGATCGGCCCGATGTACGCCTTCGTCGGCATCTCCGGCATGGCCAAGATGTCGTCGTCCAAGGGCGGTGTGCCCGTCCCCGCCGACGCGCTGCGGATCATGGAGCCGCAGATCCTGCGCTGGCTCTACGCCCGCCGCCGCCCCAACCAGTCCTTCAAGATCGCCTTCGACCAGGAGATCCAGCGGCTCTACGACGAGTGGGACGCGCTGGAGCGGAAGGTCGCCGAGGGCACCGCGCTCCCGGCCGACGTCGCCGCGCACAGCAGGGCCGCCCGCACCGCCGCCGGTGAGCTGCCGCGTACCGCACGGCCGTTGCCGTACCGCACGCTGGCGTCCGTCGCCGACATCACCGCGGGCGCCGAGGCCCAGACGCTGCGCATCCTGACCGAGCTGGACCCGGACCGGCCGATCGGCTCGCTGGACGAGGTGCGGCCCCGGCTCGACCGCGCCGAGTCCTGGATCACCACCCAGGTGCCCGCCGAGCAGCGCACCGTGGTGCGCGCCGAGCCCGACACCGCCCGCCTCGCCGCCCTCGGCGACAGCGAGCGCGCCGGGCTCAAGCTCCTGGTGGACGGCCTCGACTCGCACTGGTCGCTGGACGGTCTGACGACCCTCGTCTACGCCGTGCCCAAGGTGCTGGCCGGTCTCGAGCCGGACGCCAAGCCGACTCCTGAGCTGAAGGTCGCCCAGCGGTCGTTCTTCGCCCTGCTCTACGAGCTGCTGGTCGGCCGCGACACCGGTCCGCGCCTTCCGACGCTGCTCCTCGCGGTGGGCGCCGACCGCGTCCGCACGCTGCTGGGCGCGGGCGAGGGCGCGTAAGGGCTCGTACGGCATCGGGGGCGGGACCGCGACCGCGGTTCCGCCCCCGTCGTATGCGTGGCCCCCGGCCTGCGGCCTGTGGTTCACGGCCCCCGGTCTACGGGATGTGCTCGGTGTCGGACTCGGACTGGAAGCGGTAGCGCAGGTCGCGCAGGGACGGGACCAGCTCGCGCTCCTCCGGCGGCGTACCGGTGTACATGTCGGAGAGGTAGCGGGCGAACTGCCGGGCGTTGGGGAAGGTGCCGAATTCGCGGACGTAGCGGCGGTAGGCGCCGAAGAACGCCTCGTCCTGCGAGATGCCGTCGGGGAATTCGAGGCCCGAGACGAATTCCGGCGCCGGAGGCTGCTCCGGCTCGGGTGCGGGCACCGCTTCCGGCTCCGGAGCGGCGTACTGCGGCTCGGGGCCCTGCTGGAAGCGCTGCTGCGCGGCGGCGGCGCTGCCGTTCAGTCCGGAACCGCCCAGCGGGCGCGACCGGTTGGGGCCGGCCGGGACCATGATCTGCGGCTGCTCCGGCTCCGGCTGCTGCTGGATCTGTTGGCCCTGCTGCCCCTGCTGCTGGGCCTGTTGCATCTGCTGCGCCATGAACGCCTGCTGCTCGCGCTGGGCCTGGAGCTGGGCGGCGGCGAACCACGGGCTGTCGTGCGCGCCCGGCATGTCCTGCTGGGGCCACTCCTGCGGGTACGGCTGCTGGTTGTACTGCTGATACTGCTGGAACTGTTCGAACTGCCGCTGCTCGTACGCCTGCTGGTGCTCGAACTCCGACTGCGGCTGGAACTGCTGCCCGTCCTGCTGCCTGTCCTGCTGTCCGCCCGGTTGTCCGCCCGCGAGTCCGTTCTGCTGGCCGCTTTGCTGCTGCCGGGCCGCCTCCGCGAGGGCCGCGGCCGCCTCGGCCGCGAGGTCGGGAACGCCGTTCGGGAGGGCGTGGCCGTTCACATGGCCGTTCACCGCCCCGTTCAGGGCTCCGTTCACCGCTCCGTTGACCGTCCCGTTCGCGGCGGCCTTCGACGGCGCCGCCGTCACCGGCTCCGCGGCCTCCGCCGCGATCGGCGCGGCCGAGTCGGGCCCGGCCGTCAACTCCTTGGCGGGGCGCGTGATCTCGATGCCCGCCGCTTCGAGTCCGGCGTCGGCCGTCTCCGCCAGCGGCACCCCGTACTTCGCCAGCCGCAGCGGCATGATCGCCTCGACCGGGGCCTTGCGACGCCACGCGACGCCGTACCGCGCCCGCAGCCGCGCCCGGTAGACCAGGCGGTCCTGCTCGCGCCGGATCGTTTCCTCGTACGACCGCAGTTCCCACAGCTTCATCCGGCGCCACAGCCGGAAGGTGGGGATGGGGGCGAGGATCCAGCGCGTGATGCGCACCGACTCCATGTGCTTGTCGGCGGTGATGTCGGCGATCCGCCCGATCGCGTGCCGGGCGGCCTCCACCGAGACCACGAACAGCACCGGGATGATCGCGTGCATGCCGACGCCGAGCGGGTCGGGCCAGGCGGCGGCGCCGTTGAAGGCGATCGTCGCGGCCGTCAGCAGCCACGCGGTCTGCCGCAGCAGCGGGAACGGGATGCGCAGCCAGGTCAGCAGCAGATCGAGCGCGAGCAGGACGACGATGCCCGCGTCCACGCCGATCGGGAAGACGTTCGCGAACCAGCCGAAGCCCTTGTCCAGGGCGAGCGAGCGCACGGCCGCGTACGAACCGGCGAAGCCGATCCCCGCGATCACCACCGCTCCGGTGACGACCACGCCGATCAATATGCGGTGCGTCCGGGTCAAACGTATCGCGGCCACCCGCGACCCCTCCTACCCCTTGGCTCCAGCCTCACTGGCGGACCGGAGCCGTACCGGCTCCGGCGGGCCCCAGACTGCCATACGGGTGAGAAGGAGAGGCGCGGCGTTGACGAACGAACGCCGTACAAACGCGCGAATACCGGGGCGAGGAGAGCGGGAGTTGTTACGCGTTCGCCGCCGCGACCGCCGCGACGGCCTCCTTCGCCGCCCGTTGCGCACCGCTCTGTACGTCGCCGGCCGACGGGTTCTTCTTGCCTTCGAGGCCCGCGCCGTTGAACTCCACCAGGACCACGACATTGCCGCTGCGGACGACCACCGAGTCGTTCTGCGAGGTGACCTTCGCGACGGTGGCCTTGCTGACCACCGAGGCCGCCTGGTCGCCGAGGCCGGTGAGGGTGGCGGAGGCCGCGCCGGGGACCTGGTTCAACGTGCCGACCTGCTCGGTGTACCGCTTCTTCGCCTGGTCCTCGGCCGTGCCGAGCGCGGTGGAGGACGTGAAGCGCTGAAGGGTGACCGACAGCCAGCGGTACTGGTAGCCGTCCTTGCCGTTGCCCGTCCAGGAGCAGCCGGCGCGCGAGGTGATGTCGTCGGACTTCACCGGGGTGCCGCCGGGCGTCTTGGCCTTCGGCACCAGCGCGTTCACGGTGGCCTGCGTGATCGCCTTGCAGGACGCCGGGAGCGCGGCGAACTTCGCGGGCGCGAGGGTCGGGGTGGCCGAGCCGCCGGACGGGCCGGAACCCGTGGGGGAGGAGGCCGAGGACTTCGCGTCGGATGATCCCGAACCGGACGAGCATCCCGCGAGAGCCATCGCGGGGACGGCCGCACAGGCGAGCAGCAGAGCGAGGCGGGAGGCGGTGTGTCGACGTTCCATGGGGGTCACCCTAAAGGGCCGCGCTGTCGGCCCCCGGTCAGTCCTTGACTTTCCTCAGGAGCTGCTCCGCGACCTGCTGGGCGCCTTTTTGCAGGTCAGCGCTGTCCGGTGGCGTACTGCCACGGGGTGACGACTCCGCGTAAGTGACGGTCACCAGGACGTTGGCGGTGCGGAAAACCAGTGTCACGTCGCGGCGGGGAGGCTGTGCGTGGGGCTTGAGGACGTCATTGATAAATGCGGCGTTTCCCACATCGGTGAGGCGGCGGGGGAGGAGGTCGGTGCCGCCGCCACCGGCCGTGCCGGAACTCGTCGCGGACCCCGTGCTCGTACCGTTGCCGCCGTTCGTACCGCTGCCGGTGGTGGAATTGTTGCCGTTCGTCGTACCGCCGGTCGGCGTGGCGGTCGTCTGCTGGCCGCTCGGAGTGGCGGAGGACGACAGCGGCGGGATCGAGGCGTCGGCCGCCTCGTTGGAGAAGTCGAGGTCGGCCTGGACCTCGTCGCTGACGGCCGGGTCGTACGACACGACGCGTTCGAGGTCGATCTTCAGAGTGTTCGACGTGCCGTCGGCCCGGGTGCCGCGCCAGGAGCAGCCGACCCGGCGGTCCGTGTCGTACGTGAGCGACTCCGAGCCCGCGACGTCGGGGACGGCGGGGACCAGGGACTTGAGCAGCTCCTGGCCGACGGCCGTGCAGGGCGCGGGCAGCGTCTGGTACTTGCCGGGCGGCGCGGGCGAGACCGTGCTCGCACTGCCGCCGCCCGCGAGCTGCGCCTTCTGGTCCGAGGCGGAATCCGCCGAGTCCCCGCCGCCGGTGCACGCGCCGAGCGTGGCCAGGGCCAGCGCCACCGCGGTCACGGCCGTGCCGACGGCGGCCGGGAGGCCGCGTCCCGCCGGAGCACGTCGCGTCGCCTGGGCACCTCGCGCCGCCGGGACACTTCGCGTGGACCGCACTGGGCGGGCCCCCTTCCCCTCAGGTTCTGCCGCTCCCGCGCGTAAACCTTTGGCGTGAGCGGGTGCGCCGTGGACACAATGTCTACCGCAAGCTTCACCCAAACCACCTCTTGGGGCGGTTTTATCGCGTGAGGCATCCTTGATTTTGCCGTTTACGGGGGATTGTCATGTCTTATACCGAGGTGCCGGGTGTCCGGGTGCCGATCCGGATGTGGACGGACCCGACCACGGTCGAGGACGTCGCGATGCAGCAGCTCCGCAATGTCTCCTCGCTGCCGTGGATCAAGGGCCTGGCCGTCATGCCGGACGTCCACTACGGCAAGGGCGCCACGGTCGGTTCCGTCATCGCGATGCACGGCGCGGTCTGCCCCGCGGCGGTCGGCGTCGACATCGGGTGCGGTATGAGCGCGGTCAAGACCTCCTTGACGGCGAACGACCTGCCCGGCGACCTCTCCCGGCTGCGCTCCCAGGTGGAGCAGGCGATTCCGGTCGGACGCGGCATGCACGACGACCCGGTCTCGCCCGGCCGCTTCCACGGCATGGCGACCTCCGGCTGGGACTCCTTCTGGGACCGTTTCGACGGGCTCGCGGAGGCCGTGAGGTTCCGCGCCGACCGCGCGACCAAGCAGATGGGCACGCTCGGCGGCGGCAACCACTTCGTGGAGGTCTGCCTCGACGAGTCCGGCGCCGTATGGCTGATGCTGCACTCCGGCTCCCGCAACATCGGCAAGGAGCTGGCCGAGTTCCACATCGGCCAGGCGCAGAAGCTCCCGCACAACCAGGGCCTGGTCGACCGCGACCTCGCGGTCTTCGTGTCGGACACCCCGCAGATGGCCGCGTACCGCAACGACCTGTTCTGGGCGCAGGAGTACGCCAAGAAGAACCGCGCCATCATGATGGCGCTCCTCCAGGACGTCATCCGCAAGGAGTTCAAGAAGGCCCGGCCGACCTTCGACGAGGTCATCTCCTGCCACCACAACTACGTCTCGGAGGAGCGCTACGACGGCATGGACCTCCTGGTCACCCGCAAGGGCGCCATCCGCGCGGGCTCCGGCGACCACGGCATCATCCCCGGCTCCATGGGGACCGGTTCCTACATCGTCCGCGGCCTCGGCAACTCCGCCGCGTTCAACTCCGCCTCCCACGGCGCCGGCCGCCGCATGAGCCGGAACGCGGCCAAGCGCCGCTTCACCACCCGCGATCTGGAGGACCAGACCCGCGGCGTCGAGTGCCGCAAGGACTCCGGCGTCGTCGACGAGATCCCGGCCGCCTACAAGCCCATCGACCAGGTCATCGACCAGCAGCGCGACTTGGTCGAGGTGGTGGCCAAGCTGAAGCAGGTCGTCTGCGTCAAGGGCTGACGCGTCGGGCGCACGGCTCCTGGAGCCGTGCGCCCGTGGCGGGTTCCTTCCTACGGCTGCGGCTACGGCTATGGCTTCGGCTACGGCTATGGCTCCGGCTTCGGCTTCGTGTGCGGGGGCACGGCTCAGGCCCTGCGGGCGTGCAGGACGGTGCCGTCCAGGGGGAGGGGCGAGCGGCCGACAAGGGTGAGGCCCGCGTCGGCGAACAGGCGGGCGTAGTGGTCGGCGCGGCGTTCGCGACCGCCGACGTTGCACATCATGTGCAGGTCCCAGGCGGTGGCCAGGGAGGCCGAGCCGTCGTCGGGCAAGACGCGTTCCACGACGAGCAGTTCGGCGGCCGGGGACATCGCGCGGGCGCAGTGCCGCAGGATCTCGCGGCAGCGGTCGTCGTCCCAGTCGTGCAGGACGCGGGACAGAATGTAGACGTCGCCGCCCGCGGGCACGTCGGCGAAGGAGCCCGGGAGGAAGGCGCACCGCCCGGTGTGACCGGCCGCGCCGAGCAGGCGGCGGGCGGTCTCGACGGTGTGCGGGCGCTCCAGCAGGACACCGCGCAGGCGGGGGTGTGCGGAAAGGATTCGGCCGAGCAGTTCGCCGTTGCCGCCCGCGATGTCGACCACGGTGGCTCCTTCGGCTCCCTCGGCTTCTTCGGCCGCCGCTTCGACCGCCCTTCCGGCCGCCGCTCCGGCCGCCGCGACGAGGACCGGGTGGTCGGGCAGCGGGTCGAACATCCGGGCGCCGGCGGCCATCGACTGGTCGAACAGCCCGGCGAGTTCGGGATCGCGGGCGAAGTGCTCGAAGTGGTTCTCGCCGAAGTGCTGTTCGAAGGCGACCTGTCCGGTGCGCACGGTGTGGTCGAGCCCGGCGAAGGACGCGTAGAACGGCCCCCCGTACATCAGCGCCAGCGACCGCATCGACCCCTCGGCGTCCGCCCGCAGCAGCCCGCCGGTGTCCGTGAGCCGGAAGCCGTCGCGGTCCTCGCTCACCACGCCGAGCATGGTGAGGTACCGCAGCAAGGTGGCCAGGTTGGGTGCCAACGCGCCAACCGCGTGGGCCAGTTCGGGCAGGCCGACGCCCCGCTCCCCGTCCATCGCGTCCGCCACCTCCAGCCGCGCGAACGCGGCCAGCGCCTGCGTCGTCCACGCCCCGGTCAGCAGTCGCAGCAAGGTCTCGGCGGGCTGCCGCGCCCGGTGCGCCTCCATGTGCGCGTCGAGCAGGTCGCGGTGGTCGCCCTGCACGTACAACTCCACCCGCCCGTAACCGGCCTTGGCCTCGGCGGGCGCGGCGAAGTAGAACACCGTGCCGTTCTCGTGCGGGTTGTAGCCGCCGCCGTCGGGCGTCGCGCCGTACTGCCCGAAGGCCGCGCACAGACCGCGCAGCACCAGCGGGTCCGGTGCCTCCACCTCGAAGGCGACATGCGTCTCGTGCTGCCGCGCCCGCTCGTACGCCGCGACCTCGCCGAGGCCGGAGCCCGGTGGCACGGTCAGCGCGAACACCTCGACCGTCCGCCGTACCCCGTCCCGGCACTCCACCGCGGGCCGCAGAATCGCGACCTCCAGCTCCGCCGCGCGCCGCTTGTGCCGTACGGCCAGCCGCTCGCGTACGACGACGCTCGGCGTCGGCGGCGCGTCCGCGACCAGCCCGCAGTCGGCGAGCGTGGCCTCCAACTCCGCCCGGCCGGACGGGAAGACGAGCAGCGCCGCGTGCGAGAAGGCGCAGCGCTCCGCCAGCGCCCGCAACTCCGGGCCGTCGAGCCCGGGAAGCAGGAGCCGGAGCAGCGTGGCGGTGTCCTGCTCCCTGACGAAGTCGACCGTCGCGCGCAGGCGGGACGCGTCGGACGTCTCGCCCGACAGTGCCGTGATCATGTGCGGGGGACCCTCATTCGTTCCGGGGTTCGGTCGTCCGCGTACGGGTGTACGCGGACGGGTGTACGCGAGACGGGTGCGGGGATGCGGCGGTGCGGGATGCGGCCGCACGTACGGGGATGCGTGAACGGCGGTGCGCGGGCGGGTGGTTGGGGCGGCGGGCCGGAACGGCTAGACGCCGACGTAGTGCTCGGCGAACCAGTCCTGCTGGCTGCGCGACGTGCGCAATGAGGCGAGGCGGGCGCGGCGCAGGGAGTTGTGGAACAACGACTCGCCGTCCGCGCCGGTCGGGCCGTGCAGCAGCCCGATCATCCAGTGCGAGAACTCCTGCGCCCGCCAGATGTGCGTCAGGCAGCGCGCCGAGTAGGCGTCGAGGCCGCGCGGGTCCCCGGCCGTGAGAGCGGCGGCCAGGGCGTCGGCCAGGACCGCCGCTTCGAGTACGGCCAGATTGGCGCCCTTCGCGGCGGACGGGCTGATCAGACCGGCGGCGTCGCCGACGAGGAACAGCGCGCCGTGGCGCAGGGGTTCGAGCACGTCGGACTCCAGGTCGACGACGGACCGCTGGACGAACCGGCCGCGCCGCAGCGGCCCGAACTCCCGCGCCCGCATGCGCAGTTCCAGCTCGTCCCAGATCCGCTCCGCCGACCACGCGTCGGCCGGGGCGCCGCGCTCGTACTGGAGGTAGTAGCGGGTGACCTCGCTGGTCCTGGCCATGTGCCCGGCGAACCCGCGCTCGTGCACCGCGTATCCGACCGCGTCCAGGCTGGGCGGCGCCTCGGCGAGCAGACCGAGCCAGGTCACGCCGTGATCGCGGTGGTGGCGGACGGCGCCGGGCGGCAGCGAACGCCGGGCGGCGCCGTGCCGCCCGTCGCAACCGGCCACGTACCGCGCCCGCCACAGGCCCGGCCGTCCGTCGGCCTCGCGCACGACGACCTCGGGCCGCTCGCCGTCGACGTCGCGTACGGCCACGGCCTCGGTGCCGAAACGAATCTGCCCGCCGCGTTCCTGGAACCGGGTCAACAGGTCGCTCACCAGGTCCTGTTGGGGGTAGACGGTGTGCGGTTCGCGCTGTCCGAGCGCGCCGTAGTCCAGCCGGAACCGGCCGTCCTCGGTACGGAACTCGCAGGTGCTGTGGGGCTGCCCGCGCCGCCGCAACCCCTCGGCGAGGCCGTGCCGTTCGAGAATCCGTACGGTGTTGGCCGCCAGGAATCCGGCGCGCGCACGGGTCCGCACCCGCGCGGCCCCGGCCCGTTCCAGCACGACGCAGTCGATCCCCCGGTCCACAAGGATGTTGCCGAGCACGAGCCCGGCGGGACCGGCCCCGAGGACGACCACGTCGGTCGCGCTGCCGCCCGCCCCGCTGGTGTGGTCGGCCGGTCGCCGCCGGCTCTTCCCGTCTGTCACGGAACCAGATACTAGGTGGCTGAAAATCGCCCTTCGTACCGGAATCACCTGAATGCGCGGCTCGATACGGCAAAGAGATCGTCGGGCCCGTTGTCAGTGGCGGGGGTTACGGTGGCGGAGACCGACACGGAGCGTGACGCCCGACGTGACGCAGGACGTGACGCAGGACGTGACGCAGGACGTGACGCTCTGTGCGACGCAGGGCGTGAGCAGAACGGCGCGTGAGCAAGGGGGAAAGACCATGACCACTCTCAAGAACCGGCCGCACACCGCACTCCTCGTGGTGGACTCGCAGGTGGGCGTGCTCGACGGCTGCCATGAACGGGACGCGGTGGTCGCCAACATCGCCGCGCTGGTCGCGCGGGCGCGGGAGAAACAGGCCCCGGTGGTCTGGGTCCAGGACTCCGGCGAGGACCGGACGAAAGGCAGCGAGCCGTGGCGGATCGCGCCGGAACTGGGCGCGGACGACGCCGAGCCGCACATCGACAAGGTGTACGGCGACTCCTTCGAGGACACCGACCTGGAGGAGGTCCTGGCCGGTCTCGGCGTCGGGCGCCTGATCGTCGTCGGCGGCCAGACCGACGCGTGCGTCCGCTCCACGCTGCACGGCGCGTTCGTGCGGGGATACGACACGACGCTGGTCGGGGACGCCCACACGACGGAGGATCTGACCGAGTGGGGCGCGCCGCCCCCGGCCCAGGTGATCGCCCACACCAATCTCTACTGGAGCTTCCAGGCGGCCCCCGGCCGCACGGCGGGGACGGTCGCGACGAAGGACGTCGAATTCTGAGGCCGCCGCGGCCGAGACGTGCGTACGCGAAGGCCCCCTGCCCGGTGGGGGGTTGAGCGGGCGGGGGGCCTTCGGCCGGGTCGGGGCGGGCGTCAGTCGTTGGCGTCAGTCGCGGGCGTCAGTGGTTGGCGTCAGTCGTTGGCG
Source organism: Streptomyces sp. NPDC088910 (assembly GCF_044749865.1). Lineage (NCBI taxonomy): Bacteria > Bacillati > Actinomycetota > Actinomycetes > Kitasatosporales > Streptomycetaceae > Streptomyces > Streptomyces sp. NPDC088910. Next base: position 48,507 of record NZ_JBIVIV010000007.1, read on the forward strand.
TTGAGCACCGGCAGGTAGCCGCTGGAGTGGCCGGTCGCGGTCGGGTGGTACGACTCCCAGCTCGGCGAGATGACCAGCGAGTGGAGGTAGGCGTCGCCCGAGCACAGCTCGTGGCCCTTGAACGTCGAGCGGACGTCGCCGAAGGAGAAGCCGTGCGCGGCGGCGCGGGCCGCGGTGGTGGTGTCGAGCACGTCGGCGGCCTCGTCGATCTTGGCGTGCTTGGTGGCGCTGAGGCCGACGCAGAAGGTGTTGAGGGTGTACATGTCGGGGTAGCCCAGGACGACGACGTGCGCCGAGGGGGCCTTGGCGTGGATCGCGTTGTAGACCGCGTCGAGGCGGGCGGGCAGCGTGTTCCTGACGAAGTTCTCCGCCGTGTTCACCCGGTTGACGCAGTCGCTGTCGGAGCCGGTCACGCAGGCGGTCATGACGTCGGAGAAGCCCGCGTCATTGCCGCCGATGGTGATGGTGACCAGGCCGGTGGAGGAGTTGAGCGGGCCGAGCTGGTTGTTCAGCACGTCCGAGGTCACCGCGCCGGAACAGGCGGTGTCGGCGAAGGAGGACGGGGCGTGCGCGTTCTTCCACAGGTATGGGTAGGCGCTGAAGCTGCGGTGACAGTCGCCGCTGGCGCTGTCGTAGTTTCCCGCGCCGTTTCCGGCCGAGTACGAGTCGCCCAGGGCGACATAGGCGGGGCCTGCGGCGTGGGCCGGGCTGACGCCCACGAGGGCCAGGGCGGCGCCCATGACCAACGTGGCCAGCATGGAGAGGGACTTGGTGCGGTTCACGGAACCTCCATCGGCGGGACGATCGCTTCAGCGATCACTTCAGCAACGAGTTGCGCCGGGGTGCGCTGAGGTGGGCATGTCAAGATGGCTCTGAGCGGTAGACCGCGATGGCGGTGACGGTGGGGGGTGAGGGTGGGGGGTGTGGGGGTGAGTGGGGGGACGGGGTAACGCTCTGATCTCTGGCTGCACAGGGTGTGGCATCAAGCGGCTCCAGCGTCAACGGCCCTGCTGTCGTAAGGATCTACGCGCGAAGAACGCCGCGGGAATCATCCCCAATGATTTGGCTCCGCCAAACATGCTCACGTCAACCCACACCACATCAGCACCATCCCGCCATCCGGCGACGGTTCCGTGTCCACCCTGTGCAACCCCGCCCCGGCCGGGCGCGTCCGCCGGAGGCGGGGGGGTTGCCGAGGGGGCGGCGGTGGCTCGTCGGGCGGGGCGCCCGCGCCCGCCCTGTGCACCCCCGCCCCGGCCGGGGGTGCCCGCCGGAGGCGGGTGGGGGGTAGAAGTGGGGGTGTTGGGTTGGTGCGGGTGGATGAGGGAGTGGTGGGTGTGGCGGGTCGTGGGCTGGTGGTCTGGGGGCAGCGGTGGGTGGTGAATCCGGTGGCGCGGCGGACGGCGGCCTTCACGCCGGGGGCGGCGGTGGTGGAGACGACCGGGCGGGTCAGCGGGAAGCCGCGGCGGACGCCGGTGGGGGGTGCGCTGGAGGGGACCACCTTCTGGTGGGTCAGCGAATTCGGCCGGCAGTCGCAGTACGTGCGGAACATCGAGGCGGACCCGCGCGTACGCGTACAGATCAAGGGCAAGTGGCACGCCGGTACGGCCACCCTCGTGGACGACGACGACCCGCGTGAGCGGCTGAAGCGGCTGCCGAAGTTCAACAGCGCGGCGGTCCGGGCGTTCGGGACCAACCTGCTCACGATGCGCGTCGACCTCGACCCGGAGGACTGAGTCCGCCACGGACCGGCCGGGTCACTCGCCGGGCGGTTCGACCCGGGCCAGCCACTTCGTCAGCAGGGCTTCGAGCTGCGCGGCCTCGTCGCCGGTCAGGGCGCCCAGCAGGCGGCGCTCATTGGCCATGTGGGCCGTGAAGGCGCGGTCGATGACCTCGCGGCCGTGCGCGGTGAGCGCGACCACCCGGCCGCGGCCGTCGAGTTCGCTGGGGCGCCGGGTCGCCAGACCCGCGCGCTCCAGGCGGTCGATCCGCTTGGTCATCGCGCCGGTCGTGACCATGGTGTGCTCGGCCAGCTCCGAGGGCGCCCGCTCGAAGGGGGCGCCCGCGCGGCGCAGCGCGGCCAGTACGTCGAAGTCGCCCTCGCCGAGGCCGTGTTCGCGGTAGACGACGCACAGTTCGTCGGTGAGGCGGCCCGCGAGCCGGTGCAGCCGGCCGATGACGCCCTGCGGCCGTACGTCCACGTCCGGCCGTTCGCGGGCCCACTCCCGCTGGATCCGGGCGACGTGATCGAGCGGTTCGGGCGAGTCCAGCGATCTGCGTGCGCTCATGCCCTCCACAATACCTTCCGAGGAAGCTACATTAGCTTCCATGGAAGCTAATGTGCGGTGGTCCCTCGTCACCGCCGTCGCCCCGGTCGCCTGGGGCACGACGTACTACGTCACCCGCGAGGCGCTGCCCGCCGACTACCCGCTGTACGGCGCGGTGCTGCGCGCCCTGCCCGCCGGGCTGCTCCTGCTGGCGGTCCGCAGGCGGGTGCCGCGCGGCGCGTGGTGGTGGAAGTCGCTGGTGCTCGGCACGCTCAACATGGGCGCGTTCTTCGCGCTCGTGTACGTCGCCGCGCAGCTCCTGCCGACCAGCGTCGCGTCCACCGTCATGGCCACCTCGCCCGTCGTGATGACGCTGCTCGCCTGGCCGCTGCTGTCCGAGCGCCCGCGCGCGCTGCCGCTGCTCGGCGCCTGCGTCGGCATCGCGGGCGTGTGCCTGATGGTGCTCGACGGCTCGGACGGCATCGACCCGCTCGGCCTGCTCGCGTCCGTCGCCGCCATGACGATGTCCTCGATCGGCTACATCCTGGCCAAGCGCTGGGGCGGCGCCGTGGACGTCCTGTCCTCCACGGCCTGGCAGCTCGTCGCGGGCGCGCTCGTCCTGCTGCCGGTCGCCGCCGCGGCCGAAGGCGCGCCGCCCGCCCTGGACGGCCGCGCGCTGCTGGGCTTCGGCTACGTCACCACGGTCGGTACGGCCGTCGCCTTCGCCGCCTGGTTCACCGGGCTGCGGCACCTCACGGCGGCCGGGGTCGGGCTGATCGGCCTGCTCAACCCGGTCACCGGCGTCCTGCTCGGGACGCTGGTCGCGGCCGAGACGCTGGGCGGGCAGCAGTGGGGCGGCCTGGCGCTCGTCCTGGCCGGTGTCCTGATCGGGCAGCCGGTGACGGCGCGGGCGGTACGGCTCGCGCGCCGCGTACGCCGTGCCCGCAGGGAACGTCATGAGGGCGACACGCGGCCCGCGGCTACTTCCGGAGCACGCCCATGATGTTCCGCGCCGTCTCGATCAGCGCGGGCTGGTACTGGACGAGGTCGGGGGAGAGCGGATAGCCGCCCCCGTCGAGGCCGTTGATGGTGTCCTCGGAGACGTTGACGTCGCTGTAGGCGTTGAGGGTGAGCGAGATGACCGCGCCGCCGTGCAGGATCTTCAGCTCCTGGCCCTCGTCGCTGCGCGTGAGGAAGTACGCCTGGTCGCCGAGTCCCGGCACCGACGAGACCTCGCTCGCGGCCTGGAGGCTGCCGGTCATCATCCGCACCTGGTCCTCGAACTCGACGCGGGGATCGGTCTTTTTGTGCAGGTCGACGGCGACGGCGACGATGTAGGACATCGTGGCGCCCCGCGCGTACGGCGCCTGGGTGGAGAAGTCGCACGCGACCTGGTCGAGGGCGGGGCCGAGGTGCTGCATCGCGGGCGACGACGTCTCGGGCGTCTCCACCGAGAGCTTCCCCGGGCTGTTGGCCCGGACGGCGGCGGTCAGCGGCTGGAGGGTCGGGCCCTCGCAGGGGCTGTCGGCGATGTGGTAACCGTGCAGGTCCGGCAGGTCGCTGTGGCCCCGGTCGTACACGAACAGGCCGCCCGCCCACAGCGCGGAGGTGACGACGGCCGCGCCGAGCACCCACACCCACGGCGGTCGTACGCGGGAGGCGGCGGCCGGAGGCGGGGGCGGGCCGCCCTCGAAGTCCACGACGAGGTCGGCCGTGCGGCCCGAGGAGCCGGGACCGTCGGCCGTATCGGCGGCGTCGGGCGTGCCGAGCACCCCGTAGTCCGGCTCGCCGCGCTCGTGGGGTCCGCCGCCCGTCAGCTCCGGCTCGGATATCACTGCGGCTCCTCGCGGTGCACCTTGTAGTTGCTGGCCTGCGCGCGCGGGCGCAGCACCAGGAGGTCGACGTTCACGTGCGCGGGCCGGGTCACCGCCCAGGAGACGGTGTCGGCCACGTCGTCGGCGGTCAGCGGCTCGGCGACGCCCGCGTAGACGGCGGCGGCGCGGTCGGCGTCACCGCGGAAGCGGGTCAGGGCGAACTCGTCGGTACGCACCATGCCGGGCGCGATCTCGATGACGCGCACCGGCTTGCCGTTCAGCTCCAGGCGCAGCGTCTCGGCGATCACGTGCGCGCCGTGCTTGGCGGCCACGTAACCGCCGCCGCCCTCGTACGTGGCCAGGCCCGCGGTCGAGGACAGCACGACGACGGTGCCGTCGCCGGAGGCGGTCAGCGCGGGCAGCAGCGCCTGCGTCACGTTGAGCACGCCCAGCACGTTGACCTCGAACATCGCCCGCCAGTCGGCCGGGTCCGCGGTGGCCACCGGCTCGGTGCCGACGGCGCCGCCCGCGTTGTTCACCAGGACGTGCACCGGCGGGTACTGGTCCAGACCCGCCGCGAACGCGTCCACGGCCGCCCGGTCGGTGACGTCCAGCCCGTACACGGACGCCGAACTCCCCTGCTCCGTCAGCTCCTTGGCCAGCGCTTCCAGCCGGTCCGCGCGGCGCGCGGTGAGCACGACATGGAAGCCCGCCTCGGCGAGCTTGCGCGCGGTGGCGGCTCCGATGCCGCTGCTCGCGCCGGTGACCACTGCGGTACGGGGGCTCATGTCGTGCTGCCTTCCACGGACGGTGCCTGCTCGGTTCTGCTCCGGGGCCCCGGGCTCTGCTGTGGCCAGAGCCCTGCTGGGTGTTTTCCCTGGGCAGCAGCAGCATAAGCGGCCGGTTGTCCGGTACCGGGCGGCGCGGGTCGGCGGCGGTACGCGCCGGGCAGAGTCGGATCGCGGCGGGTCGGATCGGGGTGGGGCGGATCGAGGTGGGTGGGGGCCGCCGGGGGTGCGGGGGGGTCGGCGGGTGGCGCTGTGCGGTCGGGCGGGTACGTCACGTGTTTTCGGCCAGCGCCGCCGCGTTGTGGCTCATCTCACGTGGAGCGCCGCCAACTGCGGAATTCATGCTGCGCGGCAGTCGCGTCAGGCTGCTTTGAGCCATGTCGCCCTGGCCGCCTTGAATGCGCGGTGAGCGACCTCCTAAAGTTCAACCATCGACCTCACCCAGCGTTTCCGGAAATAATCCGCGCTGGCCGGTTCTCTCAATGTCGAGTGTTTCCGGCAGTTTGCCTGAGGTACCTCCTTCGTTACCCCTGTGCTACATCGCTACGGTGTCGGCGCCATGCCTTCGCCGGTCAACTGTGCTGCTCAGAGGCTTGCTTGCTGACACGGATTCCCTTGGTGAACCGGACAGTGCGACGAAAGGACCCGGCACAGTCATGTCCAATGCGCCGCGATTACGCGAGGCTTCGGAAAATCCCGCCGCCGACGAGAACGTCCGCAATATCGCGCACCTGCTGCTGCGCGCCGCGGAAAAGCACCAGGACTCGGGCATCCGCTACTGTCACGGAATGGCCGGTGAATCCACCCGGCTCCAGACCTACCCGCAATTAGTGGACGACGCGCGCCGGTCGCTCACCGGACTGCGCGCACACGGGCTGCGCGCGGGCGACAAGGTCGCGCTGCTGGTGGAGCGCCCGCACGAATTCCTCACCGTCTTCTGGGCCTGCCTGCTGGGCGGCCTCGTGCCCTGCCCGCTGGTGCCGCTGCGCGGCGACCCGGAGCGCTGGGCGGCCCAACTGGCGCACGTCGACCAGTTGCTCGACAAGCCGCTGCTGATCGCCGACGAGGCGCTGGCCGCCGAACTCCCGCGCGTGCCGGGTCTGTCGGCCGTACCGCTGGAAGGGCTGCGCGGCCACGAGCCCGCCGCGGAGCTGTACGACGCGGAGCCCGGTGAGCTGGCGCTGCTGGTGCTGACCTCGGGCTCGACCGGCAACTCCAAGGCCGTGATGCTCACCCACGCCAACCTGCTGGCGTCGATGGCGGGCAAGAACGGCTTCCACCGCCTCACCCCCGCCGACACCTCGCTGAACTGGGTGTCCTTCGACCATGTCGCGGCGCTGCTGGAGTGCCACCTGCTGCCGCTGTACGCGGGGGCGCTCCAACTCCACGTCGAGCCGCAGGTGGTGCTCAAGGAGCCGCTGGACTTCCTGCGGCTGCTCTCCCGCCACCGGGTCACCATGACCTTCACGCCCAACTTCCTGCTGGGCCTGGTCAACGCGGCCGTGAGCGGGGCGTCCTCGGTCACCGAGGGCGCGAGCGGCGGCGAACCGCTCGACCTGTCCCGCCTGCGCCACATCATCAGCGGCGGCGAGGCCATCGTGTGCGCCACCGGCCGTACCTTCCTCGACGAACTGGCCCCGTACGGCCTGTCGTCCTTCGCGCTGTGGCCCGCCTTCGGGATGACCGAGACGTGCGCGGGCAGCGTCTACTCCACCGGCTTCCCCGAGCTGGACGCCGGGCAGGAGTTCGCCAACCTCGGGCTGCCCGTGGAGGGCCTGGCCATCCGGGTGGCGGACGAGGAGACCCACCGGCCGCTGGCGGAGGGGCAGGTCGGTGAACTCCAGCTCCGCGGGCCGATGATCACCGGCGGCTACTACAACAACGGCCAGGCCACCGCCGACGCGTTCACCGCCGACGGCTGGTTCCGCAGCGGCGACCTCGGCCGGATCGACGGCGGACGGCTCACCCTGGTGGGCCGCAGCAAGGACAGCGTCATCGTCAACGGCGTCAACTACTACAGCCACGACATCGAGACCGCCCTGGAGCAACTGGACGGCGTCGCCCGCTCGTTCGTCGCCGCCTTCCCCACCCGCGTGCCCGGCGCCGACACCGAACAGCTCGTCGTCGCCTTCCACCCCGAGATCCCCGCGGCCGACGAAGCCGGACTCTTCCGGCTGCTCACCGCCGTCCGCTCCACCGTCGTCATGCACTGGGGCTTCCGCCCCGCGCTGCTGCTGCCGCTGCCCGAGAGCGCCTTCCCCAAGACCAGCCTCGGCAAGATCCAGCGCTCCCTGCTGCGCAAGCGCCTGGAGAACGGCGACTTCGCCGCCGCCACCGCGGCCGTACAGGAACTGACCTCGCGTCAACTCGGCGGCTACACCGCGCCCGAGGGCGAGACCGAGTGGCAACTGGCCGCGATCTACGCCGAGATGTTCGACACCACCGCCGACCGGATCAGCGCCACCGCCAGCTTCTTCGACCTCGGCGGCACCTCGCTCGACATCCTGCGGCTGCGGCTCAGTGTCGCTCGGCGCCTCGGCGTCGCCGACCTCCAGATCATCACCGTGCTGACCGCCCCCACCGTCCGCGACCTGGCCGCCAGGATCACCGCCGACCTCGCCGCCGGGGACACCACGACCGGCGAGCGGCCGTACGACCCGATCGTCCCCATGCAGCTCAGCGGCGGCAAGACCCCGCTGTTCTGCGTGCACCCCGGCGTCGGCGAAGTCCTCGTCTTCGTCAACCTCGCCAAGTACTTCGTGGCCGACCGGCCCTTCTACGCGCTGCGCGCCCGCGGCTTCAACCGCGGCGAGAAGCCCTTCGCCACCTTCGCGGAGATGGTCGCCGCCTACGTGGACGCGATCCGCGCCAAGCAGCCGCACGGGCCGTACGCGGTCGCGGGCTACTCCTACGGCGGCGCGGTCGCCTTCGAGATCGCCAAGGTCCTTGAGGCGCGGGGCGAACGCGTCGACTTCGTCGGCAGCTTCAACCTCCCGCCGCACATCAAGTACCGCATGGAGGAACTGGACTTCGTCGAGACCGCCGCCAACCTCGCCTTCTTCCTGGCCCTGATCAACAAGAAGCAGTCGCTGGAGATCCCCGGCACCCTGCGCGGGCTGCCCCGCGAACGGCAGCTCCAGCACTTCATCGACATCGCCCCCGCCGACCGGCTCGCCGAACTCGACCTGACGGCCGAGAAGTTCGCCGCCTGGGCCGAACTCGCCGACGGCCTCACGGACCTGGGCCGCGGTTACCAGCCGAGCGGCACCGTCCGCTCGATGAAGGTCTTCTACGCCGTCCCGCTGCGCGGCACCAAGCAGGACTGGCTGGAGAACGAACTGCGCCGCTGGGACGACTACACCACCGGGCCCAACGACTACATCGACGTACCGGGCGAGCACTACACGCTGATGGGCCCGCAGCACGTCGCCGCCTTCCAGGCCATCCTGCGCAGGGAGTTGGACCGCGCCATGGGGGACGGTGGCGCAGGCGCAGGCGCAGGCGCGGAAACCGACACCGACACCGACACCGGGGACGTGACAGCGTGAAGGGCAAGAAGATCCTGGTCACCGGCGGCACGGGGCAGGTCGCCAGGCCCGTCGCCGAAGCGCTCGCCGCCGACAACGACGTCTGGTGTCTCGGCCGCTTCGGGACCCCCGGCGTCGCCGCCGAACTCACCGCGAGCGGCATCACCACCTTCCGCTGGGACATGGACGACCTCGGCCCCGACACCCTCAAGGGCCTCCCCGACGACTTCACCCACGTCGTCCACTCCGCCGTCCGGCGCGGCGAGGACGGCGACTTCAACGCGGCCGTCGCCGTCAACTCCATCGCCGCCGGGCGGCTGATGACCCACTGCCGCAGCGCCGACGCCTTCCTGTACGTGTCCACCGGCGCGCTCTACGCCCGCCAGACCCTCGACCACCGCTACACCGAGACCGACCCCGTGGACGGCAAGGCCGACTGGCTGCCCGCGTACCCGGTCGGGAAGATCGCCGCCGAGGGCACCGTGCGCGCCTTCGGCCAGGTGCTCGGCCTGCCGACCACCATCGCGCGGCTCAACATCGCCTACGGGCCCGGCGGTTACGGCGGCGTCCCGATGCTCTACTTCACGCGGATGCTGGCCGGCGAGCCGATCCCCGTGCCCGTCGAGGGCCAGAACTGGTGCTCGCTCCTCTACACCGACGACCTCGTCCGCCAGGTCCCGCGCCTGTGGGAGGCCGCCGCCGTCCCCACCACGCTCGTCAACTGGGGCGGCGACGAAGCGGTCGGCATCACCGACTGCGTGCGGTACCTGGAGGAGCTGACCGGGGTCACCGCCACGCTCGTACCGTCCGAAGTCACCCGCGAGACCTACCAGTTCGACCCGGCGCTGCGCCGCGAGCTGACCGGCCCCTGCGAGGTCGGCTGGCGCGACGGCATCCGCCGCACCCTGGCCGCGATGTACCCCGGGCACCTGCGCGAGCACAGCGCCGGGGAGGTGGGCGCCGGTGTCCGGGCGTAGCAACTCCGAGGCGGTCCGGGCCGCTTACCGCGCCTTCGCGGAACGCGACGTCGAAGGGCTGCTCGCGATCCTGCACCCGGACGTCGACTGGGTGCACCCGGACGGGATGGACACCTACGGGCTCGGCGGTACGAAGAAGGGGCACGCGGGCGTGAAGGAGTTCCTCGCCCACGTCCCCACCGTGCTGGGCGGAATGCGCCTGGAGCCGCTGGAGTTCATCGAGTCCGGCGACCGGATCGTGGTCTTCGGCATCCGGCAGGTCACCTCGCTGACCGGGCACACCGAGACCCTCCAGTTCGTCCACTCCTGGACGATGCGCGACGGCCGGGCCACCGCCATGGAGGACATCTTCGACACCGTCCTCTTCCACCGCCTCATCGAGAGCTGAGGGAGCGGCCCTCATGAGGTACGCCTATCTGGGGCCCGAGGGCACCTTCACGGAGACGGCGCTGCGCTCCGCGCTCGGCACGCGGGTGCCGGGACCGGGACCGGGACCGGGGTCGGGGCCGGTGCCGGTGCCGGGGCCGGTGTGCGAGCCGTATCCGACCGTCGCCGACGCCCTGGAGGCCGTACGGCGCGGCCACTGCGCCGCCGCGATGGTGCCGGTGGAGAACTCCCTGAAGGGCGTGGTCCCCGCCACCCTCGACGGCTTCGCCGCCACCGACGACCTGCACATCGTCGGCGAGACCGAACTGCGCGTCAGCTTCGCGCTGTTGGGCCTGCCCGGCGCCACTCTCGACGGCGTCGAGCGGGTCCGCAGCCACCCGCACGCGCTCGCCCAGTGCGGGCGCTGGCTCGGCCTGAGGCTCCCGAACGCCGTGACGGAGGCCGCCGGTTCGACGGCGGGCGCCGCCCGCGACCTGGCCGGGTCCGGCGACCCGCGCGTCGCGGCCGTCGCGGCGCCCGCCGTCGCCGAGCGGTACGGGCTGCGCGTGCTCGCCACCGACATCGGCGAGCGCGAGAACGCCGTGACCCGCTTCGTCATGGTCCGCCGCGCCGGGGTGCCGCCCGCCCGCACCGGCCGGGACCGTACCTCCCTGCTGGTGTCGGCAGGCGACGGCACACCGGCCGCGCTGCCCGGGATCCTGTCCGTCTTCACGGCGGGACGCGTCAGCCTCGCGTGGGTCCAGGCGTGGCCGACCGGGCTGCGCCTGGGCGACTACCGCTTCTTCGTGGACGTCGAGGGCCACATCGACGACCAGCGGGTCCGCCACGCCGTCGCCGCGCTCTCCGAGGTCGGGGCGCGGGCCAGCTTCCTCGGGAGCTATCCGCGCGCGGGGGCTCGCGCCACCGCCGTTACGGCTGCCACGGCCTTCAGGCGCCGGGTGCCGCTGCCGTCACCGCCCTTCCCCGCCGTCGTGCTGTGACCCCTGTGGCCCCTGTGACCCACCCGCCCGCGCCCCGTACCCCACCCCAGGAAGGACACGCCGTGAGCACTGCGTCCCGCCCGCCCGTCGGCAACCCCCAGGACCGGCTGGTCCAACTCGGCCTCGGATTCTGGCAGTCCAAGGTGCTGCTGACCGCCGTGGAGCTGGGGGTGTACTCGGACCTCGCCGCCCACGGCCCGGCCGACGCGTCCGCGCTCGCCGCCCGCCTCGGTCTGCACCCGCGCGGCGCCCGCGACTTCTTCGACAGCCAGGTCGCGCTCGGCCTGCTGGAGCGGACGGACGGGGTGTACGCGAACACGCCCGACACGGCGGCCTTCCTCGACCGCGCCCAGGACACGTACATCGGGGGCCTGTTGGAGATGGCGCAGGAGCAGTGGTACCAGTCCTGGGGGCACTTGACCGAGGCGCTGCGGACCGGTGAGCCGCAGAACAACGTCGGGGGAGCGGACGGCAATCCCTTCGATGTCCTGTACGCCGACCCGGAGTTGACCAGCCGCTTCCAGAAGGCGATGACCGGCGGTTCGCTCGCCGCCTCGCAGGCGCTGGCCGCCGCCTTCGCCTGGGCGGACGTCACGACCGTCGTCGACATCGGCTGCTCCGAGGGCATCCTGCTCAACACCGTACTGACCGCGCACCCGCACCTGCGCGGCACCGGTTTCGACCTCCCGGCCGTCGCGCCCACCTTCCACGAGACGGTACGGCGCGCCGGGCTCGGCGACCGGCTCCGGTTCGAGCCCGGCAGCTTCCTCACCGACGCCCTGCCCACCGCCGACGTCGTCGTCTTCGGCCGCGTCCTGCACGACTGGGACCTCGACACCAAGCGGATGCTCCTGAAGAAGGCGTACGAGGCCCTGCCGGACGGCGGCTCCGTCGTCGTCTACGAGTCGATGATCGACGACGACCGCCGCGTCAACGCCTTCGGCCTCCTCACCAGCCTCCACATGCTCCTCGAAAGCCCCGGCGGCTTCGACTACACCGGCGCCGACTGCGTCCGCTGGCTGGAAGAAACCGGCTTCACCTCCTGCTCCGCCCAACCCCTCGACGGCCCGGTCGCCCTGGTAACCGGCCACAAATAGCCCTCCGGGCGGGCGTGCGCCGTCCGGCCCGCAGCCCAATCGGCCCCCGCGCCGCGCGCGCCGCGCGACCGGCCTCAGCGGGCCCCTGCGGGCCGCGCCGCCCGCGCGGGCGCGCTGAGGCGCCGGCCTCGATGCCTGCCCTGGCCTGTCCGGCCTCGGGGCGGACGGCTGACCGGGCCGGGCACGAGCGGCCTGCGGGGGGGCGTCGAGGTGCCGGGCTCGGTCTCGCCGGCCGGGGCGGCGGTCAGTGGGGGGTGGGGGCTGCGGGGGTCGGGGGGCGGGTGTTGACCAGGGACCTCACGGCAGTGAGCACGGCCGAGATCGAGGGGCAGGCGATCGTGCCGGTGCGGGCCACGAGGGTGACGTGGCGGGTGAGGGTGAGGGCGGCGGGGGTGACGCGGACGACGGGGAAGCCGGGGCGGTCGGGGACCAGGTCGGGGACGAGGGCGACGCCCCAGCCGTGGGACACCAGGCCGAGGACGGCCTGCATGTCGTCGGTCTCGGCCACGGCGTCCGGGGCGAACCCGGCGCCGTGGCAGGCGTGCAGGGTCAGCCGGCCGAGCGCCGAGCCCTCGTCGTAGATCCAGGGGTCACGGGCGAAGTCGGCCAGCGGCAGAGGCTTCCCGGCCCCGCCCTGTTCCGCGAGCGGGTGGCCCGGCGGCACCGCCAGCCGGATGCGGTCGCCCGCGACCGGCTCCTCGGTCAGCCCCGGCACGTCCGGCTCGGGGATCTGGTCGTAGCGGGAGGCGACGACCAGGTCGAGCTGATTGAGCCGCACGGCCTGCCGGGCCTCGCTCCTGCGGACGTCGTGCAAGGTGATCCGGAGGTTGGGATGGTCGCGCCGCAGCCCGGCCAGCACCGGCACGAGCAGCGCCGGGCCCTCGTGGAAGGGCATCCCGACCCGCAGGTCGCCGTAGACCTGTCCGCTGAATTCCAGCAACTCCGATTCAGCGGTCTCCAGTTGGGACAGGATGTCCTCGCCGTGCCTGACCAGCAACCGGCCGACGGCGGTCAGCGTCGCCTTGCCGTTCGTCCGGTCGAGCAGCGGCACCCCGGTCTCCGCTTCGAGCGCCGACAGGTGCTGGGAGACCGCCGACCGCGTGTAGTTGAGCGCCTGCGCGGCCCCGGCGATCGAGCCCCGGGCCTCCACCTCGCGCAGCAGCAGCAGTTTCCGTACGTCCAGCACGCCGCAGTCCCCCCGCCCCGTGGCACCGTCAGTTTTCCTGACGCCCAGCGTCAATTACCGTCACGCCAACGGTACAGCGGGGGCCTACGGTCGACGGCTTTAATGACAACGACTTCACGCCGAACCCCCGGAGAGACCACTCATGTCCGAGCCCGTGACCGCACCCGCCCCGACGACCGCCGAGCGCGTCCATCCGCTGGAGTTCGGCATCGCGCTGAACCCGGAGGCCGCCCGGATCGACGAGCTGATCCGGCTCGCCGAACTCGCCGACAGCCGCGGCTTCGAATTACTCGGCCTCATGGACCACCCCTACATGGGCGCCGCCCTGGAGGCGTGGACGCTGCTGTCCGTGCTCGCCGCCCGCACCGAGCGCATCCGGCTCTTCCCCGACGTGGCGAATCTCCCGCTGCGCCCGCCGGCCATGCTCGCCAAGGCCGCCGCCTCGCTCGACCTGATCAGCGGCGGCCGGGTGGAACTCGGCCTCGGCGCCGGAGCCGCGGCCGACCACGGCGGAGGCGGCATGGGCGGCCCGCGCCGCTCGCCCAAGGTCGCCATCGACGCCCTGGAGGAGGCCGTCGCGGTCATCCGCCGGGTGTGGGCGGCCGGGGACGCCCCCGCCGCGTACGAGGGCGAGCACTACCGGCTGGAGGGCGTCGTCCCCGGACCCGCGCCCGCGCACCCGATCGGCATCTGGCTCGGCGCGTACCGGCCCCGGATGCTGGAGGTCACCGCGCGCCTCGGCGACGGCTGGCTGCCGAGCTTCCCCTACCTCGACCCGGCCGCGGTCATCGCGCTCAACCACCGCATGGACGAGGCCGCTTCGGCCGCGGGCCGCGCCCCGTCCGACGTCCGGCGGCTCTACAACATCATCGGCCGGATCGACGGAAACGGCGGCGCGCCCTTCAACGAGGGCAGCGCCGCGTGGACGGAACGGCTCACCGAACTGGTCCTCGACGGCGGCGTCAGCGCCTTCGTCCTGACCCCGATGGCCGACCACGCCCGGCAGATCGAGACCTTCCACGCCGAGGTCGTCCCGGCGGTCCGCGAAGCGGTGAGCAAGGAAGGCGCGAACCGATGAGCACGCCCCAGACCCCGGGTACGGGCGGCGGCGGTACGGCCACCACGCCCGCGGGCCGCGCCATGGTCAGTACGCTGCTCGGCGCGCACGCCGCCCTGCGCCGCGACCTGGACTCGCTCGGTCAGGCCCTGCGGCTGCTCGCCGCGAAGGACCCGGCCGCGCTCGGCGAAGTCCACGCCCGCATGGACGACTTGACGCTGCGTCAGGCAGCCTGGCAGCTCAAGTCGTTCTGCGACATGTACTGCCAGACGGTGCACGCGCACCACTCCATCGAGGACTTCCGGATCTTCCCCGCCGTGCTGCGCATCGCCCCCGAGCTGCGCCCGGTGGTCGACAGGCTCACCGCGGACCACCTGGCGCTCGGCTCGCTGCTCGACGCGATGATCACGTCGGTCGGCGCGCTGCCCGACGCCGACTGGGCCACGGCGCAGGACGCCGTGCAGGCGCTCGCCGACCACCTCGCGGCCCACCTGGACCTCGAGGAAGCGCACATCATCCCCCAGCTCGGCCGGCTGTCGAGCTGGATCTGACGGCCGTACGCGTCCCCGTAAGCCTTCCCCTCACCCCGGAGCCCCGATGTTCGCCGTCACCGTCGTGCTGTCCCTCGTCCTGGCGCTGGTCTTCGCCGCGCTCGGCACCTTCAAGGTGATCAACCACCCGAAGGCCGCCGAGACCGCGGAGCACCTGGGCCTGTCCCTGTCCCTCTCCCGCGCCATCGGCCTGCTCGAAATCGCCGCCTGCGGTGGCCTGTTGATCGGTCTGGCCTGGGCCCCGCTCGGCGTCGCCGCCGCGGCCGGCGCAATCCTGCTGCTGATCGGCGCCACCGGCACCCACCTCAAGGTCCACGACCCGGCACAGGTCGCCGCCTTCCCCGCCTTCCTCGCGGTGCTGTCGGTGATCACCCTGATCCTCCGCCTCAAGACGGCGTGACCGAACACGGCGTGACCCGAGACAGCGGGACCGAACACGGCGTGATCAAGACGCTGAAGACGGCCTGATTACGGTGCCGCCGCCCCCGCGGGGTACGGTCGCCGCGACGGTACGGCGTCCGCCTCCGCGGGCGCAGCCGTAGTGGCGCAGGAGGTGTCATATGGGTCTACGTCCGCGTACCGCGCATGAACTGAGCCTTGAGCCCCATCCCGGAGGCGGCTGGTACGGCCGGGTCTACACCTCACCGGTCGAGGTGCCCGTGCCGGGTCTCGACGGTGTCCGGCCGACCGCCGTACTGATCCACTACCTGCTCAGCCCGGGGGAGCGGTCGTCCTGGCACCGGGTGAGCTCGGACGAGCTGTGGCTGTGGCGGCGCGGCGGCCAGCTCCGGCTGCGCCAGGGCGGCACCGGCGGGGCCCCGGTGGAGAACGGCTCGGCGGAGGCTTCAACGACCTTGCTGGGACCGGGACATGACTATCCCGTCACCCATCTCCAGATGCTCGTCCCCGCGGGCACCTGGCAGTGCGCCGAGCCCGCGCAGAAGCACGAGGTTCTCGTGAGCTGTCTGGTGACGCCCGGCTCGGGCCTGGCCGACATCGAGCTGTACGAGGAGTCGGCGGCGCGCGCGGGAAATTGAGCGCTTGAGGGTGCGATATCCCGTATTGCGGGGGGTATTTGGCGCATGCAAGCCGTTGCGGTGATCCGCCAGTCACCAGTTGGCCGGAAACGCGCAATCCGGGCGGCCCGGAGAAGGCGCGCGGTGGCGCGGAGTCGGGCGCGAGTGTGCGGCGTAGGTCCGCGAAGGCGGGGAAGAACGAGGAAGACGCGAGAGGAAGGGGCGGCCGGTCAGGGCCAGACGAGACAGTAGAGCTGGTGACCGGACTCCTCGCAGCGGCGGGCGAAATCCTGCCATTCATGGAGCATCTGGTAGATCACGAACGCGTCTCTCGGACCGCGTCGGTCCGGCACGGTGGACCATATGAAGGCGGCGGCGCCCAGCGATTCCTCGTTGGCGGTGCGCAGCGGCTCGACGACCGAGTGCGGCAGCCGTACCACCGCGTAGTCCGGGTGCAGCACCACCAGTTCGAGCGGCGGGACCTTGGCGGGGGGTATGCCCTCGATGCCGGTGAGGACCATCGCGGCCATCGTCTCCGGCTTGACCTTGGTGTACATGCCGTGGCCGAGTTCGTCGCCGCCGAGTTCCTCGGGGCGCATGGAGATCGGGACGCGTGCGGCGGTGGCGCCGTCGGGCGCACCGAAATACTTGTAGGTCACCCCCACTCGGCCACCCCTGCTCCTGCCCTCGCTCGCGGTTGAACGGTTTTCCGGTACACGGTCGGCGGGGTTCGCGGGACGGCGTCGCCTGCCGGTGGGACGGGCGCGTTCGGGCTCGTGCTCGCCCGGTCCTTCACCCGGTCCGCCACCGCGCTGCTGCATTCCACTACCCGACCATCCGCAGACCCAACCACGCAACCCGATCATCGTCTCAGATGCAGGGTTGAGACGTTGCCGCGCAACGCCAGGCATTTGAGAGCATGTGCGTGTGAGCTATCCGTACGAAGCACCAGTGTCCCAGGAACTCTTCGACCGCGCGGCGGCCGTGACACCAGGCGGTGTGAACTCCCCGGTGCGGGCCTTCCGCGCCGTGGGCGGCACGCCCCGGTTCATGGTGTCCGGCACGGGCCCCTATCTCACCGACGCCGACGGCCGCGAGTACGTCGACCTCGTCTGCTCGTGGGGACCGATGATTCTCGGCCACGCGCACCCCGAGGTGATCGCCGCCGTCCAGGCCGCGGTCACGCGCGGTACGTCCTTCGGCACACCCGGTGAGGGTGAGGTCGCGCTCGGCGAGGAGATGGTCGCGCGGGTCGAACCGCTGGAGCAGGTACGGCTGGTGTCGTCCGGCACCGAGGCCACGATGTCGGCGATCCGGCTCGCGCGCGGCTTCACCGGCCGGGCGAAGATCGTCAAATTCGCGGGCTGCTACCACGGCCATGTGGACGCGCTGCTGGCCGCCGCGGGATCGGGCGTGGCCACCTTCGGCCTGCCCGACACCCCCGGGGTGACCGGCGCGCAGGCCGGGGACACCATCGTGCTGCCGTACAACGACCTGGACGCCGTACGCGCCGCCTTCGCCGCGCACCCCGGCGAGATCGCCTGCGTGATCACCGAGGCGTCGCCCGGCAACATGGGCGTCGTCCCGCCGCTGCCCGGCTTCAACGCCGGACTCAAGCAGCTCTGCGCCGACGACGGCGCGCTCTACATCTCCGACGAGGTGATGACCGGCTTCCGCGTCAGCCGCTCCGGCTGGTACGGGCTCGACGGGGTGCGCCCCGACCTGATGACCTTCGGCAAGGTCATGGGCGGCGGTTTCCCCGCCGCGGCCTTCGGCGGCCGGGCCGACGTGATGAGCCGCCTCGCGCCCGCGGGCCCCGTCTACCAGGCGGGCACGCTCTCCGGGAACCCGGTCGCGACCGCCGCGGGCCTCGCGCAGCTCAGGCTCCTCGACGAGGCCGCGTACGCGCGCGTCGACGCGGTGTCGGTGGAGATCCGTGAGCTGGTCAGTGCCGCGCTGAGCAAGGAGGGGGTCGCGCACCGCGTGCAGACCGCGGGCAGCATGTTCTCCGTCTTCTTCACGGACGACGAGGTCCGTGACTTCGAGGACGCGAAGAAGCAGGAGGCATTCCGCTTCACCGGCTTCTTCCACTCGATGCTGGCGCAGGGCGTCTATCTGCCGCCCTCCGCCTTCGAGTCCTGGTTCGTGTCGACCACCCACGACGAGCGGGCCGTGGAGCGGATCGCCGCCGCGCTGCCCGCCGCCGCACGCGCCGCCGCGGAGGCCCACGCATGAGCGAGATGACCGTTGTCCACGTGATGCGGCACGGCGAGGTGCACAACCCCGACGGCATCCTGTACGGGCGCGCCCCCGGCTTCCACCTGTCCGAGCTGGGCCGCAAGATGGCCGACCGGGTCGCCGAGCACCTGGCCTCGCGCGACATCACCTACGTCGTGGCCTCCCCGCTGGAGCGCGCCCAGGAGACCGCCGCGCCCATCGCCGCCGCCCACGAGCTGGAGGTCGGCACCGACGAGCGGCTGATCGAGGCGGCGAACGTCTTCGCGGGGAAGACCTTCGGCGTCGGCGACGGGGCGCTGCGCAAGCCCGCGAACTGGAAGTACCTCACCAATCCCTTCCGGCCGAGCTGGGGCGAGCCGTACGTCGACCAGGTCGTCCGGATGACGGCCGCGCTGGCCGCCGCCCGCGACGCCGCCCGTGGGCACGAGGCCGTCTGCGTCTCCCACCAGCTCCCCATCTGGATCGCCCGCAGCTACGCCGAGCGGCGCCGCCTGTGGCACGACCCGCGCCGCCGTCAGTGCACGCTGGCGTCCCTGACCTCCTTCACCTACGACGGCGACCGCATCGTCTCCGTCGGCTACAGCGAGCCCGCGCGGGACCTGGTCCCCGCCCGGCTTCTCTAGGACTCGCCGCCCCGCGCCCCGGCCGGGGCGGACCCGTCCACTGGGCGAGTGAAGAACCGGAGCCACCCGAGGGAACCTCGGCAAGTTTTGCCGCATGCCGCGTAACCGCGAGGAACTTGTGAACGTCATGGTGGGTGACCACTTTTCTGCCCACTCGGCCGTCAGGCCGGAGAAGCCGAGAGACGGGACCGTTCCACGATGTGCGCCATGAGCCGCAGGACCCTGTTGACCACTAGCGCTGGGGCGGCGGCGGCCGGGCTCGGCGTCGCCGGCTGCGGCACGGGGAAGGGGGTGAGCGGCGGCGGAGCGACGCCGGTGGCGAGCAAGACCGGCGAGAAGTCGGGGGCGAGCGGCCGCCAGGCCCCGAAGAAGACCGTGACCCTCATCGGCGACGGATCGACGGCGTACACCGGGACGCAGCCCAACCAGCCCAGGCCCGAGCGGCTGGAGCCCGGCCAGGCGCCGCCGCAGTTCGTGATCTTCTCCTGGGACGGCGCGGGCGAGGTCGGCAACGGCCTCTTCCCCCGCTTCCGCAAGCTCGCCGAGAACCACGGCGCGTCCATGACCTTCTTCCTGTCCGGGCTCTACCTGCTGCCGGAGGGCAAGAAGCTCCAGTACGCGCCGCCGAACAACCGGCAGGGCGCCTCGGACATCGGCTACCTCACCGACCAGCACGTCCGGATGACGCTGGACAACATCCGGCAGGCGTGGCTGGACGGCCACGAGATCGGCACGCACTTCAACGGTCACTTCTGCGGCGGCAGCGGCACCGTCGGCCGCTGGACGTCGACCGACTGGAAGAGCGAGATCGACCAGGCCAAGTCGTTCGTGAAGAGCTGGAAGACCAGCACGGGCTGGCACGACCAGGACCCGCTGCCCTTCGACTACGAGAAGGAGCTGGTCGGCGGCCGGACCCCGTGCCTGCTCGGCCAGGACAATCTGCTGCCGACCGCGAAGGCGCTCGGCTGGCGGTACGACGCCAGCTCGCCGGGCGGCAACCAGGTGTGGCCCTCCAAGCGCGGCGGCCTGTGGGACCTGCCGCTCCAGCTCATCCCGTTCCCCGGACACTCCTTCGAGGTGCTGTCCATGGACTACAACATGCTCGCCAACCAGTCGCACGCGGCCACCAAGTCCGACCCGGCCAACTACCCGGGCTGGCGCCGGCAGGCCACCGCCTCGTACATCGCGGGCTTCGAGCGGGCGTACTCGACCAACCGCGCGCCGTTCTACATCGGCAACCACTTCGAGCAGTGGAACGGCGGGATCTACATGGACGCCGTTGAAGAAGCGTTCAAGCACGTCGCCGCGGCCCGCGACAAGGCGAACAACGGCGACATCCGCATGGTGTCCTTCCGGCAGTACGTGGACTGGCTGGACGCGCAGGACCCGGCCGTCCTGGACAAACTCAGGACGCTGGAGGTCGGGCAGTCGCCCGCCGGCGGCTGGCGGGAATTCCTCGCCGCCCCCGCCGTGAGCAGCGGCGGGACCAGCAGCTCGGGCAAGGCGCCGGTCGGCGCCGGAACCGCGACTACCTGATCCTTACTTGGGGCAATTGCCGTTTTTGGGGTTGGCGTCGGGGGCGTGGAAGATCGCGCGAAGGCCCATGCGAAACTTTTCACATGAGTCCTACGCGCGCCCTCCGACGCCGCTTTCCCCGCAGTGCCGCGGCACTCGTCGGGGCCGCCGCGCTCGCGATGACGACGGCCGCCTGCTCGTCGACCTCGACCTCGGGGACCGACAACACCAACTTCATGGGCGGCACCGGCGAGATCAACGTCCTCAAGGCCGCCGACCGCAAACCCGCCCCCGACATCTCGGGCAAGACGGTCACCGGCGGCACGGACAGCCTGGCCGCGTACAAGGGCAAGGTCGTCGTCGTCAACATCTGGGGCTCGTGGTGCGCGCCCTGCCGCGCGGAGGCGCCGAACCTCGCCGAGGTCGCCAACGCCGACAAGGACAAGGGCGTGCAGTTCCTCGGCATCAACACCCGGGACCTGGACGTCTCCAACGCCGAACGCTTCGACAAGCGTTTCGAGATCCCGTACCCCAGCCTGTACGACCCCTACGGCTCGCTGATCCTGCGCTTCCCCAAGGGCAGCCTCAACCCGCAGAGCCTGCCCGCCACCCTCGTCATCGACCGGCAGGGCAAGCTCGCCGTCCGCGCGCTGAAGCCGCTCAGCGTCGAGGACCTGCACCGGATCATCGACCCGCTCATCGCGGAGAAGTGACGTGCAGGCAAGCGCCGCCGCCGCGGTCGTCACCCTGAGCGCCGCGACCGACCCCAACCAGACGGTGCTCACCGGGGCGCTGCTGGCCGCCATCCCGATCGCCATGTTCGCCGGGCTGATCTCCTTCTTCTCGCCCTGCGTCCTGCCGCTGGTCCCCGGCTATCTGTCGTACGTGACCGGCGTCACCGGCACCGACCTCGCCGAGGCCAAGCGGGGCCGGATGCTGCTGGGCTCGTCGCTGTTCGTGCTCGGCTTCAGCGCCCTGTTCGTCTCCGGCGGCGCCCTGTTCGGCAACTTCGGCGCGCAACTGCTCGTGCACCGGCAGATCCTCTCCAAGATCTTCGGCGGCCTCACCATCGTCCTCGGCCTGGCCTTCATGGGCATCGTCGGCGGCCTGACCCAGCGCGAATTCCGCTTCCACTACCGGCCCGCGCTGGGCCTGGCCGGGGCGCCGGTGCTCGGTCTGCTCTTCGGCCTCGGCTGGGCGCCCTGCGTCGGCCCCACTCTCGGCGCCGTCAACGCGCTGGCCTTCAACGACGCCAGCGCGGGCCGCGGGGCGCTGCTGATGGCGTTCTACTGCGCGGGCCTCGGTGTGCCGTTCATCGTGGCCGCCATAGCTTTCCGTCGTACGCTCGGCGCGTTCGCGTGGGTCAAACGCCACTACGTGTGGGTGATGCGCGCCGGCGGCGCGATGCTCGTCGCGGTCGGCGTCCTCCTCGTCACCGGCGTCTGGGACCACATCACCTACCAGATGCAGATCTGGTCGAGCAGCTTCACCCCAGGGGTCTGACCCATGAGCGTCACGGAGAAAACCGAGCGCGAGCCGCGCGAGGGCAACGACAAGGGCACGGGCGGCGAAGCGCCTCAGGAGCGCGACGGGCTGGGCGCCGCGGGCGCGCAGCTCAGCACCCAGCCCGTCGACACCCTGCGCAGCGCGCCCGCGATCGGCACCCTCGCCCTGCTGCGCTGGATGTGGCGGCAGCTCACCTCGATGCGGATCGCCCTGGTCCTGCTCTTCCTGCTGTCGCTGGCCGCCATCCCCGGCTCGCTGATCCCGCAGCACTCCGACGCGCTCAAGGTCGAGGCGTTCAAGAAGACCCACCCCGGCATCAGCCCGCTGTACGACCGGCTCGGGATGTTCCACGTCTACAGCTCGCCGTGGTTCGCGGCGATCTACATCCTGCTGTTCGTCTCCCTGGCGGGCTGCATCGTCCCGCGCACCTGGCAGTTCGTCGGCCAGCTCCGGGCCAGGCCGCCGGCCGCGCCGCGCCACCTCACGCGGCTGCCCGCGTACTCGACCTGGCGCACCGACGCCGAGCCCGAGCAGGTGCTGCACGCCGCGCACAAGGCGCTGCGCGGACGCCGGTTCCGTACCGCGCTGAGCGACGGCACCGGCAAGGACGGCAAGGGCGGCGGCGGTTCGGTCGCCGCGGAGAAGGGCTACCTGCGCGAGACCGGCAATCTGCTCTTCCACATCGCGCTCTTCGGCCTGCTGATCTCCTTCGCCGTCACCTCGCTGAACAAGGCCGAGGGCGGCAAGCTGATCGTCGAGGGCGACGGCTTCACCAACAACCTCACGCAGTACGACGACTTCTCGCCGTCCACCCTCTACACCGCGGACGACCTCAAGCCGTTCGGCTTCAAGCTCGACAGCTTCGACTCCGCGTACGAGACCAGCGGGCCCGACATCGGCAGCCCGCGGGTCTTCAAGGCCAACATCCACTACTGGGACGGCGCCGACGGCAAGCCCGTCAAGGGCACGATCGACACCAACCACCCGCTGAGCATCGGCGGCGAGAAGGTCTATCTGATCGGCCACGGCTACGCGCCGATCGTCACCGTCAAGGACGCCAAGGGCAATGTGGCCTTCCGGGGCCCGGTGCCGTTCCTGCCGCAGGACAGCAACATCACGTCCACCGGCACGATCAAGGTGCCCGACGCGGTCGGCAAGGACGGCAAGCCGCAGCAGCTCGCCTTCACCGGCTACTTCACGCCGACCGGTGACGCGGGCCAGGGCCCGCGCTCGTTCTTCCCCGGCCTGGAGAGCCCGCTGCTGTTCCTCAACGCCTACCACGGCGACCTCGGCATCGACGGGGGCGTCTCCAAGAACGTCTACCAGCTCGACACGACGAAGATGAAGCAGTTCAAGCTGGAGACCTCGACTCCCGGCATCAACGCCGTCGCGCTCAAGCCCGGCGAGGCCATCACCCTGCCGGACGGCGCGGGCAGCCTCACCTTCACCGGGGTCAAGACCTGGGCCAGTTTCCAGGTCTCCCACCAGTCGGGCAACGAGACCGCGCTGATCAGCGGTGTCGCCGCGATCCTCGGCCTGATGGGCTCGCTCTTCATCCAGCGCCGCAGGATCTGGGTGCGCGCCGTGCCCGGCCCCGACGGCACCACCGTGGTCGAGATGGGCGGCCTCGGCCGCAGCGAGTCGGTGCGGATCGCCGAGGAGATCGGCGACATCGCGCTCCAGCTCCAGCCGGAGGCCCCGGCCCTCCCGGACGAGGACGAGGACGAGGACCCGGTCGGGAATTCCGCCGGGAACGCCGAGACGGCCGCGAACGCCGAGACGGCCGGGAAGGCCGAGAACGCCGATAACGCCGATAACGCAGCGAACGCTGAGAACACGGTCGAGGGCCCCGGCGAGGGCACCGGCCAACCGGACAATCCGGTCCCCGTAGAGTCAACCCCCCGGACAGACGACGAAGGAGCCCGCGCGTGAATATCGCGTCCGCGGTCAACGAGAACTTCGCGAACTACAGCAACTACCTGATCCGCTCGGCGATGTTCGTGTACGCGCTGGCCTTCCTCGCGCACCTCGCGGAGTGGGTCTTCGGCAGCCGCAGCAAGGTCGCCGTGCAGTCCGCGGCCCTCGCCGCGGAGACGCGCGAGGCCGAGGCGGCCAAGGCGGCGGCCCCCGCGGTCACCGTCAAGGTCGCCCAGCGCGGCGGCGCCACCACCACCCTGGAGCGCCCGCGCCCGAACATCGTCCCCAAGGTCATCACCCGCGCCTCCGCCAGCGACCGCGGCATCGCCGACGGCCCCGGCGCCGCGGGCGAGGACGAGAAGGGCGACCTCTACGGGCGGATCGCGGTGGCCTTCACCGCCCTCGCCTGGCTGCTGCACTTCGGCGGCGTCCTCTTCCGCGCCATCTCCGTACAGCGCCCCCCGTGGGGCAACATGTACGAGTTCTCCACCACCTTCGGCATGGTCGCCGTCGGCGCGTACCTGCTGCTGCTCGTGCTGAAGAAGAACGTCCGCTGGATCGGTCTGTTCCTCACCACGACGGTCCTGCTCGACCTGGGCCTGGCCCTGTCGGTGCTCTACACCTCCAGCGACCAGCTCGTGCCCGCGCTGCACTCGTACTGGCTGTGGATCCACGTGTCGTGCGCGATCATCTCCGGCGCGATCTTCTACCTCGCCGCGGTCGGCACGCTGCTCTACCTGTTCCGCGACCGCTACGAGACGGCGCTGGCCGCCAACCGCACGCAGAACAGCCGCTGGGCCGACGTCATGTCCCGGCTGCCCGCGGCGGCGAGCCTCGACAAGTTCGCGTACCGCATGAACGCGCTGGTCTTCCCGCTGTGGACGTTCACCATCATCGCGGGCGCGATCTGGGCGCAGGCCGCCTGGGGCCGCTACTGGGGCTGGGACCCGAAGGAGACCTGGGCGTTCATCACCTGGGTCGCGTACGCCTGCTACCTGCACGCGCGCGCCACCGCCGGGTGGAAGGGCCGCAAGGCCGCGTATCTGGCGCTGATCGCCTTCGCGTGCTTCCTGTTCAACTACTACGGCGTGAACATCTTCGTCACCGGCAAGCACTCGTACGCCGGGGTCTGATCCCCCGGGGCCGGATTCCTCACCGGTCGCCCGCGGGGTCCTCCTGATCGCCCTCGGACGGGGCCGCGCCGCCGTCCTTGCCTTCCCTGTTCTGCTTGTTCAGTTCGCTGAGCGAGCGCAGGAACTCCGGATTGTCGTCCGGGGCGACCCACACCTGGCGGGTACGCGGCCGCGGCTCGTCGACCTCGCGCGGGTCCTCGTGCCGCCCGCGGGTCCCTTCGTGGTCCCGGTGCCACTCCGAGGGCGTCGCGCCCTCGGAGGTGCGCACCCGGACCGGGCCGCGCCGCCGGCCGATCAGCAGCCAGGCCACCGGTCCGATCAGCACCTCGCCGAAGAACAGGATGATCAGCACCCACACCAGCTTCGGCAGCCCGCGCACCTCCCGCTCGGGAGTGCCGAGGCAGTCCACGAAGGCGTAGATCCACAGCGCGATCACCATCAGGTACGGCAGGTACTTCAGCACAGAGGCCCCCCACGGAACATTGCTCAGGACGCCCAGCCTAACGAGGCGGCGCGTCCGACGCCGGAGCGGGATGGAAGACTGGGGCCCATGGCTTACGACGATCTCCGCTCGTTCCTGCGGGCCCTGGAGAAGGACGGCGACCTCCGGCGGATCAAGGCCGAGGTCGACCCGTATCTGGAGGTCGGCGAGATCACCGACCGGGTCAACAAGGCGGGCGGCCCCGCGCTGCTCTTCGAGAACGTCCGCGGCTCGGTCGCCCCGCTGGCGATGAACGTGTACGGCACCGACCGGCGGCTGCTCAAGGCGCTCGGCCTGAGCGCGTACTCCGACATCAGCGACAAGATCGCCGGGCTGCTCAAGCCGGAACTGCCGCAGGGCTTCGTCGGGATGCGGGAGGCGTTCGGCAAGCTCGCCGGGATGACGCACGTGCCGCCGAAGAAGATCAAGGACGGGCCCGTACAGGAAGTCGTCCTCACCGGCGACGACGTCGACCTCGACGCGCTGCCCGCCCTGTTCACCTGGCCGCAGGACGGCGGCTCCTTCTTCAACCTCGGCCTGACGCACACCAAGGACCCCGAGTCCGGCGTCCGCAACCTCGGCCTCTACCGGCTCCAGCGGCACGACCGGCGCACCATCGGCATGCACTGGCAGATCCACAAGGACAGCCGCAACCACTACCAGGTCGCCCAGCGCCGCGGCGAACGCCTCCCGGTCGCCATCGCCTTCGGCTGCCCGCCCGCCGTCACGTACGCCTCCACCGCGCCGCTCCCCGGCGACATCGACGAGTACCTGTTCGCGGGCTTCGTGCAGAACAAGCGGGTGGAGATGGTCGACTGCAAGACGGTGCCGCTCCAGGTGCCCGCGCACGCCGAGGTCGTGCTGGAGGGCTGGCTGGAGCCGGGGAAGACGCTGCCGGAGGGGCCGTTCGGCGACCACACCGGCTTCTACACCCCGCAGGAACCGTTCCCCGCGCTGACCGTCGACTGCGTCACGATGCGCAAGCGCCCGCTGTTCCAGTCCATCGTCGTCGGCCGCCCGCCGACCGAGGACGGACCGCTGGGCCGCGCCACCGAGCGGTTCTTCCTGCCGCTGCTGAAGGTCATCATTCCGGACATCGTGGACTACCACCTGCCGGAGGCGGGCGGCTTCCACAACTGCGCGATCGTCTCGATCGACAAGAAGTACCCGAAGCACGCGCAGAAGACGATGCACGCCGTGTGGGGCGCGCACATGATGTCCCTCACCAAGCTCGTGATCGTCGTGGACGCCGACTGTGACGTCCACGACCTGCACGAAGTCGCCTGGCGGGCGCTCGGCAACACCGACTACGCCCGTGACCTCACCGTCGTCGAGGGCCCGGTCGACCACCTCGACCACTCCTCGTACCAGCAGTTCTGGGGCGGCAAGGCGGGCATCGACGCGACCCGTAAGCTGCCGGAGGAGGGCTACACCCGCGACGGCGGCTGGCCGGAAATGGTGCTCTCCGACCCGGAGACCGCGGAACGGGTGACCAAGCGTTGGAAGGAGTACGGGCTGTGAGCGGCGAGGCGATCCTGGACGGAGGCAGCGCGAAGGCCGGGCCTCCCCGCGCGAGCGGCGGCGAACCGGTGCGGGCGTTCCTGCGGCTGGTGATGATCGAGCACTCGGTCTTCGCGCTGCCCTTCGCCTACACCGCGGCGCTGACCGCGATGTTCCTCGACGACGGCTCGGTGCACTGGCTGGAGCTGCTGCTGGTCACCGTCGCGATGGTGGGCCTGCGGACCTTCGCCATGGCGTGCAACCGGATCATCGACCGCGAGATCGACGCGCGCAATCCGCGGACCGCCGGGCGCGAACTGGTCACCGGCGCGGTCTCCGTACGGTCCGCGTGGACCGGCGCGCTGATCGCCGTCGCGGTCTTCCTCGGCGCCGCCGCGCTGCTCAACCCGCTGTGCCTGGCGCTCGCGCCGATCGCGGTGGTGCCGATGGTGGTCTACCCGTACGGGAAACGGTTCACCAACTTCCCGCACGCCATCCTGGGCGTCGCGCAGGCGATGGGCCCGATCGGCGCCTGGCTCGCGGTGACCGGCGCCTGGTCGTGGGACGCGGTGATCCTGGGGCTCGCGGTGGGCGTCTGGATCGGCGGCTTCGACCTGATCTTCGGCTGCCAGGACGTGGCGGCCGACCGCGCCGAGGGCGTGAAGTCCGTCCCCGCCCGCTTCGGCATCCCGGCCGCGCTGTACGGCGCGCGCGTCTGCCACGCCGTGACCACGGGCTTGCTGGTCTGGTACGGACTCGCCACCCACGCGGGCGTCTTCTGGTGGATCGGCCTGGCGGTCGTCGGCGCGGCGTTCCTCTACGAGCACGCGATCGTCCGGCCGCACGACCTGAGCCGCCTCAACCGGGCGTTCTTCCAGGTGAACGGTTTCATCGGGATCGCGCTCTTCGTGTGCGCGCTGCTCGACCTGAGCGTGCGCGGCCTCGGTCTGTAGAACCGCCGTCCTGGTGACCGGGCCGCGCACGTGAGGCGATGCGCGGGGCCGTGGGTCGTACGGCTCCGCGCGGGTGCTCACGGCTCGGGGCCCGTGCCTACGGCCCCGCGCGGGTGCTTACGACTCCAGGCCGGAGTCGTCCGCCGAGCTGTCGTCGCCGTGGCCGAAGGCGAACATGAACAGGCCCATCAGGTCCTGCGGGTTGAGGACCTTGGCGCCGGAGGGGGCGCCGACCGGGTCGGCGCCGCCGTTGACGTCGACCACCAGGGGCAGCTTGCCCTTGGCCTTGGTGTCGAACTGGGCGACGTCCAGGCTGATCCCGGCGAGCTTGCCGCCCTTGACGGCGACGTCCACGGCCACCGTCTTGTTCGGCACCTTCTCCAGGTCCGACGGCTTGAAGTCGGGGATCTGCTTGGTCAGCGAACCGAGGCTGCCTTCCAGTTCCTTGGCGACCTGCCGCGCGGGCACGGTGACCTCGACGTGGTCGGCGCCGTCGTGGTTGCCCAGCTCCTTGAACTTGGCGTTGTTCACCAGCGCCTTGCGCAGCGCGTCCACGACCTGCTGCTGCGTCTTGGCGTCCAGGCCCTTGCTGGTGTCGGGGAGCGCGCCGAGCGGCGAGTCGCCGTCCTTGGACATGGACTTGGCGAAGGACTCGAAGGACTTCAGGTCCAGGCTGATCCAGTCGCCCTTGAGGGCGGACTTCACCGAGGCGAGCGAGGCGGGCAGTTCGTCGGCCATGCCGAGGAATTCGTTGAGCTGCGCCGCGTCCTTGCTGGAGGAGCCGATCAGCGTCTCGAAGCCCTTGAGGTCCAGGCGCAGGTACACCTTGTCGTTCACGGCCCGGACGTCGACCAGGCTCTTCTTGCCGGAGCCGTCGGCGCCGAGCTGGAAGGCGAAGGAGCTCTTGTCGCCGTCCTTGAGGTCCTTGAACGCCTTGTCGGCGCTGAGGGCGACCGCGACCCGCAGGTCGGCCAGCGTCTTGGCCGTCTCCTTGGTGAAGTCCTCCTCACCCTGGAGCGCGGTGTAGATCTGGTCCGCCGAGGCGTCGAAGCGCACCCCGAGCGTCAGCGACTTCTCGCCGTTGAGCTTCTCGAAAGCGTTCTTGACCTTCGTGTCCGGGCTGGAGGCCGCGGCCGTCCCGCAGGCTGCGGAACCGGCGGCGATCATGGCCACGACTCCGGCGGCGGCAAGGCCCTTGCGCATGGTGATGATGACGGACTCCTTGGACGTGACGGAAGAAAGTATGACTAGAAGGATAACTGTGCGGAGGCTGTGACTCGCGGGAGTTTCCGCCCGGCACAGGGCTGTTGGCGGGGGATCGGCGCACTTCAGCGCGTGATCACGGTCACGGGGTCGCGGGTGTCACGGGGTCGCGGGTGTCGCGGTGACCCGGTGTAGCGGTGACCCGGTGACGCGGACTGACGGCGTGACACCGTCCCGTCCCGACGCGGCCGTCGTGCCGTGGCCGTCACGCCGTGACGGCCACCGTCCGTTCGCGGAACAGGAACGCGGCCACCACGCCGCCGATCAGCCCGAACAGGTGCCCCTGCCAGGAGACTCCGCTCGCGGTCGGCAGCACCCCCCACAGGATGGAGCCGTAGACCGCGCCGACGACGACGCCGACCACGATGTCCAGCGCCCTGCGGTCCACGAAGCCGCGCACCAGCAGATAGCTGAACAGCCCGAAGACCAGCCCGGAGGCGCCCGCGGTGTTGGTGTGGGCCGGGGCTATCAGCCACACGCCGAGACCGCCGATCACGATGACGGTGAAGGCGACGGCCAGATAGCGGCCGATGCCGCGCAGCGCGGCGATGAAGCCCAGGACGAGCAGTGGCAGGCTGTTGGAGGCCACGTGCCCGAAGCCGAAGTGGATGAAGGCGGACGGGACGACGTCGATCAGCTCGGCCGGCTTGCGGGGCACGATGCCGAGCGAGTCGAGACGGTGCCCGGCGATCACGTCGACCGCCTCGATCACCCACAGCAGCCCGACCCAGCCCAGCATGAGGACGCCGGCGGCCGTCACCCGGCCGCCCGCGCGCAGCGGTGCGAGCAGCGAGTCGGCGCGCCCTCCCGTACCGGCTGATCGTCCCGCGGTCTGTCCGTACGTCACCGAAGCCCCCCTCAGGTCCAGTGCTCTCCCGTGTGCACAACGTCCGCGCACGCCTCCCGGGTTCCCGCTCGCGCGGGTCGATCGCGGGGTCGTTAGGGTCGACCGTATGGACGACACCGAGCGCAGGCCGTGGGTGGTGGGCGTGTCCGGGGCCTCCGGGACGCCGTACGCCGCGGCCGTGCTGCGCGCGCTGCTGTCGGCGGGCGAGGCGGTGGACCTGGTGGTCAGCCGGGCCGCCCGGCTGACGCTGCTGGACGAGACCGGCGAGCCGTTCAGGGACGCGCACTGGCGCGAGGACCTGGCCCGCTGGCTGGCCCGCGGCGCCGACGGCACCACCGACATCACCCGCGACACCGGCCTCGCGGACCTGTCGGCCGTACGGTACTGGCCCGCGGGCGACCTGGCGGCGGGTCCCTCCTCCGGCTCGTACCCGGCCAAGGGGATGCTGATCGTGCCCGCGAGCACCGCGTGCGTGGCCGGGGTGGCGCTCGGTCTGTCCAAGGACCTGCTCCAGCGCGCGGCGAGCGTCACGCTCAAGGAGCGCCGCCCGCTGGTGGTCGCCGTCCGCGAGACGCCGCTCGGCGGCCAGACGCTCCGTCACCTGGTGGCGCTGGACGACGCGGGCGCCGTGGTGCTCCCGGCCTCGCCCGCCTTCTACGCGGGCGCCACGCACATCCAGGACCTGGTGGACTTCGTGGCGGGGCGGGCGCTGGACGCGGCGGGGGTGCCGCACAAGCTGTACCGCCGCTGGCGCGGCGAGCTGGGCGGGGGCCTGGGCGAGGGATCGGGCGGCTGAGCCGCGCGGCGCGCGATTCCTGCGGGCCGGATGGTCCGGACCTGGGTGATTCGGGCATCGGAAGAGCAGATGCGCAGGGCGCACACCCGTTGATGCCTTAGATTCTTGTCCGGACAGCGCAGTCGCGGCACGAACGGGAGGGTCCATTCTGATGGACGCGGTGGACAGGCAGCTCATCCAGGCGTTGCGCGAGAACGGCCGGGCGTCGTACGCGGAGCTGGGCCGACTCGTGGGTCTCTCCGGTCCGAGCGTCACCGACCGCATCAACCGCCTCGAACAGGCCGGGGTGATCACCGGCTACCGCGCCACCGTCGCGCCCACCGCGCTCGGCCTCGGCGTGACCGCGCTCGTCGGCCTCCAGTTGAGTGACGCCGCCGACCACGAAGAGGTCGCCACCCGGCTGCGCGACCTGGACGAGATCGAGGACTGCTGGTTCATCGCGGGCGACGACTCGTACATGCTCAAGGTCAGGGTCGGCGACGTCGACGGCCTGGAGCGCACCATCCGGCGGCTGTCCGGCACCAAGGGCGTGGCCAGGACGCGTACCACGATCGTGCTGTCCACCAAGTGGGAGAACCGCGTCGGGGCGCTTCCCGAAGAGGCGTGAACGGGGGTGCCTCCCGGCCGATGGCCGGGGGAGTAGCCTCGGTGAGGTCGACTTGGTAGGAGGAGCAGATGGACGCTGGGCTCAAGCGCGAGCTGGAGGAGAAGGTCTACGCCGGTGAGCGGCTGACCCGCGAGGACGGCATCGCGCTCTACGCGTCCGACGACCTCGCGTGGCTGGGCGGCCTCGCCCACCACGTGCGCACGCGGAAGAACGGTGACGTCGTCCACTTCAACGTCAACCGGCACCTCAACATGACGAACGTGTGCACCGCGTCGTGCGCGTACTGCTCCTTCCAGCGCAAGCCGGGGGAGAAGGACGCGTACACGATGCGGATCGAGGAGGCGGTCAAGCTCGCCAAGGCGATGGAGGGCGACAACCTCACCGAGCTGCACATCGTCAACGGCCTGCACCCGTCGCTGCCGTGGCGCTACTACCCGCGCTCGCTGAAGGCGCTCAAGGAAGCGCTGCCGCAGGTGTCGCTCAAGGCGTTCACCGCCACGGAGATCCACCACTTCGAGACGATCTCCGGCATGTCGGCCTCCGACATCCTGGACGAGCTCATCGACGCGGGCCTGGAGTCGCTGACCGGCGGCGGCGCCGAGATCTTCGACTGGGAGATCCGCCAGCACATCGTGGACCACCGCACCCACTGGGAGGACTGGTCCCGGATCCACCGCCTCGCGCACTCCAAGGGCCTCAAGACCCCCTCGACCATGCTCTACGGCCACATCGAGGAGCCGAAGCACCGCGTCGACCACGTCCTGCGGCTGCGTGAACTCCAGGACGAGACCGGCGGCTTCCAGGTCTTCATCCCGCTGCGCTACCAGCACGACTTCGTGGACATGAAGGACGGCAAGGTCCGCAACACCCTCCAGGCCCGTACGACGATGGCCTCCGGCGCGGAAGCGCTCAAGACCTTCGCGGTCTCCCGGCTGCTCTTCGACAACGTGCCGCACGTCAAGGTCTTCTGGGTCATGCACGGCCTGTCCACCGCGCAGCTCGCCCTCAACCACGGCGCGGACGACATGGACGGCTCGGTCGTCGAGTACAAGATCACGCACGACGCGGACGACTACGGCACGCCCAACAAGCTCACGCGGGACGACATCCTGGACCTCATCCGCGACGCGGGGTTCCGGCCGGTCGAGCGGAACACCCGCTACGAGATCATCCGGGAGTACCCGGGCCCCGACGAGTCGCGCCGGGAGTCGCCGCAGCCGATGCGGGTGTGACGCCGGTGACAGCGCTCCGCATTAGTAATGGGTAAGCTGCCCTTATGGGTCTTACCTGTGAGCTTGATCCGCTCATTGACGACGAACTGACCGACGGCATCCTCGCCCTGTGGACCGATGTGTCCAACGCGGGGGGTGCCGTCGGTTTCGTGCCTCCCGTCACCCCGGACGACGTCCGTCCCGACATGGACCGGTCGCTGGCCGCCGTCCGCTCCGGCGAACGCCGCCTGCTCGTCGGCCGCGACGAGGACGGGCGCGTCGCCGCCACCGCCTTCCTCGCGTACAACAGCCACCGGCTCATGACGCACTGGATCTGGCTCTACACGCTCATGGTCCACCCCTCCCACCAGGGCCGCGGCCACGGCCGTACGCTCATGGCCGCCGTCGAGGAAGCGGCCCGCGGCTTCCACGGCATCGAGGCCGTCCGCCTCACCTGCCGCGGCGGCACCGGCGTCGACCTCTTCTACGCCGCCTGCGGCTACAAGGAGGTCGGCCGCATTCCGGCCGCCATCCGGGTCGCCCCCGGTGACGACCGCGACGACATCGTGATGCTCCTGACGCTGTGACGTCGGCGCGACGCTCCGAGGGGCGGCCGGTGCTCCGGGTCGCACACCCTCTTCCTCCGGCGCGGAGGCGGCGTGCTTCACTGAAGGCATGTTCCGTTACACCGCACTGCGCTTCGGCCTCATGGTCGCCTCCTTCGGCGTCATCTGGGGGCTGGTCCGGCTGCATGTCCTGCCAGCGGGGCTGGGGGACTCGAACTACCTGTGGGTGGTCCTGCTCGCGCTGATCGTGTCGGCGCCCCTGAGCTGGGTACTCCTGCGCGGAGCCCGTGAGCAGGCGGCCCGTCAGGTGTCCGACCGGGTGGAGCGCACGCGGCTGAACCTCGCCGCGAACATCACCATGGAGGACGAGGCGGACGACGCCGCGCGTGACTCCGCCCGCGAGACCGCGCGCGACGCCGAGCCGCACACCGCCTGACGCCTGCCCCTTAGGCTTGCCCCGGGGTGGCCCTCGGGGTGTCCCCCCGGGGGGAGTCGCAAGGGGAGAGGTGGGGCCGGTGGCTGTGCGGGGCAAGAGGGTGCCGCGAGCCGTACGCGAGCAGCAGATGCTGGACGCGGCGGTGGCGACCTTCGCGCGGCGCGGGTACCGCGCCGCGTCCATGGACGAGATCGCCGAGGCGGCCGGGGTCAGCAAGCCGCTCGTGTACCTCTACCTCAACTCCAAGGACGACCTCTTCACGGCCTGCATCCGCCGCGAGGCCGAGGCGCTGAAGGCGGCCGTGCGCGCCGCCGTGGAGCCCGGCGCCGCGGCCGACCGGCAGCTCTGGAGCGGGCTGCTCGGCTTCTTCGAGCACACCGAGGCCCATCCGGACGGCTGGACCGTCCTCTACAGCCAGGCCCGTACGGTCGGTGAGCCCTTCGCGGCCGAAGTGGCCGTGATGCGGGCGGAGATCGTCGCCTTCGTCACCGAGCTGATCGCTGCCGCGGCGCGGGACGGTGGGGCGTCCTGTGACGAGGCTCTTGCCGACCGGGAGGTCGCGGGTCTGGCGCACGCGCTGGTCGGCGCGGCCGAGTCGTTGGCGGGGTGGGGGGCGGCGCACCGGGGGGGCGCCTCGGGCAAGGAGTCCGCCGCCACGCTGATGAATTTCGCGTGGGCCGGGCTGTCCAACCTCATGGCTGGGCGGCGTTGGGTTCCCGGCCCGTAGGGCAAGACAAAGACAACGAACCTACGGGCCGGAGACGACCCCGGTGAGATGGAGACGCCCGGGCGAGCGGACCTCGAAGGCCCCGCCGGCAGCCCCGTACGTGACAGTCCCAGGCAAGAGCACCGGAGCGTGAAAGACGGCCTCAAGCCCCCCCGCCTCCGGAACCTCGGCAGCACACCGCGCAACCGTCCACATGCCATGCGCGATAGCCCGCGGAAACCCCAGCATCCGCGCCGTCACCGGATAAAGGTGGATCGGGTTGTAGTCCCGCGACACCCTGGCATGCCGCCGCCCGAGATCGGCGGCCAACCGCCACTCGCCCACCACGGGCAACGGCGCCCGGTCGCCGCCCCCGCCCCCGGCGACACCCCCAGAAACCGAACCGCCCCCCGCCCCGCCCCCATGCCGGGCCAGATACGTGCTGCGGTCCTCCCACACCACCTCCCCGTCCACCCGCGCCTCCGTCACCAGCTCCACCTCCGTACCCCGCCGGTGCCCGCGCAGCCCGGCCGCGTAGGCCGTGATGTCGGGCCGGTCGGCGGCGGTCAGCGGCGCGCGGGAGACCAGCGAGATCGAGGTGTGGACGAGGCCCAGCATCGGCAGCGGAAAGGCGCGGGAGGCCATGATCCGCGCGGCCAGCGGAAAGCCGAGGACGTGCGGGTACGTGAGCGGGAGCGGGCCCGCGCCGGAGGCGGGGAAGCCGCAGACCGAGGCGTAGGCGGCGAGCCGCGCCGGGTCGACGCGTACGGCAGGCGCGGTGAGCCGGACCGGCGGCACGGGGGCGGTCGCGGAGGGCCGTTTGCCGATGCCGGTCACCACGCCCCGGCCGAGAGTCAGCATGAGGGCCATGGTCAGGCCCCCAGCAGGGACTGCCCGCAGACGCGGACGACCTGCCCGGTGATCCCCCCGGAGGCCGCGGCCGAGAGCCAGGCGACGGTCTCGGCGACGTCCACGGGAAGGCCGCCCTGGCCGAGGGAGTTCATCCGGCGGCCCGCCTCGCGGATGACGAGGGGAACGGCGGCGGTCATCCGCGTCTCGATGAAGCCGGGGGCGACGGCGTTGACGGTGATGCCGCGCTCGCGCACCTCGGGGACGGCGGCCAGGGCGCGGACGAAGCCGATGACGCCCGCCTTGGATGCGGCGTAGTTGGTCTGGCCCGCGTTGCCCGCGATGCCGCTGATGGAGGCGGTGGCCACGATCCGGCCGTGGGCGTTGAGGGCGCCGGACTTCAGCAGGTGGTCGGTGGTGCGCAGCACGCTGCCGAGGTTGACGTCCAGGACCGGGTCCCAGCGGTCGGCGGCCATGTTGGCGAGCTTGCGGTCACGGGTGATGCCCGCGTTGTGGACGAGTACGTCGAGGCCGTCGGGGGCCGCGGCGGCGATCCGTTCGCCCGCGTCCGGCGCCGTGATGTCCAGCGGCAGCGCGCTGCCGCCGAGCCGGGCGGCGACGGCGGCCAGCGCGTCCGCGGCCTGCGGCACGTCGAGGCAGACGACGTGCGCGCCGTCCCTGGCCAGCGTCGCGGCGACCTGTTCCCCGATGCCGCGGGCCGCGCCGGTGACGAGCGCGACGCGCGCGCCCGCGCGCGCGGCGGCCTGCGTCCCGGACACCGCCGGGCCGACCTCGATGACCTGCCCGCTGACGTACGCCGACTTCGGCGACAGCAGGAACCCCAGCGCGGCCTCGGCGTCGGCCCCGGGCGCCAGTCGTACGAGCTGTACGGTCCTGCCCCGGCCGACCTCCTTGCCGAGGGAGCGGGTGAAGCCTTCGAGCGCCTGCTGGGCGGCGGCCTGGTGCGGGTCGGCGGGGTCGATACGCGCGCCGAGTACGACGATCCGACCGCAGGCGGCGAGCGACCGTACGAGCGGGTGCAGGGCGGCGTGCACGGCGCCGAGCCCGGCCGGTTCGGCGATCCCGGTGGCGTCGAGGACGACGGCGGCGTACGGAGCGGCGGACGCGGGAGCCGGAGCGGGTACGGCCTCGCCCGCCGTCAACCGCAGCACGGGACCGTCGAGTCGGGGGTGCTCGGCGGACCAGCGCAGCAGCGGGGTCGGCTGGGGCAGGCCGAGGCGGCGGGTGAGGAAGCGGCCGGGGGCCGTGCCGGTCAGACGAAGGTAGCGATCGGCCATTGGCCTTCTCCTTACTCTGGAGTAAGTTTACCGGCGGTAAGGCTACTGGTGAGTCACCGTTCCAGCAAAGAGTTCTGAGGTCCAGCACAGAGCCCTGGGTTCCGGCAAGGAGCCCGGGGCTTCGGCAAAAGAGCCCCGAGCCGCCCTCGGGGAGCCCTGGGAGATCGCATGCAGACCCTCCGCCGTGTCGCCGTCGTCGCGGGCAACCGCGTCCCCTTCGCGCGCTCAGACGGCCCGTACGCCACCGCCTCCAACCAGGACATGCTCACGGCCGCCCTCGACGGCCTCGCCGACCGCACCGGCCTGCGCGGCCAGCGCGTCGGCGAGTTCGCCGCGGGCGCCGTCCTCAAGCACAGCCGCGACTTCAACCTCGCGCGCGAGACCGTGCTCGGCAGCGTCCTCGACCCGACGACCCCCGCGTACGACATCCAGCAGGCGTGCGGCACCGGCCTCCAGGCCGTCTTCGCGGTCGCGGCCAAGATCGCCCTCGGCGTCGTCGACTCCGGCATCGCGGGCGGCGCCGACACCACCAGCGACGCGCCGCTCGGCGTCAACGACGACCTGCGCCGCATCCTGCTCGCCGCCCGCCGCGCCAAGTCCGCCGGCGCCAGGGCCCGCGCGCTGACCGCCGTACGGCCCCGGCACCTCGCGCCCGACGTCCCGCGCAACGCCGAACCCCGCACGGGCCTGTCCATGGGCGACCACGCCGCGCTCACCGCCGAGCGCTGGGGCATCACCCGCCAGGCGCAGGACGAACTGGCCGCCGCCAGCCACCGCAACCTCGCCGCCGCGTACGACCGCGGCTTCCTCGACCCGTACGTCACCCCGTACCGCGGCCTGGACCGCGACCAGAACCTCAGGCCCGACTCCACCGTCGAGAAACTGGCCAGGCTCCGCCCGGTGTACGGCGGCCCGGACGGCACCATGACCGCGGGCAACTCCACGCCCCTCACCGACGGCGCGGCCGTCGTCCTGCTCGCCACCGAGGAGTGGGCGCGCGAGCGCGGGCTCGAACCGCTCGCCTACCTCACCGCGTACGAGACCGCGGCCGTCGATTACGTCGGCGGCGAGGAGGGGCTGCTGATGGCCCCCGCCTACGCCGTGCCCCGCATGCTCGCCCGCGCCGGGCTCGGCCTCGCCGACTTCGACTTCTACGAGATCCACGAGGCGTTCGCCTCCCAGGTCCTCGCCACGCTCGCCGCCTGGGAGGACAAGGACTACTGCGCGGAGCGGCTCGGACTCGACGGCCCCCTCGGCGCGGTCGACCGCGCCCGCCTCAACGTCGCCGGGTCCTCCCTCGCCACCGGGCACCCCTTCGCCGCCACCGGCGCCCGGATCGTCGCCACCCTCGCCGGGCTCCTCGCGGAGCGCGGGGGGACGGGCCGCGGCCTCATCTCCGTCTGCGCCGCCGGCGGCCAGGGCGTGACGGCCGTCCTGGAGCGGCCCTGACCCGCGGTCCGCTGACGAAAGACGGTTCCGCCGGCACAGCGCCTTGCTCACCCCCCCGGCAGGGGGAAACCCTCACCACGTCTGGAGCCGCAGCATGCCGACACGTACCAGCGGGGAACCCGAAACCCTCAAGGACGGCGACCGAGTCGTCCAGGCCGGGGTCCCGCCCCTCGTACCGCCGCCGCAGAAGGGAAGCCTGGCCGACATCCCGTTCACGAACGCGGCGGAGGCCCCGAACGACCCCGTGCTGAGCAGGAAGGACGTCCGGGCCCAGTGGCACGATGTCACGGCACGGGAGTTCAGGGACCAGGTGGTGGCCGTCGCGAAGGGCCTGATCGCGGCGGGGCTGAAGCCGGGCGACCGGCTGGCGATCATGGCGCGGACGACGTACGAGTGGACGCTGACGGACTTCGCGGCCTGGGCGGCGGGCCTGATCACGGTGCCGATCTACCCGACGTCGTCCGCGTCCCAGACGGCGTGGATTCTGGCGGACTCGGGCGCGGCGGCGTGCGTCGTGGAGAACGTGGAGCAGAGCCGCCTGGTGAGCGGGGAGCGGCGCGGGCTGCCGGACCTGCTGCATCTGTGGCAGCTCGACGCGGGCGGCCTGGCGCAGCTCACGGCGGAGGGCCGGACGCTGCCGGACGCGCTGGTGGAGGGGCGGCGGGCGACTCTGACGCCCGGGTCGGTGGCGACGCTGATCTACACCTCGGGCACCACCGGCCGCCCGAAGGGCTGCGTCCTGACGCACGGCAACTTCTTCGCCGAGGTCGACAACGCGATCGAGCTGCTGCACCCGGTGTTCACCTCGGTGAGCGAGGAGCCCGCCTCGACGCTGCTGTTCCTGCCGCTCTCGCACGTCTTCGGGCGGATGGTCGCGATCGGCTGCCTGCGCGCCCGGGTACGCCTCGGGCACGCGCCGAGCATCGCGACCGAGGACCTGCTCGCCGACCTGGCCGGGTTCCGTCCGACGTTCCTGCTGGCGATCCCGTACGTCCTGGAGAAGGTCTACAACACCGGCCGCGCCACCGCGGAGAAGATCGGCCGGGCGGCGTCCTTCGACCGGGCCGCCGGGATCGCGCAGCGGTACGGCGAGGCCGTCGTCGCCCAGCAGGCCGGTGCGGGCGGCGGCCCCTCGCTCGGACTGCGGCTGGCGCACGCGCTGTACGACCCGCTGGTCTACCGGCGGATACGCGCCGCGCTCGGCGGCAAGGTGCGGTACGCGATCTGCGGCGGATCACCGCTGGGCAAGCGGCTCGCCGCCTTCTACGCGGGCGCGGGCGTGATGGTCTTCGAGGGGTACGGCCTGACGGAGACGACCGCGGCGGCCACCGTGACCCCGCCGTTGCGCCCCCGGCTCGGCACGGTCGGCTGGCCGCTGCCCGGCACGGCGGTACGGATCGCGCCGGACGGCGAGGTGCTGCTGCGCGGCGGCCAGATCTTCGCCGGGTACTGGAACGCGCCCGGCGGCGTACCGGGGGCGGCCGTGGCACCTCCCGGACAGGACTCCGGGGGCGGCTGGTTCCCGACCGGGGACATCGGGGCGCTGGACGAGGCCGGTTATCTGACGATCACCGGCCGGAAGAAGGAGATCCTCATCACGGCGGGCGGCAAGAACGTCGCCCCGGCGCCGCTGGAGGACCGGCTGCGGGCGCATCCGCTGGTCGGCCAGTGCATGGTCGTCGGCGACAACCGGTCCTTCGTGGCGGCGCTGCTGACCCTGGAGGCGGACGGCCTCGGGCACTGGCAGCGGATGCACCACAAGGAGGGGCTGCGGCCCGCCCAGCTCGTCGACGATCCGGAGCTGCTGGCGGAACTCCAGAAGGCGGTGGACGACGCGAACTCCTCGGTGTCACAAGCCGAGTCGATCCGGAAATTCCGGGTGCTTCCGGTGGAATTCACCGAAGAGGGCGGACATCTCACGCCGTCGATGAAGTTGAAGCGTTCAAAGGTGGCGCGGGACTTCGCGGAGGAGATCGAGGAGCTGTACCGGAAGCGGCCTCGCTGACCCGTAAAAGGCAGGGGCCCCGCACGGACGTGCGGGGCCCCTTGGTACTGCAGGTTCGGGCGATGTGATCTCTACCCTTGAGCTAGTCCAAGGACTAGCTGGGGGTGACGTTCTCCGCCTGAGGACCCTTCGGGCCCTGCGTGACGTCGAAAGTCACCGGCTGGTTCTCCTCGAGGGAGCGGAAGCCGGAGGCGTTGATCGCGGAGTAGTGAACGAAGACATCCGGGCCGCCGCCGTCCTGGGCGATGAAGCCGAAGCCCTTTTCAGCGTTGAACCACTTCACGGTTCCGGTAGCCATAAAGCCCTCCTTGGGCCCAAAGGGTTGCCCTGCTCCAGAACCTGCAACTGCGAAGTCTGAAAACTACAAAAGCCTGCGGGTTACATGCTCCGCAGGCTCTGTACTGCAAGGGAAACCAAACTGCAACTTGCGATGAGCGTAGCACGCAGGGTCGAGGCCGGGGAAGGGTCTCAAGATCGGTCTTTTCGAGCCCGTGGAAGGGGTCGCGGAGGGGGTGCCGGGGGAGGGCCGAGGGCGGCCCGTACGGCGGTCCCACGGCGGTTCGCCGACCGTCTCGCGGCGCTCGGCGCGGGACGGTTCGCCGACCGTCTCGGGGCGGTCGGCGCGGGCGTCCCGCGACCGTCACCGCGAGGACACCCCGAAGCCCCCCGGCGCGGTACGGCCCCGACCCAGGAGTAGCGTCCGACAGGTGGACACTTCTGAGCGTGACGCCGAAAGCGGCCGGACCCGCCCCCGGGTCGGCCACATCCAGTTCCTCAACTGCGTCCCCCTCTACTGGGGCCTGGCCAGAACGGGCGCGCTGCTCGACCTGGAGCTGACCAAGGACACCCCGGAGAAGCTGAGCGCCCAGCTCGTCGAGGGCGACCTCGACATCGGCCCGGTCACTCTCATGGAGTACCTGAAGCACGCCGACCAGCTCGTCGCCCTCCCGGACATCGCGGTCGGCTGCGACGGCCCCGTCATGTCCTGCGTGATCGTCAGCCAGCTCCCGCTCGACCGCCTCGACGGCCAGCGCGTCGCCCTCGGCTCCACCAGCCGCACCTCGGTCCGCCTCGCCGAACTCCTGCTCACCGAGCGGTACGGCGTCACGCCCGACTACTACCGCTGCCCGCCTGACCTCTCGCTGATGATGCAGGAGGCCCAGGCCGCCGTCCTCATCGGCGACGCCGCCCTGCGCGCCTCCCTCCACGACGCGCCCCGCCTCGGCCTCGAGGTCCACGACCTCGGCCAGATGTGGAAGGACTGGACGGGACTGCCCTTCGTCTTCGCCATCTGGGCCGCCCGCCGCGACTACTTCACCGCCCGCCCCGACACCGTCCGCGACGTCCACCGCGCCTTCCTCGCCTCCCGCGACCTCTCACTCGAAGAGGTCGAGAAGGTCGCGGAACAGGCCGCCCGCTGGGAGTCCTTCGACCAGGACCTGCTCCGCCGCTACTTCACCACCCTCGACTTCTCCCTCGGCCGCGACCAGCTCACCGGCATCGCCGAATTCGCCCGCCGCGTCGGCTTCCCGCCCAGCGCCAAGGTCGACCTCATCTGACCCCGCTCCCCGGGCCCCCGGGAACCGGCCCCCTTGCGCGCACCGTCCCAGTGGGCATGATGCGTTGAGTCGAGGTTGTCGTACGGGGGCGGGGGTGTCTGGCGATGGCTCGTCCGACGGATTGGGATGTGCTGGATCTGGACCGGGATCCGGTGCCGGGTGATCCGTTCGAGGTGAAGGAACTCGCGCGGAAGCTGGGGGATTTCGCCGATGATGTCGCCTCGGCGCTGCGGTCGGTGCGGGGTCTGAGCGGTGACACCGTCGTCCAGGAGTGGGCGGGGCTGTCGGGGGACGCGTACCGGCAGCAGTTCGGGGATCTTCCCGGTGAGCTGGACAAGCTGGAGCGGTCCTACCGTCTGGCGTCGGGGGCTCTGGACGACTACTGGCCGAAGCTGGAGACCGCGCAGGGTGACGCGGACCGGGCGCTGGCGCAGGGGCGCACGGCGCGGCAGGAGCTGGACACCGCCAAGTCGCAGCTCACGAACGCTGATGCGTGGGTGAAGCGCGCCCAGGACAAGTCCAGGCAGTATCAGGAGGACCCGAAGCCGGACGTGCCGCCGCCGTCGGCGGAGGAGGTGCGTGCGGCGGCCCGTAATGCCACGGACGCTAACAGCGCCCACACCACCGCCTCCACCGCCGTCCACAATGCGCAGGCGAAGCTGGACGCGGCCAAGCAGCTCGCGGCCGACGCGGCCCAGCTCAGGGACGACGCGGCCTCGACGGCCCAGCACGCGCTGCATGAGGCGTCGGATGCGGGGATCAGGAACAAGCACTGGTGGGAGAAGGCGGTCGACTGGGTCGCGGACCACTGGGACGACATCATCGCGGTCTGCAAGGTCATCGTCGCGGTCCTGGGCATCGTCGTCCTGATCATCGGCGGCCCCCTGGCCTGGCTGGTCCTGGCCGCCGCCGTCCTGGTCCTGGCCGACACCGTCATGAAATACCTACAAGGCAAAGCCAGCCTCTGGGACGTCCTGTTCGCGGCCCTGGACTGCATCCCCATGTTCAAGGGCCTCACCACCGCCGGCGGCCTGCTGAAGATGGCCCGCGAACTCCCCGCGCTGCTGAAGTCGGGTCGGGCGCTGGAGAACATCGCCAACAGCGTCCGCAAGGGCGCCGCGAGTCTCGGTGAGACCAGCCGGATGCTGAAGAAGCTGTTCACGTGCGGTGACCCCATCGACATGGCGACCGGTGAGATGGTGATGTCCGCCACCGACGCCGAACTGCCCGGTGTCCTCCCGCTGGTCATCGAGCGCACCCACCGCACGAACTTCCGCGGCGGCCGGTGGTTCGGGCCGACCTGGGCCTCCACGCTGGACCAGCGGCTGGTCCTGGACGACCAGGGCGTGCGGTTCACCACCGCCGACGGCATGACCCTGGACTACCCCATACCCGGGCCGGGCCGTCCGGTCATGCCCGTCACCGGCCCGCGCTGGCCCCTGACCTGGGACGGCACCCCCGGCGGCACCATGACCGTCGCCCAGCCCGAGACCGGCCAGGCCCTGCACTTCCGCCCGCTGCCCGGCCGCAGCCCCGCCGACCTGCCCCTGCACACCCTCACCGACCGCAACGACAACCGCGTCACCGTCACCTACGACCCGGCCGGCGCCCCCGCCCGGATGACCCACGACGCCGGATACCAGATCGGCGTCACCACCGCCGACGGCCGCGTCACCGCCCTGCACCTGATATCCGCCGACCACCGGCCCGCCCTGACCCGGTACGCCTACACCGGCGGCCACCTCACCGCCGTCACCAACTCCTCCGGCCTCCCCCTGACCTTCACCTACGACCCCGAAGGCCGCATCACCGGCTGGCAGGACCGCAACACCACCTGGTACGGCTACACCTACGACGGCCAGGGCCGCTGCGTCCGCACCACCGGCACCGACGACATCCTCGCCTACACCTACCGCTACGACCCCCACACCCACACCACCCACGCCGTCAACTCACTCGGCCACACCACCACCTACGAATTCAACGACCGCTACCAGCTCCTCCGCGAAACCGACCCCCTCCACCACACCACCCACCGCACCTGGGACCCCCACGACAACCTCCTCACCCACACCGACCCCCTCGGGCACACCACCACCTACACCTACGACACCCACGGCAACCCCACCCACATCACCCACCCCAACGGCACAGTCGCCACGGTCGAGTACGAGGGCGTCAGGCTGCCCGTCGCCGTGACTCAGCCGGACGGCGGACGGTGGCGGTACACGTACGACGAGCGGGGCAACCAGCGGACCGTCACCGATCCGACCGGTGCCACGACGGTGTTCGAACGGGACGGCCGTGGCGCCCTGGCGTCGGTCACGGACGCGCTCGGCGTCGAGCAGCAGCGCATCGAGAACGACGCGGCGGGCATCCCGGTGGCCCTCATCGACGCGGTGGGGGCCGTGGTGCGGCTGGACCGCGACCCCTTCGGGCGAATCCGGGCCGTGACCTCCCCCGCGGGGGAGGTCACCGAACTGGCCTGGACGGTGGAGGGGCTGCTCAGCCGACGGGTGCTGCCCGACGGCTCCACCGACCAGTGGGCGTACGACGGCGAGGGGAACACGGTCGAGCACCGCGGCCCCGACGGGCGGGTCACGCGCTACGAGATCTCCGGGATGGACTCCGCCACCGGGCGCACGGGCACGGACGGCGCCGGATACACGTATGCCTACGACACCGAGCGGCAGCTGACCTCGGTGACCAATCCGCTCGGGCTGACCTGGACCTACGAGCGCGACCCGGTGGGCCGGGTGATCCGGGAGACGGACTTCGACGGGCGGACCATCGGATACGTCCACGACGCGGCCGGTCGGCTGGTCGAGCGGGTCAACGGCGCGGGTGAGCGCACCCGTTACGAGCGGGACGCCATGGGCCAGGCGGTCGAGGTGCGCGCCGGGACGTCCGTGTCCACGTACGCCTTCGACGCCGTGGGCCGTACGGTGCGGGCCGTCAACGAGGACAGCGACCTGGTCCTGGCGCGGGACGCGGCCGGACGCGTGGTGGCCGAGACGGGGAACGGCCGTACGGTCGCCGTCGAGTACGACGCGCTC
Source organism: Streptomyces sp. NPDC088910 (assembly GCF_044749865.1). NCBI lineage: Bacteria > Bacillati > Actinomycetota > Actinomycetes > Kitasatosporales > Streptomycetaceae > Streptomyces > Streptomyces sp. NPDC088910. Next base: position 92,668 of record NZ_JBIVIV010000007.1, read on the forward strand.
GGCCGCCGGGTGGGGCGCGTCACGCCGTCCGGGGCGCGGTCCCGCTGGGAGTACGACCGGTCGAACAGCCCCGTCGTGCTGCACGGTGCGGCCGGAACCGTGTCGTTCGGCTACGACAGGGCCGGGCGGGAGACCGAACGCCGCACCGGGGACCGCCCGTTCCTGACGCAGGAGTGGGACGGCGCGGGACGTCTGGTCGCACAGACCGTGCTCGGCCCCGAGGACCCTTCCGGCGCCCTCGCGCACCGCCGTGCCTACGGATTCGGCTCCGACGGCTACCTCGCGACGATCGGCGAGGCGTCGGCGGAACGCAGGCTGACCACCGACGCTGCGGGTCGCATCGTCGCGGTGGACGGCGACGGCTGGTCGCAGCGGTACACCTACGACGGCGCGGGCAACCTCACGTCCGGCGGGCCGTCGGAATCCGGCGAACAGGCGGGCGGGGAGCGGACGGAGGACGCCGGCGAGTACACGGGCATGCTGCCGCGCCGCCTCGGCCGTACCCGGTACACCTACGACGCTCAGGGCCGGTTGGCCGGCCGCACCCGCGCCCTGCTGTCCGGCGGCAGCAAGCGGTGGACGTACACCTGGGACGCCGAGGACCGCCTCACCGGGGTCACGACGCCGGACGGTTCGGTCTGGCGCTACCGGTACGACGCACTCGGCCGCCGGATCGCCAAGGAACGGCTGGGCCCGGACGGGCGGGTGCGGGAGCGCACCGACTTCACCTGGTACGAGACGGAGTTGGTCGAGGAGCGCACGACGGCGGGCGACACGGTCACCACCACGACGTGGGACTGGACGCCGGACGGCGACGCCCCGGTCGCGCAGACCGAACGCAGCGCGCTGCGGGACGCTCCCGACGAGGAGATCGACCGGCGGTTCTACGCGATCGTCACCGATCTGATCGGCACCCCCACCGAACTGATCGGCGACGACGGGCGGGTGCACCGGCAGGGCCGGGCGACGGTCTGGGGAGCGCCGCTGGCCCCGCCGGACGAGGGCGCGTACTGCCCGTTACGTTTCCCCGGTCAGTACGCCGACCCGGAGACCGGGCTCCACTACAACCACTACCGCTACTACGACCCCGAGTCCGCGCGGTACCTCAGCCCCGACCCGCTGGGCCTGGCCCCGGCGCCCAACAACTACGCCTACGTCCACAACCCGACGCTCTGGTCCGACCCGCTGGGCCTGGGCCCGTGCATCTCCGAGATCGCCTACGCCTCCACCGATCTCGCGAAGGCGGCCTTCGAGGCACGGTTCAAGAACGGCGTGCAGTTCTTCCCCGCGGGACGCAATGTGGCCGCGGCCCGTGTGGAGGGTCTTGACGAGATCGTCATCGGATTCAGCAAGGGCAAGAAGCTGCACGCCGAGATCGACATCATCAACCAGCTCAAGGCCAAGGGCATCAGCATGGACAAGATCACGCACCTGTACACCGAGCGGTACCCGTGTTCGAAGATCTGCCTGCCCGCGCTCAAGGGCGGCCTCAGCGACCTCGCGAAGATCACGTACACGGTTCCTTATGCTGAGGACCACGCTTTGGCCGGGGCCGCCCGCGACATGCTCCGGGGGCTGATCAACACCGAGGCCCGCAACCACGGCTGGACCTCCCTGCCGTTCTGACCAGGAGAGCGAGGACATCGCGATGACCGGTCCCAGTGACCAGACGATGGCGGCCATGCGGCGGCTCGCCGCGCAGGTGCGGGACGAGTTGGAGCTGGCCGGGCTGCCGGTCGCGGCCGGGGGGCACCGGCTGGTGGCGCGGGGGGCGCAGGTGGAGATCGACGCGCTGGACGACGACGACCCCGGCGTCGTCGTGTCCTGGCGCCCGCACCCCAGCCTCGCCGTGGCCGCGGACCGGGCGGTCGCGGCGCGGGACGAGGCCGCGGGCACGATGCAGCGCTTCGGAGAGATCGAGCAGGCCATGAGCCCGGCGCTCGCGGCCGTGCTGACGTCGGCGGGCTTCGTCCTCGACGCCGAGGACGACCTGCTGCGGGTCACGGCCGCGCCGCCCGGCGGCGGAACAGTGGGATTGTTGGAGCGGACGACCTGACGTGGGGAGGGGGATCGGATGGGTGGGGCTCCGGATCGGCTCGCGGTCGATCTGACCGGACTTGAGGACTTCGCGCGGACGTTGGACTCCGTGCGGACGACCATGAACGGGACGCGGAAACTCTTCAACTCGTACGAGGCCAAGCTGGGCTCGGACAAGGTGTCGGGGGCGCTCGACAGCTTCGAGCACAATTGGAAGGACGGCCGCAAGGAGATCGACAGCCAGTTGGAGGGGCTGTCGAAGATGGCCGACACCGCGGTGCGCGAGATCAAGAAGGCGGACAAGGACCTCGCGGACCAACTCGCCAAGTCCGCCAAGGGAGACGGCAAGTGACGACCCCCGGCGCGGACGCCGACGACAGCGAACAGCCGCGGCCCGTACGGGTGATGCCCGTCGAGCGGGAGGGCTTCTCCCTCACGGTGCCCATGACGTGGTGGGAGTTCGACCTGCACCCGGCGACCCGCGACGAGAGCGTGCGCCGCACCATCGCGCAGCGCGTCAAGGAGAATCCGGCGCTGGCCGAACACCGCGACGTGCTGGCGCGGTTCCTGCGCAAGGCGGCGCGGGACGCGTACGAGAGCGGCGCGGTGTACGTCGGCTGCATGGCGCAGAACTTCGGCGCGCTGCCGCTCACCGCGTCGGTGACGGTCTCGCTGATCGGCGCGCGGACGCCGGAGGGTGAACTGCTGGCGGCGGACCCGGCGTCGATCGTGGCCGGGCTGCGCGCGCGGGAGGCGGCCAAGGACGGCGACCCGTGGCGCAAGGTGACCACCGTCGACATCCCGGAGACGGGCCTGGCGGCGCGGACGTACGGCATCGAGGACGTCACCGTGCCGGGCGACTCGCGGACGGTGCGGACCGTGCTGATGCAGACGTTCATCCCGCTGCCGGGGCACTCCGACAAGGTCGCGCTCGTGGCGGGCAGCAGCGCCGTACTCGACCTGGCGGACTCGTTCTTCGACATCTTCGACGCCGTCACGTCGACGTTTCGGTACCGGGAACCAGGGGCTGCACCCCTCACGTCCTCCCCTGTAAGTTGAGGCATCAGCAGACCATCAGACAAATCTGCGATCAGGAGCCACGGGGGTCGGCCCTGCGGCACGTTCGACGAGAGGTAAGCCGCTATGGCTAATGTCAACGTTACGTACCAGGACATGCGGGATGCGGCCACCAAGCTGCGCACCGGTCAGCACGAGATCACCGAGAAGCTGAACACGCTGCACAAGTTCGTTCAGGATCTCGTCAACGGCGGCTACGTCACGGACCGTTCCTCGAAGCAGTTCGACCAGTCCTACAGCGAGTTCAACACCGGTGCCACCAAGACCATCGAGGGTCTGGACGGCATGGGCAAGTTCCTGGAGAGCGCGGCCGACGCGTTCCAGCAGGCGGACGAGCAGCTCGCCAAGGGTCTGAACGGCTGACGGTCCCCCCGACCGTCCGGCATGACCCGCGAGACCCGGCGTGTGCGCCGCGGCGACATGATCCGCCGCGGCGCACACGCGCGTCCGGCCCACACGCGCGTCCGGCCCACACGCGCGTCCGGCCCACACGCGCGTCCGGCGCACCCGTACGTTCGGCAGCCCCGCGCGTCCGGCACCCCCGTACGTCCGGCACACCCGTCCGTGGGGGCCGTGGGTCGTCCGGGACGCTGGCGTACGCTGGGCTGGTCCGTCCGCACTCCACGTCCGCACTCCTCCGAAAGGACCTCCCGGTGAGCGATACCGCAGCCGTCCTCGACCGTGCCGCCGCCGGTGGCCGGATCACGCCGGAGGAGGCGCTGGACCTCTACCGCTCGGCGCCCCTGCACGCGCTGGGCTCGGCCGCCGACGCCGTACGCCGCCGCCGGTACGCGGGCACCGAGCACATCGCGACGTACATCATCGAGCGGAACATCAACTACACGAACGTCTGCGTGACGGCGTGCAAGTTCTGCGCCTTCTACGCGGCCCCCAAGGACACCGACAAGGGCTGGTCGCGCGGGCTCGACGACATCCTGCGGCGCTGCGCGGAGACCGTGGAGCTGGGCGGCACCCAGATCATGTTCCAGGGCGGCCACCACCCGGACTACGGGGTCGAGTACTACGAGGAGCACTTCTCCGCGATCAAGGCCGCGTACCCGCAGCTCGTCATCCACTCCCTCGGCGCGTCCGAGGTCGAGCACATGGCGAGGATCTCCGGGGTCAGCGCCGAGGAGGCGATCCGCCGGATCCACGCGGCGGGCCTGGACTCCTTCGCGGGCGCCGGGGCCGAGCTGCTGCCCGCCCGGCCGCGCAAGGCCATCGCGCCGCTGAAGGAGTCCGGCGAGCGCTGGCTGGAGATCATGGAGACCGCCCACAACCTGGGCGTCGAGTCCACCTCCACCATGCTGATGGGCACCGGTGAGACCAACGCCGAGCGGATCGAGCACCTGCGGATGATCCGCGACGTGCAGGACCGTACCGGCGGCTTCCGGGCCTTCATCCCGTACACCTACCAGCCGGAGAACAACCACCTGAAGGGGCAGACGCAGGCGACCCTCTTCGAGTACCTGCGGATGATCGCCATCGCGCGGCTCTTCCTCGACAACGTGGCGCACATCCAGGGGTCCTGGCTCACCACCGGCAAGGAGGTCGGCCAGCTCTCGCTGCACTACGGCGCCGACGACCTCGGCTCGGTGATGCTGGAGGAGAACGTGGTGTCGTCGGCCGGCGCCAAGCACCGCTCCAACCGGATGGAGCTGATCCACCTCATCCGGTCCGCGGGCCGCGTCCCGGCGCAGCGCGCCACCACGTACGAGCACCTGGTCATCCACGACGACCCGGCGAACGACCCGGTCAACGACCACGTCGTCTCGCACCTGTCGTCCACGGCGATCGAGGGCGGTACGGCGCACCCGGAGCTGAAGCTGCTGGACGCCTCGCGCTGAGGCGACCGGGGGCGGCCTGCCCCCGGAGGCCCGGCGTGCTGGATCATGGACCCATGCTGACCCTTCACGTCGCCCCGCTGCTCCGGCTCACCGCGGGCGGCGAGGCCGTCCCGGACGGCGCCGTCCTCGTCGACGGCGGCCGGGTCGTCGCGGTCGGGCCGATGGACGAGGTCGCCGCCGCGCACCCGGACGCCCGGGTACGGCGCTGGCGCGGCACCATCGGCCCCGGACTCGTCGCCGACGGCGTGCGCGTCTTCCTCGAAGAGACCTACCACGAGGACCCGCAGGACCCCGACCGGCCGCACGACCGTGCCGAGTCGGTGCGGCGCGGCATCCACGAGCTCCTCTCCCGGGGGGTGACCGGGGTGGTGGACGACCTCACCGACGCCGCCGTCCGCTCCGCCGTCGACCACACCGGCCTGCTCCGGCTCTGGCCCGGCACCACCTCGCCCGGCCTCGCCCCCGGCGGCCGGGCCGACCTCGCCGTCCTCGCCACCGACGGCTCCTGCGTCGCCACCGTCCTGGCCGGCCGCCTCGTCCACCGCCGCGCGTAGGTCCCCCGACGGGGCAGCGGCCTTGGCGGCGCGCGATGCGAATAGGGTGGGGGCGTGACGCGAGCATCGCTGGACAAGCAACCGCACGAAGTCGCCGCCATGTTCGATGACGTGGCGGCCAAGTACGACGTGACGAACGACGTGCTGTCGCTCGGCCAGACGCGGCTGTGGCGGAAGGCCGTCGCGCAGGCCCTGGAGGTGGGGCCGGGCGAGCGGGTGCTGGACCTGGGGGCGGGGACGGGCACGTCCTCGCTGCGCTTCGCCGCCGCGGGAGCCGACGTCGTGCCGTGCGACTTCTCGATCGGGATGCTGCGCGAGGGCAAGAAGCGGCACCCGGAGCTGGCGCTGACGGCGGGGGACGCGACCCGGCTGCCGTTCGCGGACGGCGTCTTCGACGCGGTCACCATCTCCTTCGCGCTGCGCAATGTCCACGACACCGCCGCCGCGCTGCGCGAGATGCGGCGGGTGGCCAAGCCCGGGGGACGGCTGGTCATCTGTGAGTTCAGCCACCCCACGTACCGGCCGTTCAGGACCGTCTACACCGAGTACCTGATGCGGGCGCTGCCGCCGGTCGCGACGGCCGTCAGCAGCAATCCCGACGCGTACGTCTACCTCGCCGAGTCCATCCGCGCCTGGCCCGACCAGAAGGGGCTCGCCACCCGGCTCCAGGAGGCCGGTTGGAACGCGGTGGCCTGGCGCAATCTCACCGGGGGCATCGTCGCCCTGCACCGGGCGACGGCTCCGTCCACGGCTCCCTCCGCGTAGGACCGCGCGCTCGCGTCAACGCGCCGCGCCGCCGCGAACCGCGGTTCAGGCGGGCCCCGCTGTGTCCCGTCGCCGGGCCTCATAGACTCGGTACCGGCCGGGCAGCTCTCGGCCGAGCAGCGCCCGGCCGATAACGACCGTCGCCGACACCGACACTCGCCGAAACGGGAGAGCCCACCGTGACCGACACCGCCCTGTCCGAGCGCAGCGCCGATGTGATCGTCGTCGGCGCCGGGCCCGCCGGTTCGACGACCGCGTACTACCTGGCCAAGTCGGGACTGAACGTCCTGCTGCTGGAGAAGACCGCGTTCCCGCGCGAGAAGGTGTGCGGCGACGGCCTGACCCCGCGCGCCACCAAGCAGCTCGTGTCGATGGGAATCGACATCTCGCAGGAGGCGGGCTGGCTGCGCAACAAGGGCCTGCGCATCATCAGCGGCGGCGTGCGCCTCCAGATGGACTGGCCCGAGCTGGCCGCGTACCCGAACTACGGACTGGTCCGCAAGCGCGACGACTTCGACGACATCCTCGCCCAGCAGGCGGTGAAGGCGGGCGCGACGCTGTACGAGCGGTGCAACGTCGGCGCCCCGATCACCGACGCGCGCACCGGGCGGATCACCGGCGTCGAGGCCAAACTCGGCGAGGAGAAGCGGCCGGTGACCTTCCACGCGCCGCTGGTGGTCGCCGCCGACGGCAACTCCACCCGGCTGTCCCTGGCGATGGGCCTGCACCGCCGCGAGGACCGGCCGATGGGCGTCGCGGTCCGCACGTACTTCACCTCGCCGCGGCACGAGGACGACTACCTGGAGTCGTGGCTCGAACTGTGGGACCGGCGCGGGCCGCAGGACCGGCAACTGCCCGGTTACGGCTGGGTGTTCGGCCTCGGTGACGGCACGTCGAACGTCGGTCTCGGCATCCTCAACTCCTCCTCCGCGTACCGCGAGCTGGACTGGCGCGAGGTGCTCAAGGCGTGGTGCGCCTCGATGCCGGAGGAGTGGGGCTACACCCCGGACAACATGACGCAGCCGATCCGCGGCGCCGCGCTCCCGATGGCCTTCAACCGCAAGCCGCACTACACCAAGGGCCTGGTCCTGGTGGGCGACGCGGGCGGCCTGGTCAACCCGTTCAACGGCGAGGGCATCGCCTACGCGATGGAGTCCGGCCAGATCGCCGCCGACGTCATCACCCAGGCGCACGCCCGTGCCACCTCCGCCCAGCGCGAGCTGGCCCTTCAGAACTACCCGCGCATCCTCCAGGACACCTACGGCGGTTACTACACGCTGGGCCGCGCCTTCGTGAAGCTCATCGGCAACCCGAAGGTGCTCCAGATCGCCACGCAGCGCGGTCTCACCCACCCGATGCTGATGCGCTTCTGCCTCAAGCTGCTCGCCAACCTCACCGACCCGACCGGCGGTGACGCGATGGACCGCGTGATCAACGGCCTGACCAAGATCACGCCGAGCGCGTGACGCTCTCCGCGTCCTGACCCGCCCGCCGGTACGTCCGACCGTCCGGCGTGCGGGTGTCTGCGTCGGTCACACCCCCGACCCTTCCCCGTCCGCGCGTCGGCGCACAACGGGCAGCGGACCGCCGTGACGTCCCGGTGAGGGAGTCACGGCGGTCTTATGGTGCCAAGCGTACGAAAAGGGGGAAACGGGTCAGAGGACCCGAACCGCCCAGTCCGGCATGTAGTCGGCCATCTGGTGAATGGCCACGGGGGTCGAGGGGTTGGCCGCGTCCAGGTACTGGCCGTCGCCGATGTAGACGCCGACGTGGTAGGCGCTGCCCTGGCCGCCCCAGAAGATGATGTCGCCGGCCTGCACATTGCTGACCGAGACGGGGGTGCCGACGTTGGACTGCTCCTGGGAGGTGCGCGGCAGGTCGACGCCGACGGTGGCGTAGGCGACCTGGGTGAGGCCGGAGCAGTCGTACGAGTCGGGACCGGCGGCGCCGTACACGTACGGCTTGCCGATCTGCGACTTCAGGAAGCTGATCAGCTTCGCGACGCTGCCGGTCGCCGTGGTGGCGGACGGGCTGGCCGTCGAGGTGGTCGTACCGGAGTCGGATGAACCGGACGAACCAGAAGAATCAGAAGAACCGGACGAGTTGGCCGACGCGGTCGGTGTGGCCAGCGCGGTGCGCTCGGCCGAGCGGGAGGCGGCCTGGGTGGCGGCGCGCTCCTTGGCGGCCTCGGCGGCCTTCGCCTCGGCCTCGGCCTTCGCCTTCGCGGCGGCCTTGGCGTCGGCGCTCTTCTTCGTGGCGGCGGCCTCCTTGGCGGCCTCGGCCACGGAGGCGTCCTTGGCGGCCTGGAGCTGCATCGCGATGGCGGCCTGGTCGATCGCCTGCGCGGCCTGCGCCGCGGTCACCTCGGTGGTCAGCGTGGACGCCTGGGCGGCCGCCTCGGCGGCGTTCGCGAGATCGGACGGCGTGAGGGCCGGAGTGCCGTGCGCGGGGGTGGAGTCGGTGTTGTCGGCCAGGGCCGGGGCGGCGGAGCCGCCGAGAGCGATCGCGCTGACGACGCCGCCGACGAGTCCTGCCCTGCGTACCCAGTTGGGGCGGCCGGGGGCGGCGTGCCGTCGGCGGCCGGTATGCGATTCGGTCGGATGCGAGCCGGACGCGGAGGTCCGGTCGGACGCGGAGGTCCGTATCTGGTTCGGGGACATGCGGTCCTGGCTATCAGGAATGCTTGGTTCCGTTCAACAAAGGTGGGATGCGACACAGTTGACGTGCTCACGGCTCAAATGCCCCGTTTGTGATCTTGGCGCGCGAGCACTTTCGCCCGGTTTCGGATAAGCGGTCACCTATGCGCTCGTGCGCGCTTTCACGCGGGTGAATCACGTGTGAATGCCGGGCTCCGGGGCCGTCGCCGCTCGACCGCCGCGCGCTATCACGTGGAGTCGTCCAGCGCCAATTTGCCTCTGCCGAGCGCGCCTTGATAATGCGCGCACCGCTCTGACCAGCGACAACGCTTCCGCTTGTGACGTGAAGTGATCCTTTGCGGCCGTTCCGCACCATGATCACCGCTCATCCGACTTCATGATCGTTCGTCAGGTGGTGGAGATCACAAAGGTCTTGGCGTACCCCGTGTCGCAGATCACAGACCGGCAGGCATAGGATGCAGGCGGCTCAGGCTTGTGAACTGCCTCACATAGAAGCGATCTTCGTCGTTTCGGTGACGCGGACCATGGGCAAGGGCCGGCTCCTCCGCCCACCTCGGCGGGGGGACACCCACGCAGTCACTGGCGACTGAAAAGGAAGGAGCGGGGGACGGTGAATGCCTACGCGCCCATCCTCGTGCTGGGAGGCCTTGCGGCCGGCTTCGCGATCTTCTCCGTTTTCATGGCCTCGATCATCGGGCCAAAACGGTACAACAGGGCCAAACTGGAAGCGTATGAGTGCGGCATCGAGCCCACCCCGCAGCCGGTCGGCGGGGGACGCTTCCCGATCAAGTACTACCTGACGGCGATGCTCTTCATCGTCTTCGACATCGAGATCGTCTTCCTCTATCCCTGGGCCGTCACCTTCGACCGGCTGGGGATGTTCGGCCTGGTGGAGATGCTCCTCTTCGTGCTCACCGTCTTCGTCGCCTACGCGTACGTGTGGCGGCGCGGCGGCCTGGAGTGGGACTAGGGAACGCCGAGAGGACCAGGGGACCAGGGGACAGAAGGGGACCAGGAGCCAACGCATGGGTATCGAAGAGAAACTGCCGAGCGGATTCCTGCTCACGACCGTGGAGACCGCCGCGGGCTGGGTACGTAAGGCGTCGGTCTTCCCGGCCACCTTCGGCCTGGCCTGCTGCGCCATCGAGATGATGACCGCGGGCGCCGGGCGCTACGACATGGCCAGGTTCGGCATGGAGGTCTTCCGCGGCTCGCCGCGCCAGGCCGACCTGATGATCGTGGCCGGCCGGGTGAGCCAGAAGATGGCCCCGGTGCTGCGCCAGGTCTACGACCAGATGCCGAACCCCAAGTGGGTCATCTCGATGGGTGTCTGCGCCTCCAGCGGCGGGATGTTCAACAACTACGCGATCGTGCAGGGCGTCGACCACGTCGTGCCGGTCGACATCTACCTGCCCGGCTGCCCGCCGCGCCCCGAGATGCTGCTGGACGCGATCCTCAAGCTGCACGAGAAGATCCAGCACTCCAAGCTCGGCGTGAACCGCGAAGAGGCGGCCCGCGAGGCGGAGGAAGCGGCCCGCAAGGCGCTCCCGACGATCGAGATGAAGGGCCTGCTGCGGTGACCAGCAACACTCCCGAGACCCCGGAGAACCTGCCGGGACAGCGCGCCGACGCCGGTGAGGTCATCGGCGTCCGCAAGGGCATGTTCGGTGCCAACAACGGCGGCGACACCAGCGGTTACGGCGGCCTGGTCCGTACCGTCCGGCTGCCCGGCGCGAGCAACAGGCCCTACGGCGGAGCCGACGGCGTCTTCGACGAGATCGCCGACGAGCTGGAAGGCGCGTTGGAGGAGCAGGGCCTGCCCCCGGCCGAGGCGATCGAGAAGACCGTCGTGGACCGCGGCGAGCTGACCTTCCACATCGCCCGCGAACACCTGGTCACCGTCGCCAGGACGCTCCGCGACGACCCGGCGCTCCGCTTCGAGCTGTGCCTCGGCGTCAGCGGCGTGCACTACCTCGGCGACGAGGGCCGCGAGCTGCACGCCGTCTACCACCTGCGCTCGATCACCCACGCGCGGCTGATCCGCCTGGAGGTCAGCGCCCCCGACGCCGACCCGCACATCCCGTCGCTGGTCTCGGTCTACCCGACCAACGACTGGCACGAGCGCGAGACGTGGGACTTCTTCGGCATCGTCTTCGACGGCCACCCGGCGCTCACCCGGATCATGATGCCGGACGACTGGCCCGGCCACCCGCAGCGCAAGGACTACCCGCTCGGCGGCATCCCCGTCGAGTACAAGGGTGCCCAGATCCCGGCTCCCGACCAGCGGAGGTCGTACAGCTAATGAGTACTCACCACGCCCCGCAGCAGGCCGACGAGCGGGAGACCACCGAAGGCCGGGTCTTCACCGTCACCGGCGGTGACTGGGACGAGCTGGCCGAGACCGTCAGCAAGGCCGACGACGAGCGCATCATCGTCAACATGGGCCCGCAGCACCCGTCCACCCACGGTGTGCTCCGGCTGATGCTGGAGATCGACGGCGAGACGGTCACCGAGGCCAGGTCGGGCATCGGCTACCTGCACACCGGCATCGAGAAGAACATGGAGTTCCGGACGTGGACCCAGGGGTCCACCTTCGTGACGCGCATGGACTACCTGACGCCGCTGTTCAACGAGACGGCGTACTGCCTGGCCGTCGAGAAGCTGCTCGGCATCACCGAGCAGGTGCCGCAGCGCGCCACCGACATCCGCGTGCTCATGATGGAGCTCAACCGGATCGCGTCCCACCTGGTCTGCATCGCCACCGGCGGCATGGAGCTGGGCGCGACCACGATCATGATCTACGGGTTCCGCGACCGCGAGTACATCCTCGACATCTTCGAGCTGATCACCGGCCTGCGGATGAACCACGCGTACGTCCGCGTCGGCGGCCTCGCGCAGGACCTGCCGCCCGGCGCGATCGACCTCGTCCGCGAGTTCGTGAAGACGTTCCGCAAGAATCTGCCCGAGTACGACAAGCTCGCCACCGGCAACCCGATCTTCAAGGGCCGCATGGTGGACGTCGGTTACCTGGACCTCGCCGGGTGCATGGCGCTCGGCGCCACAGGACCGATCCTGCGCGCCGCCGGACTCCCGCACGACCTGCGCAAGTCCGACCCGTACTGCGGTTACGAGAACTACGACTTCGAGGTGCCGACCGCCGACACCTGCGACTCCTACGGCCGGTTCCGGGTCCGCCTGGAGGAGATGCACCAGAGCCTGCGGATCGTCGAGCAGGTGCTCGACCGGCTCGCGCCGGGCCCGGTGATGGTCGAGGACAAGAAGATCGCCTGGCCCGCGCAGCTCGCGCTCGGCCCCGACGGCCTCGGCAACTCGCTCGACCACATCAAGAAGATCATGGGCACCTCGATGGAGGCCCTGATCCACCACTTCAAGCTGGTGACCGAGGGCTTCCGGGTCCCGGCAGGACAGTCCTACGCGGCGATCGAGTCGGCCAAGGGCGAGCTGGGGGTGCACGCGGTCAGCGACGGCGGCACCCGCCCGTTCCGGGTGCACTTCCGCGACCCGTCCTTCACCAATCTCCAGTCCATGGCGGCGATGTGCGAGGGCGGCCAGGTCGCCGACGTCATCGTCGCGGTGGCGTCCATCGACCCCGTGATGGGAGGCGTCGACCGATGACAGACGTGGCCATGGGTGCCACCGGGGGAGTGTCCCTGGGCATCCCGCAGATGCCCGCCCCGGACTTCCCGGCCGATGTGCGCGCCCGGCTGGAGGCCGACGCCAAGGAAGTGATCGCCCGCTACCCCGGATCGCGCAGCGCCCTGCTGCCGCTGCTGCACCTCGTGCAGTCCGAGGAGGGGTACGTCACCAGGACCGGCATCCGGTTCTGCGCCGAGGTGCTCGACCTGACCACCGCCGAGGTCACCGCGGTGGCGACCTTCTACACGATGTACCGGCGCAAGCCGTCCGGCGACTACCAGGTCGGCGTGTGCACCAACACGCTGTGCGCGGTCATGGGCGGCGACGCGATCTTCGACGAGCTGAAGCAGCACCTCGGCGTCGGCAACGACGAGACGACCGAGGACGGCAAGGTCACGCTGGAGCACATCGAGTGCAACGCGGCCTGCGACTTCGCGCCCGTCGTGATGATCAACTGGGAGTTCTTCGACAACCAGACGCCGGAGTCGGCCAAGCAGCTCGTGGACGACCTGATCGCCGGACGCGAGGTCCGGCCGACCCGCGGCGCGCCCCTGTGCACGTACAAGGAGACCGCCCGCATCCTGGCCGGTTTCCCCGACGAGCGCCCCGGCGCGGTCGAGGCCAGCGGCGGCGCGGGCCCCGCGTCCCTCACCGGTCTGCGGCTGCACAAGGGCGAGACCCCCTCGCGGGTCGTCACCCAGCGCGCCGACTCGCCGCGTGACACACCGGCCGGGCCGCGGGACACCCCGTCGCCCGCCCAGCACGCCAGCTCGCACGACGCGCCCAACAAGACCGCCGAGTCCGACCCGGCCAACGCCGCGGACCCGGTGGCCGACAACGCCAGGCAGGAGGAGGGCGAGTGATGACCGTGGACTCGGCGGAGAAGCTGCTCGCCCCCGTGCTGTCGGCCTTCTGGGACGAGCCGGAGTCCTGGACCCTGGCCACCTACCGCAGGCACGACGGCTACCAGGGCCTGGACAAGGCGCTCGCGATGGCGCCGGACGACGTGATCGCGTACGTGAAGGACTCGGGGCTGCGCGGCCGTGGCGGCGCGGGCTTCCCGACCGGCATGAAGTGGCAGTTCATCCCGCAGGGCGACGGCAAGCCGCACTACCTCGTGGTCAACGCGGACGAGTCGGAGCCGGGCACCTGCAAGGACATCCCGCTGCTCTTCGCGAACCCGCACTCCCTCATCGAGGGCATGATCATCGCGTGTTACGCGATCCGCTCCAGCCACGCCTTCATCTACCTGCGCGGCGAGACGGTCCCCGTCCTGCGCAGGCTGCACGAGGCGGTGCGCGAGGCGTACGCGGCCGGTTACCTCGGCCGTGACATCCAAGGCAGCGGATTCGACCTGGAGTTGACCGTCCACGCCGGCGCGGGCGCGTACATCTGCGGTGAGGAGACGGCGCTGCTGGACTCCCTGGAGGGCCGTCGCGGCCAGCCCAGGCTCCGCCCGCCCTTCCCCGCCGTGGAGGGCCTGTACGCCTGTCCCACCGTGGTGAACAACGTGGAGTCGATCGCCTCGGTTCCCGCGATCATGCAGCGCGGCAAGGACTGGTTCAAGGCGATGGGCAGCGAGAAGTCCCCCGGCTTCACGCTGTACTCGCTCTCCGGGCACGTCGCCAAACCCGGGCAGTACGAGGCGCCGCTCGGCATCACGCTGCGGCAGCTCCTCGACCTCGGCGGCGGCATGCGGCCGGGACACCGGCTCAAGTTCTGGACGCCCGGCGGCTCCTCGACCCCGATGTTCACCGACGAGCACCTGGACGTCGCGCTGGACTACGAGGGCGTCGGCGCCGCCGGATCGATGCTCGGCACCAAGGCGCTCCAGTGCTTCGACGAGACGACCTGCGTGGTGCGGGCCGTCACCCGCTGGACCGAGTTCTACGCCCACGAGTCCTGCGGAAAGTGCACGCCGTGCCGCGAAGGCACGTACTGGCTCGTCCAGTTGCTGCGTGACATCGAGGCGGGCAAGGGCCGGCCCGAGGACCTGGACAAGCTCAACGACATCGCCGACAACATCAACGGCAAGTCCTTCTGCGCGCTCGGCGACGGCGCCGCCGCCCCGATCTTCTCCTCTCTGAAGCACTTCCGCGCGGAGTACGAGGAGCACATCGAGCGCAAGGGCTGCCCCTTCGACCCGGCCCGCTCCACCGCCTGGGCCGACAAGTCCCGTACGGAGGCCCACGCGTGACCGTCACTACCAACGCACCCTCCGGAGGGGGTCAGGCGGCGGTGCCGCCGGAAGATCTCATCTCCGTGCAGATCGACGGCATCGCGGTGTCCGTCCCCAAGGGGACGCTGGTCATCCGGGCCGCGGAACTGCTCGGCATCGAGATCCCCCGGTTCTGTGACCACCCGCTGCTCGACCCGGCCGGGGCCTGCCGCCAGTGCATCGTCGAGGTCGAGGGCCAGCGCAAGCCGGTCGCGTCCTGCACGATCACCTGTACCGACGGGATGGTCGTCAAGACGCAGCTCTCGTCGCCGGTCGCCGAGAAGGCGCAGCGCGGCGTGATGGAGCTGCTGCTGATCAACCACCCGCTGGACTGCCCGGTCTGCGACAAGGGCGGCGAATGCCCCTTGCAGAACCAGGCGATGCAGGTCGGCGACACCGACTCGCGCTTCGAGGGCAAGAAGCGGACGTACGAGAAGCCGGTGCCGATCTCCACCCAGGTGCTGCTGGACCGCGAGCGGTGCGTGCTGTGCGCGCGCTGCACCCGGTTCAGCAACCAGGTGGCGGGCGACCCGATGATCGAGATGCTGGAACGCGGCGCGCTCCAGCAGATCGGCACCGGGGTCGGCGACCCCTTCGAGTCGTACTTCTCCGGCAACACCATCCAGATCTGCCCGGTCGGCGCGCTCACCTCGGCCGCGTACCGCTTCCGCTCCCGGCCGTTCGACCTCGTGTCGTCGCCGTCGGTGTGCGAGCACTGCGCGGGCGGCTGCGCGACCCGTACCGACCACCGCCGCGGCAAGGTCATGCGGCGGCTGGCGGCCGACGACCCGCAGGTCAACGAGGAGTGGATCTGCGACAAGGGCCGCTTCGGCTTCCGCTACGCGCAGCGCCCCGACCGGCTGAGCCACCCCCTGGTCCGCAACGCCGAGGGCGAACTCGTCCCCGCGTCCTGGCCCGAGGCGCTGGCCGCCGCCGCGGCCGGGCTCAGCGCGGCGCACGGCCGCGCCGCGGTGCTGCCCGGCGGACGCGTCACCGTCGAGGACGCTTACGCGTACGCCAAGTTCGCCCGCGTCGTGCTCGGCACCAACGACGTGGACTTCAGGGCCCGCGCGCACTCCGCCGAGGAGGCCGACTTCCTGGCCGCCACGGTCGCCGGGCGCGGCCTCGACCTGTCGGGCACCGGCATCACGTACACGGCGCTGGAGAAGGCACCGGCCGTACTGCTGGCGGGACTCGAGGCCGAGGAGGAGGCCCCCGGGGTCTTCCTGCGGCTCCGCAAGGCGCACCGCAAGCGCAAGCAGCAGACGTACGCCCTGGCCACGCACGCCACCCGCGGCCTGGAGAAGGCGGGCGGCGTCCTGCTGCCCGCCGCCCCCGGCACGGAACCCGAGTGGCTGGACGCGCTCGCGGGCGGTGTCGGCCTGGACGAGACCGGGCAGGCCGCGGCCGAGGCGCTGCGCGCCGCGGGCGCCGTCATCCTGGTCGGCGAGCGGCTGGCCGCCGTGCCCGGCGGGCTGACCGCCGTGGTCCGGCTGGCCACGGCCACCGGCGCCGCGCTGGCGTGGATTCCGCGCAGGGCCGGTGAGCGCGGCGCCGTCGAGGCGGGCGCGCTGCCCGGACTGCTGCCCGGCGGCCGTCCGGTCACCGACCCGCGGGCCCGCGCCGAGGTCGCCTCGGTGTGGGGTCTGCCGGAGCTGCCGCACCGCTTCGGCCGCGACACCGGCCAGATCGTCGAGGCCGCCGCCGCGGGCGAGCTGGCGGCCCTGGTCGTCGGCGGCGTCGAGGTCGCGGACCTGCCGGACCCGGCCCGCGCCCGCGAGGCGCTGGACGCGGTCGGCTTCCTGGTCAGCCTGGAGCAGCGGCCCAGCGAGGTCACCGACCGCGCCGACGTCGTCCTCCCGGTCGCCGCGGTCGCCGAGAAGACCGGCACCTTCCTCAACTGGGAGGGCAGGGCCCGGATGTTCGACGCGGCCATCAAGCCCGACCAGGCCACCAACCGGCACCAGCTCCCGGACGCCCGCGTCCTGACGATGCTGGCCGACGCGCTCGACGTCCGGCTCGGCCTGGCCGACGTGCGGGGCGCGCGCTCCGAACTCGACCGGCTCGCCGGGTGGGACGGCCCCTGGGGCAGCTCGCCGCTGGAGTCCGCCGGATCGCTGCCCCGCCCCGAGGCGGGCCAGGCGCTGCTGGCCGGACACCGGCTGCTGCTCGACCAGGGCCGCCTCCAGGACGGGGACGACGCGCTGGCCGGCACCCGGCACGCGGCCGTCGCCCGGCTGTCGGCCGCCACCGCCGCCGAGGCCGGTGTCACCGACGGCGACCCGCTGACGGTGACCGGGCCCGCGGGCGCGGTCACGCTGCCGCTGGTCGTCACCGCGATGCCCGACCGGGTGGTGTGGCTGCCGCTGAACTCCGCGGGGAACGGCGTCGCCTCCGACACCGGTGCCCGTACGGGCCAGGTCGTCTCCGTCGGCGGCGCCGCCGCGGTCACGCAAGAGGAGGGCACCCGATGAGCGCGCCACTGACCCAGCTCGCCGCCACCACGGAGAATCTCTCCTGGTTCGGCAACGACATCTGGTGGCTGATCATCCTCAAGGCGGTCTTCTGCTTCGCCTTCGCGATGCTGACCGTGCTCGTCGCCATCGTGTGGGAGCGCAAGGTCGTCGCGTGGATGCAGTTGCGCATCGGCCCGAACCGGCACGGCCCCTGGGGCATGCTCCAGTCCCTCGCCGACGGCATCAAGCTGATGCTGAAGGAGGACATCGTCGTCAAGCGGGCCGACAAGGTGGTGTTCATCCTCGCGCCCGTCGTGGCGGCCATCCCGGCCTTCATGGCGTTCGCGGTGATCCCCTTCGGCCCGGCCGACAACGAGGTGTCGATCTTCGGCCAGCGCACCGCGCTCCAGCTCACCGACCTCCCGATCGGCCTGCTGTTCATCCTGGCCACCGCGTCGGTCGGCATCTACGGCATCGTCCTGGCGGGCTGGTCGTCCGGCTCGACGTACCCGCTGCTCGGCGGCCTGCGCGCGTCCGCGCAGATGATCTCGTACGAGATCGCGATGGGCCTGTCCTTCGCGGCGGTCTTCCTCTACTCCGGCTCCATGTCGACGTCGACGATCGTCGAGGCGCAGCACGACCGCTGGTACGCGATCCTGCTGCCCGTCTCGCTGATCATCTACATCATCGCGATGGTCGGCGAGACCAACCGCGCGCCGTTCGACATGCCGGAGTCCGAGGGCGACCTGGTCGGCGGCTTCAACACCGAGTACAGCTCGATCAAGTTCGCGCTGTTCATGCTCGCCGAGTACGTGAACATGGTGACGGTCTCCGCGGTCGCGACGACGCTCTTCCTCGGCGGCTGGCGCGCCCCCTGGCCGATCAGCACGGTCTGGATCGGCGCGAACCACGGCTGGTGGCCGATGCTCTGGTTCATCGTCAAGGTCCAGTTGCTGCTGTTCTTCTTCATCTGGCTGCGCGGCACCCTGCCCCGGGTCCGCTACGACCAGTTCATGAAGCTGGGCTGGAAGGTCCTCATCCCGGTCTCCATGGTCTGGCTGATGCTGGTCGCCGCGGTCCGCGCGATGCGCAACGAGGACTACGACTTCACGAAGATCGTCCTGTACATCGGCGGTGTGGTGATCGCGCTGCTGCTGATCTCGCTCATCGCGGACGTCTTCAGGGACCGCGAGGAGAAGAAGGCCGCCGTCCGCGGCGGCGGCGCGCTCGCGCCACCGGACCGCTTCGACCCGATGGCGGGCGGCTATCCCGTACCGCCGCTGCCGGGTCAGGAGGCGGAGCGGGTGCCGCGGCGCCCCAGCCGGGCGGCACAGCCCCAACTCGTGGGTGCCGCCAGCGCGTCCGGCGTGTCCGGCGCGGCGGAACCGGACGTCCAGGATGCCCCCGAGCAGGAGAAGAAGGAGGACGGCGATGCCTGAGTTCCTCGGCCCGGTCGCAGGCTTCGGCGTGACCTTCAAGGCCATGTTCAAGAAGCGGCTGACCGAGCAGTACCCCGAGTACAAGAAGCCCACCGCCCCGCGTTTCCACGGCCGCCACCAGCTCAACCGGCACCCGGACGGCCTGGAGAAGTGCGTCGGCTGCGAGCTGTGCGCGTGGGCCTGCCCGGCGGACGCCATCTACGTGGAGGGCGCGGACAACACCGAGGAGGAGCGCTACTCACCCGGTGAGCGCTACGGCCGCGTCTACCAGATCAACTACGCCCGCTGCATCCTGTGCGGCCTGTGCATCGAGGCGTGCCCGACGCGCGCGCTGACGATGACCAACGAGTACGAACTGGCCGACCGGACCCGCGAGTCGCTGATCTTCACCAAGGAACAGCTCCTGTCCGGGCTCGAGGAGGGCATGGTCGACTCGCCGCACTCGATCTTCCCCGGCATGGACGAGGGCGACTACTACCGCGGCGCGGTCACCGAGGCCGCGCCCGGCACCGTACGGCAGGTCGCGGTCTCCAAGGGCGAGAAGCCGGACGAGACGGTGCGGACCGACGGCGCCACCGCGGCGGACGCGCCCGACGCCCCCGAGACGGGCTTCACCAGGACCGACGCCGAGGGCGCCGCGGTCGCGCCCGCCCCCGGCGGCGGCACGCCCGCGGGAACGGGGGACGAGGCATGATCGCCGCGACCTCCCAGCTCGCCACCTCCCAGCTCGCCGCCGCCGCGTCGCAGACCTCCACCGGCGAGGCCGTCCAGTTCTGGATTCTGGGCACGGTCGCCGTGCTCGGCGCGCTCGGCACCGTCCTGATGAAGAAGTCCGTGCACAGCGCGCTGTCGCTGGCCGGGACGATGATCGTGCTCGCGATCTTCTACCTGGCGCAGGGCGCGTACTTCCTGGGCGTCGTGCAGATCGTCGTCTACACCGGCGCGATCATGATGCTCTTCCTCTTCGTCGTCATGCTGGTCGGCATCACCGCCGCCGACTCGCTGAAGGAGACGCTCAAGGGCCAGCGCTGGATGGCCGCGGCCTGCGGTCTCGGCTTCGGCATCCTGCTGATCGCCGGGATCGGCAACGCCTCGCTCGACACCTTCGCCGGTGTCGGCCAGGCCAACTCCGCGGGCAACGTGCCCGGTCTGGCCCGGCTGATCTTCACCAAGTACGTGTGGTCCTTCGAGATCACCGGCGCGCTGCTGATCACCGCGGCCATCGGCGCGATGGTGCTCACGCACCGCGAGCGCACCGAGGAGCGGCGCACCCAGCGCGAGCTGTCCGAGGCGCGCGTGCGCGGCGGCGTACAGGTCACCCCGCTGCCCGCGCCCGGCACCTACGCCCGGCACAACGCGGTGGACATCCCCGCGCTGCTGCCCGACGGTTCCATCTCGGAGCTGTCGGTCAGCGCCACGCTGCGGGCCCGCGGCCAGATCCGTGACGTGTCCGCCGACGCCCTGCACCGGCTCGCCGAGCTGGACCAGCGCACCGAGGAGTACCTGGAGCGCGAGCCGGAGCGTACGGCGGTGGAGCGCAAGGCCGAACGAGCCGAGCGCGAGACCGTACGCGAGGCCGACCGGGAAGCCGCACGAGAGGCCGACCGGGCTTCCGACCGGGCCGAGGAGGGTGCCAAGTGAATCCGGCCAACTACCTGTACCTGTCGGCGCTGCTGTTCACCATCGGCGCGGCGGGCGTACTGATCCGGCGCAACGCGATCGTGGTCTTCATGTGCATCGAGCTGATGCTGAACGCCTGCAACCTGGCGTTCGTCACCTTCTCGCGGCTGCACGGCAACCTCGACGGCCAGGTGATCGCGTTCTTCACGATGGTGGTCGCCGCCGCGGAAGTCGTGGTCGGCCTGGCGATCATCGTGTCGATCTTCCGCTCCCGCCACTCGGCTTCGGTCGACGACGCCAATCTCATGAAGCTGTAGAGGGGCTGCGACAGTGGAGAACCTGATCGGACTGCTCGTCGCGGCGCCGCTGCTGGGCGCGGGCATCCTGCTGACCGGAGGCCGGCGGCTCGACCGCTTCGGCCACCTGCTCGGCACGCTGCTCGCCCTGGCGTCGTTCGCGCTCGGCGTGGTGCTGTTCGCCAACATGCTGGGCAAGGACGCCGACGCGCGTGGCCTGCACTCGCACCTGTTCACCTGGGTGCCGGTCGGCGGTTTCCGCGCCGATGTCGGCTTCCAGCTCGACCAGTTGTCGATGACGTTCGTGCTGCTGATCACCGGTGTGGGCACGCTGATCCACATCTACTCGATCGGCTACATGGAGCACGACGAGCGCCGCCGCCGCTTCTTCGGCTACCTCAACCTGTTCCTCGCGGCGATGCTGCTGCTGGTGCTGGCCGACAACTACTTCCTGCTGTACGCCGGTTGGGAGGGCGTCGGCCTCGCCTCGTACCTGCTGATCGGCTTCTGGCAGCACAAGCCGAGCGCGGCGACCGCGGCGAAGAAGGCGTTCCTGGTCAACCGGGTCGGCGACATCGGCCTGTCGGTGGCCATCATGCTGATGTTCACCACCTTCGGCTCGTTCGCCTTCGCGGACATCCTGCCGCGGGCCGCGGACGCCTCGACCACGCAGCACGCCACGATCACCGGCATCGGCTTCATGCTGCTGCTGGCCGCGTGCGGCAAGTCGGCCCAGGTGCCGCTCCAGTCCTGGCTCGGCGACGCGATGGAGGGCCCGACCCCGGTCTCGGCCCTGATCCACGCCGCGACCATGGTGACCGCGGGCGTCTACCTGATCACCCGCTCCGGCGCGATCTTCAACGCGGCGCCCGACGCGCAGACCGCCGTCGTCACCGTCGGCGCGGTCACGCTGCTGTTCGGTGCGATCGTCGGTTGCGCGAAGGACGACATCAAGAAGGCGCTCGCCGGATCGACGATGTCGCAGATCGGCTACATGATCATGGCGGCCGGGCTCGGCCCGATCGGCTACGTCTTCGCGATCATGCACCTGGTCACGCACGGCTTCTTCAAGGCCGGGCTGTTCCTGGGCGCCGGTTCGGTCATGCACGGCATGAACGACGAGGTCGACATGCGGCGTTACGGCGGCCTGCGCACGTACATGCCGGTCACCTTCGTCACCTTCGGTCTCGGCTACCTGGCGATCATCGGCTTCCCCGGCCTGTCCGGCTTCTTCTCCAAGGACAAGATCATCGAGGCGGCCTTCGCCAAGGGCGGCGCCGAGGGCTGGATCCTCGGCTGCTGCGCCCTGCTGGGCGCCGCGATCACCGCCTTCTACATGACGCGCGTGATGCTGATGACCTTCTTCGGCGAGAAGCGCTGGGTGCCGGACGCCGAGGGCCACGAGCCGCACCCGCACGAGTCGCCCAAGTCGATGACCATCCCGATGATCATCCTGGCTTTCGGCTCGGTCCTGGCCGGTGGCCTGTTCAGCATCAACTCCTCCTTTGTGAAGTGGCTGGAGCCGGTCACCGGGCACGCCGAGGGCGACTCGCCGATCAGCGCGGGCACCGTCACCGGCGGCACGATGGTGGCGCTGGTCATCGGCGTCGGCATCGCCTGGATGCTGTACGGCCGCAGGTCCGTCCCCGCCGTCGCGCCGCGCGGTTCGCTGCTGACCCGGGCGGCCCGCCGCGACCTGCTCCAGGACGACTTCAACCACGTCGTCCTCGTCCGCGGCGGCGAGCACCTCACCCGCTCGCTGGTCTACCTCGACCACTCCCTGGTCGACGGCGTCGTCAACGGCACGGCCGCCTCGGTCGGCGGCCTCTCCGGCCGCCTCCGCAAGCTCCAGAACGGCTACGTACGGTCGTACGCCGTCTCGATGCTCGGCGGCTCCGCGGTGCTGGTCGCCGCGACTCTTCTCATGAGGGCGGTCTGATAGCTCATGTCCTTTCCCCTCCTCACGGTCACCGCCGCGCTGCCCGCGGTAGGCGCTGTCGTCACCGCGGCCGTGCCCGCGGCGAAGAGGACCGCCGCCAAGTACACGGCGCTGGTCTTCTCGCTGGGCACGCTCGGTCTGGCGATCGCCGCGCTGGTCCGCTTCGATCCGGGCGGCGACCGCTATCAGCTCACCGAGTCGCACGCCTGGATCAAGAACTTCGGGCTCCGCTACGACCTTGGCGTGGACGGCATCGCCGTCGCCCTGATCGCCCTGACCGCGCTGCTGATCCCCTTCGTGATGCTGGCCGGCTGGCACGACGCCGAGCCTCTGGAGACCGCGGCTCCCAGCGGCTCCGCCGCGGGCAACCCGCACCTCAAGTGGCGTCCCACGCAGGGCTTCTTCGCGCTGATCCTGCTGGTCGAGGCCATGGTGGTGCTCTCCTTCGAGGCCACCGACGTCTTCCTCTTCTACATCTTCTTCGAAGCCATGCTCATCCCGATGTACTTCCTCATCGGCGGCTTCGGCGACCGGGCCCACGCGGCCGGTGAGGAAGAGGCGGCACGGCAGCGGTCGTACGCGGCGGTCAAGTTCCTGCTGTACAACCTGGCGGGCGGCCTGATCATGCTCGCCGCGGTGATCGGCCTGTACGCGGTCACCGCCAAGCAGCTCGGCACCGGCACCTTCTCGCTCCAGGAGATCCTGGCCGCGCGCGGTTCCGGGAAGCTGCACATCGAGACGTCCACCGAGCGCTGGCTGTTCCTCGGCTTCTTCTTCGCCTTCGCGGTGAAGGCGCCGCTGTGGCCGCTGCACACCTGGCTGCCGAACGCGATGGGCGAGTCCACCGCGCCGGTCGCCGTACTGATCACCGCGGTCGTCGACAAGGTCGGCACCTTCGCGATGCTGCGCTACTGCCTCCAGCTCTTCCCCGAGGCGTCCAAGTGGGCGACCCCGGTGATCCTGGTCCTGGCCGTGATCGGCATCATCTACGGCGCGCTGCTCGCCGTCGGCCAGCGGGACATCAAGCGGCTGATCGCGTACGCCTCGATCTCGCACTTCGGCTTCATCATCCTGGGCATCTTCGCGATGACCACCCAGGGGCAGAGCGGCGCCGCGCTGTACATGGTCAACCACGGCATCTCGACGGCCGCGCTGATGCTGGTCGCGGGCTTCCTGATCACCCGGCGCGGCTCGCGGCTCATCGCCGACTTCGGCGGTGTGCAGAAGGTGGCGCCGGTACTGGCGGGCACCTTCCTGATCGGCGGCCTCGCCACCTTGTCGCTGCCGGGCCTGGCGCCCTTCGTCAGCGAATTCCTCGTACTGGTCGGCACGTTCAGCCGCTACCCGGTGCTCGGCATCATCGCCACGCTGGGCATCGTGCTCGCCGCGCTGTACGTGCTGGTGCTCTACCAGCGCACGATGACCGGCCCGGTCAAGGCCGGGATCGAGGGCATGTCCGACCTGAAGGTACGTGAACTGGTCGTCGTGGCACCGCTGATCGCGCTGCTGCTCTTCCTGGGCGTGTACCCGAAGCCGGTGACCGACATCCTCAACCCGTCGGTCAAGCACACGCTCTCCGACGTGCACAAGACCGATCCCAAGCCCGCGCTGGAGGCGAAGAAGTGAGCGCAGCAGACAAGGGAGCCGTAGGTGTGGGCGCCGTCCACAGCTTGTGGACGACGGCCGCTCCGGTCGCCGACAAGATCCCGAAGCCGGACATCGAGTACGCCCAGCTCTCGCCGGTGCTGATCGTCTTCGGCGTGGCGATGGTGGGCATCCTCCTTGAGGCGTTCCTGCCGCGCCGCTCCCGTTACACCGCGCAGCTCGTCCTCGCCGTGGTCGGTCTCGCGGCGGCCTTCGCCGCCGTGGTCGCGCTCGCCGAGAAGGGGTACGGCACCACGAAGGCGCATGTCGCCGCGATGGGCGCGGTCGCCGTGGACGGTCCCGCGCTCTTCCTCCAGGGCACGATCCTGCTGGTGGCGATCGTGGCCGTCTTCACCTTCGCCGAACGGCGCCTGGACCCGAAGGCGCACGGCAACAACGTCGACTCCTTCGCGGCCCAGGGCTCCGCCGTCCCCGGCGGCGAGCAGGAGAAGGCCGCGGTCAAGGCCGGTTTCACCACCACAGAGGTCTTCCCGCTGCTGCTCTTCGCGGTCGGCGGCATGCTGGTCTTCCCGGCGGCGAACGACCTGCTGACGCTCTTCGTCGCCCTCGAGGTCTTCTCGCTGCCGCTGTACATCCTGTGCGCGCTGGCCCGCCGCAACCGCCTGCTGTCGCAGGAAGCCGCCGTCAAGTACTTCCTGCTCGGCGCCTTCTCCTCGGCCTTCCTGCTCTTCGGGATCGCCCTGCTCTACGGCTACTCGGGCACGGTCACCTACGGCGGCATCGCCTCGGTCATCGACGGCACCGCCCCGATGACCCCGGCGCTCGCCAACAGCACCGGCAACGACGCGCTGCTCCTGATCGGCTTCGCGATGGTCGCGGTCGGCCTGCTCTTCAAGGTCGGCGCCGTCCCGTTCCACATGTGGACCCCGGACGTCTACCAGGGCGCGCCGACCCCGGTCACCGGCTTCATGGCCGCCGCCACCAAGGTCGCCGCCTTCGGCGCGCTGCTGCGGCTGCTGTACGTCGTCCTGCCCGGACTGCGCTGGGACTGGCGGCCCGTCATGTGGGGCGTCGCCATCCTCACGATGCTGGCGGGCGCGATCATCGCCGTCACCCAGACCGATGTGAAGCGGCTGCTGGCCTACTCCTCGGTCGCCCACGCCGGGTTCATCCTGGCGGGCGTGATCGCCACCGACAAGGAGGGCGTCTCCTCCGTCCTGTTCTACCTCGCCGCGTACTCCTTCGTGACCCTCGGCGCCTTCGCCGTCGTCACGCTGGTGCGCGACGCGGGCGGCGAGGCCACGCACCTGTCGCGGTGGGCCGGTCTCGGGCGGCGCTCGCCGCTGGTCGCTGCCGTCTTCGCCGTGTTCCTGCTGGCCTTCGCGGGCATCCCGCTGACGTCCGGTTTCGCGGGGAAGTTCGCGGTGTTCAAGGCCGCGGCGCAGGGCGGTGCGATGCCGCTGGTCATCGTCGGTGTCATCTCGTCGGCCATCGCGGCCTTCTTCTACATCCGCGTGATCGTGCTGATGTTCTTCAGCGAGCCGAAGGCGGACGGTCCGTCCGTCGCGGTGCCGAGCCCGCTGACGTCCACCGCCATCGCCATAGGGGTTGCCGTCACGATCGTGCTGGGTCTGGCCCCCCAGTACTTCCTGGATCTCGCCGACAAGGCGGGCGTGTTCGTCCGCTGACCGTCTCCTCGCCGCCGCGCCCCCGGGTGCCCCCTCAAGGGGCCCCGGGGGCGCGGCGCGTGGGGGGCGTGCGGGCGCGGTGCGTGCGCGGCGGGCGGCCGTGACGGGGCACGTCCGCGACGGCGAGCACGGCGGTGTGGGGGAGGGCCAGGAGCCCCTCGGGGGTCGTGAACTCCGCGGCCAGGCGGTCGAATTCGGCGCGGACGGCCGCGACGACGGACGGCGGCTGGGCGGTGAGGAGCTGGCCGACCGAGGCGATGCCCGCGGCGGGCCCCGACCACCAGGTGTCGGGGTCGACGCGGTGGTCCCAGGCGAGCGTGCGGGCCGTCGCCCCCGGGAGGCGGGCGTCGGCGAAGAGCCCGGTCAGGCCCGCTTCGGTGCGGGGGAAGTCCTCGTCGGGCGCGAGCGTGGGGAAGTCGGGCGGCCGGGGGACCCCGGCGGCGGCCACCGCGCGGCCGAGCAGGGACTGGCCGGGCGCGGGCGGGTAGCCCCAGACGGTGACCGCGATACGGCCGCCGGGGCGGGTGACGCGGCGCAGTTCGGCCAGGGCGGCGCGTGGCCGCCCCACGTGGTTGAGGACGAAGTTGCCGATGACCGCGTCGAATTCCCCGTCGGGGAAGGGGAGTTGCGGCAGCGTGGCGAGCCGTACGTCCGCTCCCGGCAGCGCCCGCGCGGCGGCGGCCACCATGGAGGGCTCGGCGTCCACCGCCGTGACCTCGGCCCCGCGAGCCAGGGCCGCCGCCGCGACCGTCCCCGTACCGGCGCCCACGTCGAGCATCCGGCCCCCGGCCGTTGCCCCGGTGGCGTCCAGGGCGATGTCCAGGGCGGCGTCCAGCAACTCCGGCACCGGGTGGGCGCACAGCAGGCCGAAGCTGCGCGCGTAGGCGTCGGCCTTCCCGCCCCAGGCCCGGCGCTCGAAGGCGTCGAAGGCATCGAAGGCATCGAAGGCGCCGGAGGGGGCGGGGGTGCCGGACGGGGCGGGGGTGCCGGACGGGCTGGGCGCGCCCTGAGCGTGCGTCACGTCCACTCCTCCCGGTCCACCAGCGCGGTGGCCAACTGCCGTACGCCCGCCGCGACCCGCTCCCCTTCGCCCGACTCCAGCAGCCGCAGGACGGGGACGCCGCTGAAGCAGGAGAGCAGGAGGTGGGCCAGGAGACCGGGATCGAAGGCGGGGGGAGCGTCGGGGCGGGCCTCGCGCAGGAGCGCGCTGAGGTGGGCGTGCCAGAAGCCGTAGACGGGGTGCGCGTCGCCCACTTCCGCCTCCGACTCGCACTGCCCGCCGCGCGGGGCGACGGCCGCCGCGTGGCCGAGGGCGGCCATGAGGCCCTTGTTGCGGGCGATGACGGCGGAGACGGCGTCCAGGAAGGCCAGCAGGCGCTCGCGGGGCGGCGCGCCGGGGCCGAGCGGCGGCGGCCCCGAGGTCACGTCCTCGTGCAGCGCGAGCGCGCGGTCCTCCATCAGGGCCCGCATGAGCCCGGCGCGGTTGCCGAAGCGGTGGAAGACGGTGCCCTTGCCGACGCCGGCCGCCTCCGCGACCCGCTCCATGGAGATCTCCTCCGGCCGGTGCGCGGCCAGCAGTTCCTCGGTGGCCCGCAGGATCGCGCGCCGGTTGCGGGCCGCGTCGGCCCGTTCGGGACGCGGCGCGGGCGGCTGGCCCTCTGTCATGGCACGGCTCCGTCCGGCATAGGCAAGGCGTAGGGCAGGGGCAAGACAGGCATGGACAACTGGACCGACGGTCCAGTACGGTCGCATCAACTTGACCGGCGGTCCACTTTAGTCGGGTGCCGAGTCGATCCCTGAGGAGATCCATCATGCGACGTGTCCGGTATCACGAGTACGGCGGCCCCGACGTTCTCACGCTGGAGGAGGCCGAGACCCCGGTGCCCGGCCCCGGCGAGGTGCTGATCAGGGCCGAGGCGATCGGCGCGAATTTCATCGACACCCGATTCCGGCGCGGCGCCCCCGAGGGCTCGATCTTCCACCGCCCGCTGCCCGGCGTCCTCACCGGCGACGTCGTCGGCACGGTCGAGGCCGTGGGCCCCGGCGCCGACCCCGGCCTGCTCGGCCGCCGCGTCGCCGCCCTGGCCGAGGACGCCTTCGCCGAGTACGTGACCGCCGACGCCGCCTGGCTCGTGCCCGTCCCCGACGGCCTCGCCCCCGGCCCCGCCAGCATGCTCCCGCTGGCCGTCCCGGTCGCCCTCGGCGCGCTGCGTGCGGGCCGCCTCGCGGCGGGCGAGACCGTCCTCGTCCACGCCGCCGCGGGCGGCATCGGGCACATCGCCGTACAACTCGCCAGGCTCCTCGGCGCGGGCACCGTCATCGGCACGGCGGGCGGCCCCGCCAAACTGGACTTCGTCCGCGACCACGGCGCCGACGCCGCCGTCGACTACACCGCCCCCGACTGGCCGGACCAGGTGAGGAAAGCGGCCCCCAACGGCGCCGTCGACGTCGTCCTGGACTCCGTCGGCGGCGACACCCTGCGCCGCGGCATCGACCTCCTGGCCCCCTACGGCCGGGCCGTCGTCTACGGCGCGGCCGGCGGCGAGCTGAACGCCGTCCCGGTCACCGACCTGTTCGCCCTCAAGTCCGTCACCGGCTTCTCACTCCTCGCCTGGCGCGCCGCCGACCCCGCCGCCGCCGAGGCCGACCTCCACGAGGCCGCCGCCCTCGCCGCCTCCGGCCGCCTCCGCACCGCCGTCCACGCCACCTTCCCCCTCTCCGAGGCCCCCGCCGCCCACCACGCCCTCGACACCCGCACCAACCTCGGCCGCGTCCTCCTCCTGCCGTAGCGGAAGGCGCGCGTCCCGTGCAGACCGGCCGCCTTGAGCAGCCCGCCCCCGGGGCCCGCGGTGGTCCGGGGGACCCGGGGGACGGGGCGGGGTCAGTTGGGGACGGCGAGGAGGAGGGCGAAGCGGGACTGGGGGTCGGTCCACCAGTGGCGGACGGTGAAGCCGCCTTCGTGGAGTTCGGCCGTGAGGGAGTCGCGGCGGAATTTGCAGGAGATCTCGGTGCGCAGGTGCTCGCCGGGGGTGAAGCCGGTGGTGAGGTCGAGGTCGGGGATCTTGACGGTCTGGGCGGTACGGGAGCGCAGGTGCATCTCGATCCGCTCGTGGTCGGTGTTCCACAGGGCGACGTGGTCGAAGGCGTCGGGGTCGAAGTCGGCGCCGAGTTCGCGGTTGAGCACGTGCAGGACGTTCTTGTTGAACTCGGCGGTGATGCCCTGCGAGTCGTCGTAGGCGCGGATCAGGACGTCCGGGTCCTTGACCAGGTCGGCGCCGAGGAGCAGGACGTCGTCGCTGGTGAGGGAGAGGGACAGCGTCCGGTAGAAGGCGCGGCGCTGGGCCGCGTCGAAGTTGCCGATGGTGCTGCCGAGGAAGGCCAGCAGGCGCGGGCCCGGCTCGTCGGACAGCGCGAGACCGCTCTCGAAGTCGGCGACGGTCGCGGCGACGCGCAGCCCCGGGTAGTCGCGGACGATCGCCTCACCGGCCTCTTCGAGCGCGGACGCGCTGACGTCCAGCGGCGCGTAGCGCGACAGCGTGCCGCCCGAGGTCAGCGCGTCGAGCAGCAGCCGCGTCTTGCGGGAGGAGCCCGAGCCCAGCTCGATCAGGGTCGCGGCCCGGGTGAGCTGCGCGATCTCGGGGGCCCTGCGGGTCAGGATCTCCTGCTCGGCGCGGGTCGGGTAGTACTCCGGCAGCCGCGTGATCTGCTCGAAGAGATCGCTGCCGCGCTTGTCGTAGAACCACTTGGGCGGCAGGGTGCGCGGCGCGGTGGTGAGCCCGCCGAGCACGTCGGCGCGCAGTGAGGTCGTGAAGTAGTCGGCGGGCAGCCGGTCGTCGAGGGTGAAGCGGCTGCCACCCGTGCGGCTCTCGTCCATGCTGCTCTCCTCCATAAGGTGCGGGTGCGGGTCCTCGCGTGTGCGGTCCTTGCCCCGGGCGTCCTCGCGGTCGGTACGGACAGGGGTCGGCGGGCGCAGCGGGATGATCCGTACGCCCTCGGTGGTCGCCAACAGCAGCGACCGGTCCGGGACTTCGTGCCAGTCGCCCGGAGCGTCGTCCGGCTCCGAGGCGACGAGCACGGACCCCCCGGAGGCCACGGCCTCCGCGGACCCCGGCACATCGCGGCCGGTACGGAACCACAGCGTGTCCCCGTACGCCGTGGCCGCGATCGTCCGGCCGTCCGTGAGCAGCAGATTGAGCCGCGCGGTCGGCCGGGCGGCGGCGACCTCACGTACGACGGAGGCGAGCGCCCCGCCCGGCGGCTGGCCCTGCCGCAGCCGCCGGGTGAGCAGCGCCCACAACAGCGCCGAGTCGCTGTGGGACGCGAGGCCCAGCAGTTCGGCGGAGGTCAGATCGGTCGGCAGCCGCTCCCAGTCGGCGACGGCGCCGTTGTGGCTGAACAGCCAGCGGCCGTCACGGAAGGGCGCGGCGGCCGACTCGTCCTGCGTGGTGCCCGCGGTCGCGGACCGTACCGCCGCCAGGACGGCGCCGGCCCGGATCGTCCGGGCCAGCTCGGTGAAGTTGGCGTCCGACCAGACGGGTACGGCCCGCCGGTAACGGGCGGGGAGCGGAAAGCCCTCGTCACCCTCCTCGGGCGAGGGCTCCAGCGGGTACCAACCCACGCCGAAACCATCCGCGTTCACCGTGCCGTGCCGTTGGAGCCGCGGCTGCCACGACTGCTCGTACAGTCCGCGCGACGGCTCGGTGAGCAGCCGGGCCAGCGTCAACGGCGGCCCGACGTACGCGAGATGACGGCACATCAGCCGCGCCCGGCTTCCGGGGACGCGGACGCGGACGGAGACGTGGACGCCGACCCGGACGGAGACGTGGACGCCGACCCGGACGCCGACCCGGACCCTGCCCCCGGCCCCGACGCGTCCCGCGCCGTCCTGAACCCGGAGAAGATCTGCCGCCGGATCGGATAGTCCCAGTTGCGGAAGGTCCCGCGCGCCGCCACCTGGTCCGCGCCGAACGACCCGCCGCGCAGCACCTTGTAGTCGGGACCGAAGAAGACGTCGGAATACTCCTTGTACGGGAACGCCTCGAAGCCCGGGTACGGCGCGAAGTCCGAGGACGTCCACTCCCATACGTCGCCCAGGAGTTGACGCGCGCCGCAGGGCGCCGCACCGGCCGGGTAACTGCCCGCGGGCGCGGGCCGCAGGTGCGTCTGGCCGAGATTGGCGTGCTCGGGACCGGGATCGGCGTCACCCCACGGGTAGCGCAGCGAGCGCCCGGTCGCCGGGTCGTGCCGCGCCGCCTTCTCCCACTCCTCCTCGGTCGGCAGCCGCCGCCCGGCCCAGCGGGCGTACGCGTCGGCCTCGTACCAACACACGTGCACGACCGGCTCGTTGACCCGTACGGGCTCGGTCCGGCCGAAGACGCGCCGGGTCCAGACGGAGGCGCCGTCGTCGTACGACCAGAAGAGCGGCGCTTCGAGGCCCGCGTCCTGGACGTGCCGCCAGCCCTCCTCGGTCCACCAGCGGGCGTCCTGGTAGCCGCCCGCCGCGATGAAGGCGAGGTAGTCGCCGTTGGTGACCGGCACGGTGTCCAGCCAGAAGGCGGCGACGTCCACGGTGTGCTGGGGGCGCTCGTTGTCCAGCGCCCACGGCTCGGTGCTGGTGCCCATCGTGAACGGGCCGCCGGGGACGAGGACTTCGGCGGGCAGCACGGCCGCGTCCGCGGGCGCCTGCGGAGGCTCGGGGGCCTCCAGGACGGCCGGGCCGCTGCGGAGCTGATGGGTGGCGAGCATCGTCTCGTCGTGCTGCTGCTCGTGCTGGGCGAGCATCCCGAAGACGAAGCCGTCCGCGAGCAGCCGTTCCGCCCGCTCCCGCTTCAGGGACGGCGAGTCGTTGGGCGAGGTGTCGACGGCGTCCAGTACGTCGACGGTCTCGGCGCGTACCTCCGCCACGTACGCCCTGGCCTCGTCGGGGCCGAGCAGCGGCAGCGCGGGACGGTCGGCGCGCGGGTGCTGGAAGGCGTCGTAGAGCTGGTCGAGGTCGGGCCGCAGGCCCGGCCTGCCGCCGGCCTCACGGACCAGCCACAGCTCTTCCTGGTTGCCGATGTGCGCCAGGTCCCAGACCAGCGGGGACATCAGCGGCGAGTGCTGCGCGGCCAGATCCGCGTCGTCCACGCAGTCGGTGAGGGCCATGGTCCTGCGCCGGGCGGTCTCCAGCGCGGCGAGCGCCCGCGCCTTGACATCAAAGCCGCCGGAGCCGCCTGAGCCACCGGAAGCCCCGGACCCGCCGGAAGCCCCGGACCCACCGGACCCGTCAGCACCGCCCGAAGCACGCGAAGCGCCCGAAGCACCCGATGCCGAGCCAGGCGTGGCGGAAGCGTCCGAAGTGCTGGATGCGCCAGAAGTGAGGGAAGTGCCGGGTGAGGCACTGTTTTCGGCCGTGTTCCGGCCGTCGGTACGAGGGTTTGTCACGACATGCCTTCCGGAGGGTCAGACGCGGCGCAGCGCGTCCAACTGGTCATGGGCGGGACATCGTCCGCGTTCTGGATAGCGCTCGGCGAAGTCGGCGACGGCCAGCCGCAGGGCCGCCGGGGCGTCGGTACGCGCCAGCGCACCGGCCGCGGCGTCGAAACAGGCCCGTACGGCCTCGCCGATGACGGGGTCGGCGGGGCCGACCCGGGCGGCGCGCCGCCACATCTCCTCGGACGGCATCGGATCGCCGTCCTCGCAGAGCGGCTCGGTGGCCGCGTGGGCGGCCTCGGCGGCGACGGGGTCGTCCAGCAGTGTCGCCGTCAGCACGGTCGGGACGATCCAGTCGTCGCCGTCCTGCGCGTCGGTCATCCGCAGCTCCAGCCAGCCGCGCGGGCGGACCGGCGGGAAGAGCGTGCTGAGGTGGTAGTCGAGGTCGTCCACGGTCGGCGCCCGCACGCCCGGCGCGCCCCGCAGCCATGCGCGGAAGGTCAGGTCGCCCGGCACCGACCAGTCGGGCTGGGCGGCGTCCCAGACGCCGCTGCTGTCGGTGGGCCCCTCGCGTACGCACAGCAGGCGCGCGTCGAGGGCGTACCGCGTCCACGCGGTACGGGGGTCCTCGTCGTGCCCCGGCTGCCGGGTGCGGCTGGGGTCCATCCGGCTCCAGACCGCCTGCCGGGTGGAGACCCAGCCGGTCGGCGTACCGCCCTGGACCGGCGAATTCGCGAAGGCCGCGACCAGGACCGGGCCGATCCGGTGCGCCAGCTCCCAGCGGAAGCGGTAGCCGGAGGTGCCCGCGGAGTCGTCGCCCGCGTCGAGGTTCACCTGAAGGGCGGCGGTGCGCCGCATCATCGTGCGGCCCCACGGGCCGTCGCGGTCGAAGAAGCTCTCCATGGCCCGGTAGCGGGGATGGTCGAGCACGCGGGGAGGGTCGCGGAACGGGTCGAGCCCGCGTCCCACGAGGACGAGTCCGGCCTCGTCGGTCGCCTGTCGCAGTGCCGCGAGATCGGCGGCCATGGAGTCGACGCAGGCGGCGAGGGTGTCGGCGGGCCGGGAGCTGAGCTCCACCTGGCCGCCCGGCTCACGGGTGAGCCTGCTGCCGCTGGGCAGCCCGCCCGGCTGTTCGACGGGCGCGAGGGCCGCGTCCAGCCGGTCGACGGATATCAGGGACAGCGGATCGGAGCGGTCGTGGACCAGCCACTCCAATTCCACACCGGTGCGTGCGGGCGGACCCGTTTTGAAGCAGACCCCGCGCACGTGGGCCTCCGCCTCGTCTTCCCGCAGGTCGGCTGCCATCGATCCACCTCC
Organism: Streptomyces sp. NPDC088910; assembly: GCF_044749865.1. Lineage (NCBI taxonomy): Bacteria > Bacillati > Actinomycetota > Actinomycetes > Kitasatosporales > Streptomycetaceae > Streptomyces > Streptomyces sp. NPDC088910. Next base: position 126,251 of record NZ_JBIVIV010000007.1, read on the forward strand.
TCTCTTTCCTTGGGGGGTTTCCCCGGGGATTACCCGTGGGGTCTACCCCGAAGCGAGGACATGTCACCTGTTGCTGCCGCGAGTGTAGTTGACCATGTTGCGGGACCGTCTTACGTAATGGTGAACGTTCTTCGGTCAACCGCCCGAATCGGCCATCATCCCTTCCGGGCGGTCTTTACGTCGCTAAAACCGGCATTACGGATCATAACCGTCCCGGTCGGAGGCGGCCTGGTGTAGTGCCGGAGCGGGGGTAGCCGAGGGGCAGGGACGGGGAAAGCCGAGGGGTAGGGCGGGGGAAGCCGCGCCGCCGGAGTGAGGAATCGGTGCGGCCGGAGCGGGGAACCCGTGAGGAAGCCGCGGCGAATACGGGGCGAATCCGGGGGGAATTCCGGAACCTCGCTTCCGGTACGCCGCGACCCCGCTTCCAGGGCGATGCCCCGGCGGTGATCCACAGCCGACCGGCTACGCTGCCCGTGTAGACAGTGCCGCCCCTCAGACCCCGCCAGAAGCCAGATCAGCGACAGGAGTACCCCTCGTGACCGTCGTCGGGCCCTTCGGGCTGAGCGTGTGGGACGAGGCCCTTGAGGCCGACGTCCAGGCCGGTCTCTCGGCCGTCGAAGAGGGCCTGCTGGAGGCCACCAAGAGTGATGTCCCGTTCATCACCGACGCCGCGCGCCACCTCCTCAAGGCGGGAGGCAAGCGCTTCCGGCCACTCCTGGTGATGCTCGGGGCCCAGTTCGGCGACCCGCACGCGCCCCGGGTGGTCCCCGCGGCCGTCGTGGTCGAGCTGACCCACCTGGCCACGCTCTACCACGACGACATCATGGACGAGGCCGAGGTGCGCCGCGGCGTGCCCAGCGCCAACGCCCGCTGGGGCAACTCCGTCGCCATCCTGACCGGCGACTTCCTCTTCTCCCGCGCCTCGCACATCCTGGCCGACCTCGGCCCCGAGGCCGTACGCGTCCAGGCGGAGTCCTTCGAACGGCTGGTCACCGGCCAGATCCTGGAGACGGTCGGACCGCGCGACGGCCGCGATCCGATCGACCACTACCTGGACGTCCTCGCGGGCAAGACCAGTTCGCTGATGGCCGTGTCCGGGCGGTTCGGCGCGATGATGTCCGGCGCGGACGAGACGGTCGTGCACACCCTCACCCAGTACGGCGAGCGCATCGGCCTGGCCTTCCAGCTCGCCGACGACCTCCTCGACATCACCAGCGACAGCCACGAGTCCGGCAAGACCCCGGGCACCGACCTGCGCGAGGGCATCGCCACGCTGCCGATCCTGCACGTACGCCGTCTGTACCAGCAGGCCGCGGGCGGCGTCTCGGCCACCGACCGCCGCCTCAACCAGCTCCTCGACGGCGACCTCACCGACGACGCCCTGCACGGCGAGGCCCTGAGCCTCCTGCGCGGCCACCCCGCGCTCGAACAGGCCCGCCGTGACACCCTCCGGTACGCCGACGAGGCGCGCGCCGCCCTCGCGCCGCTGCCGGAGTGCACGGCGAAGCTGGCGCTGGCGGCGCTGTGCGACATCGTGGTGCACCGGGCGGGCTAGCCCCCGCGTCGGGCTCCCGCGTGGGGCCCCGGCGTCGGGCCCCCGCGTCGGGCTGCATCGGCGACGTGCACCGGCCGGTGAGGTCGGATCGCCGGCGTCCCCTAGGTGGCGCCCTGCGCCGACCCGAGTACGGCGTCGGGGTCTGTCATCCCGGGGACGTACACAGGGTTGCATCCGTCGGCTGATGTGGCGGGTTGGCCGTTTTGGTGTGATGGAGACGTCCACTTCACGGCGGACCGGGCGACAATGGCCCGGGGAGCGGACGAGTGCGAGGCAGTGAACCGCCGCGACGACGGAGGTAGAGACGCGATGGCACGGATCCAACCGGCACAGTTTCCGGAGCACCCGGAATCGGACGAGCCCGGCAGGGGGCGGGGACGCAAGGCCATGCGGTACGCGGTGCCCGTCGCGGTGGCGGGGGTGGCGGCGGCGACCATCAGCCTCGTACCCGCGCTCGCGGACACCGGCAGCCCGTCGCTGCCCACGCTGACGGCGGAGCAGTTGCTCACGAAGATCGCGGCGTCCGACACCCAGACGGTGTCGGGCTCGGTGAAGGTCAGTACGGACCTCGGGCTGCCCGACGTCCTGTCCGGCGGCGCGGCGAGCAGCCTGTTCGGCGGCGCCGCGAGCGCCGCGGGCCCGTCCGGCAAGGACGGCAAGGACGGCAAGGGCTCGGCCGCGGCCCCGCAGGCCCAGCTCACCCAGCTCCTGGCCGGTTCGCACACCCTGCACGTGGCGGCGGACGGCCCCGACCGGCAGAAGGTCTCGATCATCGAGCCCACCGCCGAGTACAGCCTGATCCACAACGGCACCGAGGTCTGGGGCTACGACAGCGGGTCCAACGAGGCGTATCACGCGACCGCCCCGGCCGACGCCAAGGGCGGCGCCGACAGCAGGGCCCGGTCCCAGGACTTCCCGGCCACCCCGCAGGCCGCCGCCCAGCAGGTGCTCAAGGCCGCCGACGGTACGGCCTCGGTCACCGTGGACGGCACCGCGCGTGTCGCGGGCCACAGCGCGTACCAACTCCTGGTCACCCCGCAGCACGCGGACAAGACCACGGTCGGCGCGATCCGTATCGCCGTCGACTCCAAGACCGGCGTCCCGCTGAAGTTCACGCTCTCGCCCAAGGGCGGCGGCAAGGCCATCGTGGACATCGGCTTCACGAAGGTGAGCTTCGGCAAGCCGTCCGCGTCGACCTTCACCTTCACCCCGCCCAAGGGCACGAAGGTCACCGAGGCCGGCAAGGAGTCCGACGCCGTCGCCAAGGGCCAGAAGGGGTTTGACGGTGTCACCGGCCTGCCCGGCTTCGACGGTGTCAACGGCACCGGTCACACCTCCGGCGCCGAGCCCACCGTCATCGGCAAGGGCTGGGACTCCATCGCCGTCATCACGTCGCCCGGCGGCCTGCCCTCCGGCGCCGACAAGAACGCGCACGGCAAGGGCGGCGGCGACGCCCAGTCCCTGCTCAACAGCTTCGGTCGGCACGTCACCGGTGACTTCGGCTCCGGCACCGTCTTCCACACCCGCCTGGTCAACGCCCTCCTGACCGACAAGGGCACCCTGTACGTGGGCGCGGTGACGCAGTCCGCGCTGACGGACGCGGCGAACGCGGCGAAGTAGCGTCGCTCGCACGCCAGTCGGTGGGTGCCCGTCCCTGTCCGGGGGGCACCCACCGGGCGCGGGCGGAAGCGGGTCCGGGCTCAGGCCCGGAGCCGGGAGTTCCGGCCGGGCGCGGCGTGCGCCGTACACTTCCCAGTCCCCGTCGCAGAGGAGCGCGATGCAGCAGCCGCAGGCCGCCGGGCCGAACGGGTCGAGCGCGTACGACGCGGTGACCGTGCCCGCGGCGGACGCCGCCGACGTGGTGATCGAGACGCGCGGCCTCGCGAAGCGGTACCGCGGCACGCTCGCCGTGGACGGCCTGGACCTGCGGGTGCCGCGCGGCAGCGTCTTCGGTTTCCTGGGCCCCAACGGCTCGGGGAAGACGACGACGATCCGGATGCTGATGGGCCTGATCGCGCCGACGGCGGGCACGGCGCGGGTGCTGGGCCGCCCGATGCCGGGCGCACAGCGCACGGTGCTGCCCAAGGTGGGCGCGCTGATCGAGGGCCCGGCCCTCTACGGCTTCCTGTCCGGCCGGGACAATCTGCTGCGGTACGACGCGGCCGACCCGACGGCCGACCCGCGTACGCGCCGGGCCAGGGTGGGCTCCGCGCTGGACCGGGTCGGGCTCACGGCGGCGGGCCCGAAGAAGGCGAAGGCGTACTCGCTGGGCATGAAGCAGCGGCTCGGACTGGCCGCCGCCCTGCTCCAGCCGCGCGAGCTGCTGGTCCTCGACGAGCCCACGAACGGGCTCGATCCGCAGGGCATGCGCGAAATCCGCTCCCTGGTAAGGGAGTTGGCCGCCGACGGCACCACCGTCTTCCTCTCCTCGCACCTGTTGGACGAGATCGAGCAGGTCTGTACGCACGCGGCCGTCATGGCGCGCGGCCGGCTCCTCACGCAGGGGCCGGTGGCCGACCTCGCGGCCGGTACGCGCGGGCGGCTCGTCGTCACCACACCGGACCCGGCGGAGGCGGCCCGCGTGCTCACCGAACACGGCGTCGGCGCCCTCCTCACCGACGGCCAACGCGTCAGCGGCGAACTGCCCCCCGCCCCGCCGGACCTCGCCGACCTCAACGCCGCGCTGGTCGCCGCGGGCGTCCGCGTCCGCGGCTTCGGCCTCGAACGCGCCTCCCTGGAGGACGCGTTCGTCGCCCTGACGGGAGAGGGCTTCGATGTCGCGGGCTGAAACGGAGCCGGCCGCTTCGAGCGCCGACCAGAACCGGCCTGCGGTCGACCAGAACCGGCCTGCGGCCGGGCCGCGACCTGAGCCGACCCCCGCCCCGGGCCCGGCCCGCCCGGAGGCCGCATCGCCCCCGGAGCCCGCCGCCCGGCCCTCCGGGCCCGCCACCGATCCCCCCGGGACCGAAGCCGGAGCCGCCGCGGGCACCGTGGCCACCGAGCCGCCGTTCGGGCCGCGTACGCCCCGGCTGCTCTGGAGCTTCGGGCTGTTCCGGTCGGAGCTGGTCACCGTGTTCCGGCGGTGGCGGACGCTGGCGCTGTTCGCGGTGCTGGCGGGGGTGCCGCTGCTGGTCGGCGTGGCGGTGCGGATCGAGACGCGTAACGGGGGGTCGCTCGGCGGGGGCGGGGGGCCGGACGGGAACGGCAACGGCCCGGCGTTCATCGAGCAGGTGAGCAACAACGGCCTGTTCCTGACGTTCGCCGCCCTGGCGGCCACGCTCCCGTTCTTCCTCCCGATGGCGATCGGGGTGATCGCGGGCGACTCGATCGCGGGCGAGGCCAGCGGCGGCACGCTGCGCTATCTGCTGGTGGCCCCGGCGGGCCGCACCCGCCTGCTGCTCGCCAAGTACGCGTCCGTGCTGGCCTTCTGCCTGGCGGCCACCCTGGTGGTCGCCGTCTCGGCGCTGATCGTCGGCTTCGCGCTCTTCCCGGTCGGAGACGTCACGCTGCTGTCGGGCACGACGATCCCGCTCTCGGACGGCATGCTGCGCTGCCTGCTGATCGCGGTCCTGGTCGCGGCCTCCCTGGTCGGCATCGGCGCGCTGGGCCTGTTCATCTCGACCCTCACCGACAGCGGCATCGGCGCCATGGCCGCCACCGTCGGCCTGCTCATCACCGTCCAGATCATCGACAACATCCCCCAGCTCCACGCCTTCCAGCCCTACCTCTTCCCCCACTACTGGCTCAGCTTCGCCGACATCCTCCGCGACCCCGTCACCTGGACCGGCATCGCCAAGAACCTCGGCCTCCAGGCCCTCTACGCCGCCGTCTTCGGCTCGGCCGCATGGGCCCGCTTCACCACCCGCGACGTGACGGCCTAGGACAGGCCCCTAGCGCCCGTCAGGCGGGCGTACGCTGCCGGTATGGAGACCGGGGTCGGCAGGGGGCGAGGGGAAGGCGTGGACGTGCTGGCCGGGTTCCTGGCCGGGCGGCCGGCCGTGGTGCTCAGCGGGGCGGGGCTGTCGACGGAGTCGGGGATTCCGGACTACCGCGGGGTGACGGGGCGGCGGCGGACGTCGGCGCCGATGACGTATCAGGAGTTCGTCGGGGAAGAGGCGGCCAGGCGCCGGTACTGGGCGCGCAGCCACCTCGGGTGGCGGACGATCGCGCGGGCGCTGCCGAACGACGGGCACCGGGCGGTGGCGCGGCTCGTGCGGGCGGGCGCGGTGACCGGGGTGATCACGCAGAATGTGGACGGGCTGCACGCGGCGGCCGGTACGGCGGAGGCGATCGACCTGCACGGCAGGCTGGACCGGGTGGTGTGCCTGGACTGCGGCGACCTCAGCGACCGTACGCGGCTGGACGAGCGCCTGGAGGAGGCGAACCCCGGCTTCCGCGCCACCGCCGTCGCCCACACCAACGCGGACGGCGACGCCGAACTCCCGGCGGGGAGCACCGAGCGGTTCCGGCTCGTGCCCTGCGAGGTCTGCGGCACCGGCACGCTCAAGCCGGACGTGGTCTTCTTCGGCGAGAATGTGCCGCCCGAGCGGGTCCACCGCGCCTTCGCCCTGGTCGACGCCGCCCCCGCCCTGCTCGTCCTGGGCTCGTCCCTCACCGTGATGTCGGGGCTGCGCTTCGTCCGCCGCGCCGCCCGCCAGGGCACCCCGGTGGCGATCGTCAACCAGGGCCCCACCAGGGGCGACGACCTGGCCGCGCTCACCCTCGACCTGCCCCTCGGCCCCACCCTCAGCGCCCTGACGGAGGCGCTGGGCGCGGCGGCCGTCTGAGCGGCGGGAGAAGCACATGGGCACCTGGCACGTCGGCCCCTTCGACAACGACACCGCGTGGGACCTCAGCGACACCCTCGACGAGGCGAGCCCCGACGCGCGCCCCGGCATCGTCCGCGACGCCCTCGTCCGCGTGATCGACACGACGGGCGACCTCGACGCGGACATCTCCGAAGAGGCCGTGGCCGCCGCCGCTCTGGTCGCCGCCCAGTGCCCCGGCGGTGAGCCCATCGACCCCGACTACGGGCCGAAGCAGCCGCTCGCGGACCTCACACCGCTGCGCGCCACGGCCCTCAGGGCCCTGGACCGGGTCGTCACCGAACCCTCCGAGCTGCTGGAGCTCTGGGACGAGCCCCCTGACGGCCCCTGGCGGGCGACCATCACCCGCCTCCAGCACACGCTCACCCCTCAAGCGCCCACCTGATGCCGCAACCCGGCCCGCTCAGCGGCCCTCAGCGCTCGTCATCGACACCGACGGCTCGGGCACCGACCCGGCCGACCGGGGCCACCGCCTCCTGGGAGCCCTGCCAGGGGAACAGCGGTGACCACCCATCTGCGGGCGCCCGCAGCCCCGTTGATGACGGCGCACGCCAAACGCGTCGTCGCCGATACCGGGGTCCTGAACAATCCGTACTTCCGCGCGCTGGTCGACGGCAGCATGCCGTTGGCCCGCCGACATGGCGAAGGCCCCCGGTGGCGACTCCGGGGGCCTTCGCGTGGCGCGTGGTGCCTTAGTGAGCGAACTCGCCGTTTCGCGTACCCGCGAGGAAGGCGGTCCACTCGGTGGGCGTGAAGTAGAGGCTCGGACCGGCCGGGTCCTTGCTGTCCCGCACGGCCCGCCCTCCGCCGGCCGTGGCGGCGACCTCCACGCAGTTGTTTTCCGCCCCGGAGTACGAGGACTTCCGGAAGGGCCCTATTACCTTAGGGGTCACTTTGTGTCGTCCTTGCTTCTCTGTAGTGCGCCTCGGATGAGCCGCGCGCTTGCATCCGGGGCCAGTGCTGCCGATCGTAGTTGATCAAATGCGAGAGCGTAAGCGGTCAAATCCTCGGCGGCTTCCAGGATGGAGGCCCCCCGGAGATTGTCCAACGTGACTGCCTCGACCACGGGTTCGCTGTCGAAGGAGAAGCTCGAAAACGCGGCGGGCATTGACGCCTTGACTCCGGCTGAAATCGATAGCACCTGTAGCGTCACGTTCTGCCTTTGGCCGACCTCAAGAATATGGGCCAATTGCTGTTGGTAGACCTCGGGTTTGACGATCGAGTGGATGATCACCGGTTCCCAGATGATGACCGTGTAGTTCGCCGAGCCCTCGACCTCGTCGATTTTTACCTGACGGTCCTGCCGCACCTTGACGAGCTGCGAGACCCGCTCCGGGTCGATGAAGTGCGGAGCACTTGTGATCACCGCCTCCGCGTACGCGGGGACTTGGAGCAGTCCGGGGATCAGGTTGGGCTGCCACTCGCGGATGTACGTCGCGTCATCCTCAAGCGAGATGTGGTCCAAGTAGTCCGCGCGTAGGTGCGCAGCGTGCTCCAGCCACCAACCGCGCCGGTTCGACCCCTTGGCCAACTCTTCGAGCCGAGAACGCACTTCGGGATCGGTCACGCCGTACGCGTCGAGGAGCAGGCGCAGTTCGATGACGCGGGTGCTGATGTGGCCGGTTTCGATGCGGCTGATCTTGCTGGCGCTGACCGCGATCACCTCGGCGGCCTGTGGTTGATCGAGCTGAGCTGCGGTTCTGTACTTTTTCAGGGCCGACCCGAGTCGCCTGCTGCGCACGGTCGGCCGTCCCCCTGCGGGCATGGGTCGGCTCCCTCCTCGGCACGCCCGGTCACGTACCGGGCACAACTCTAGGGCCACGCGACGCCGTTGACGCACCGGATTGCACGCGTGCGCCTGTTCTGGTTGCGGCGCAGCCAATTCCGCGCCTACTCTCGTACTACGCGCTACTTCGCACCGCGATGCGGCGCGGTGCTTGGCGCTGCCAAGTACGTACCGATTCCCGTCGCGTGGGTGCCGCGCCCCGCGACGGGTGGCGAGGACCCCCGTGCGGCGCCACTCCCCGTGGGCGCCCGGGTGAGTCCTCCGTCGGGGCCCCCGACGTGGCGACAAGGGGGCCCCGACGTCAATGGGATTCGGCGACGAGGGAAGGCACGGCCATGCACCGAGAACCACCTGGACAGTCCGACGAATCGGCGGGCGAGCCGCCCGGTGCCGAATCCCGAACGGTCGCCCGGTTGTGGCCGCGTACGCCGCGTTCGGTGGGGCGGGCGCGGCACGAACTGGAAACGGCCCTCAAGGGCTGGGGACTGGAAGACCTCACGGATTCCGCCGTGTTGATCCTGTCGGAGTTATTCACGAACGCCGTCGTGCACGCGCGGGTCGCCGGGCGCGATGTGCAGACGCGGTACGTGCGGACGCCTGGCGGTGTGCGGATCGAGGTGCACGACGCGGGGGACGGGCGGCCCGAGCCACGGGTCGCGGCGGAGAGCGACGAGGACGGGCGCGGGCTCGCGCTGGTCAACGCGGTCGCGGGGCCCGGGCATTGGGGCGTCGGGGAGCGGGACGGCGTCGGGAAGATGGTCTGGGCGGAGTGCGGCCTCGGGCGGTGACGCGCGGGTGAACGTGACCGCGCCCGCCGGGAACCGTACCGGCGGGCGCGGAGCCGTACACGAAGGCAGGGGGGTCAGCGGCGGCGCTTCCGCGCGCGGGTGGCGGTCACCGCGAGGGCCCCGGCGGCGACGAGGCCGCCCGCGACCATGGCGAGGGGACCGTCGGCGCCCGAGGCGGCCAGTTCGGGGCCGGTCTGCTGCGGCTGCGGGTGGTTGGCCGGGGGAGCGGGGTGCGGCTTGGGCGGCGTCGGCGTCGGCTTCGGCCTGGTGACGTCCACGCTCACCTTCACGAACTTCGGCTGCCCGTCCTTCGCCGTCACCTTGTAGATGAAGGAGTCCTTGCCCGCGTAGCCCTTGTCGGGCGTGTAGACGAGGTGGTCTCCCTCGACCGCGACCTTTCCGTGGTCCGGCGGCTCGGGGACGGTGACCGGGGTGTGGGGCGCGCGGTCGGGGGTGACCGGGACCCGGACCGGGCCGCCGTTCCCGGGGACGGTCACCGGCGGCGCGGGCTCGGGCGTACAGCCGATCCGGAAGTCGGCGCCGCGCACGTCACCGCCCGAGGTGTCGGCGGTCCGGCTGGTCGCGCCGGTCGCCGTGTACCCGGCGGGCACCGGCAGCACGACCCGGAAGCGGCCGGTGGCCACGCCGGAGAAGGAGTACGCGCCGTCGGCGTCGACGGCCGCCGCCACCGGCTGGCCCGCGCTGTCGAGCACGGCGGCGCCGGTCGCGGTGCGCAGCCGTACCGACGTGCCGGGCGGGATGCCGCAGTCCGAGGCGACCGTGCCGCTGATGTCGGCGTCCGGGGCGGCCATCCAGATCTGGTAGACCGGCGATCCGCTGAGCACGCTGTAGGTGAAGGAGACCGAGGTCACCGGGGCCGTCGGGCGGAACCAGCCGGAGGCGCCGTTGGTGTCGAGCACGTTGCCGCGCAGCGTCGAGGTCGCGGGGTCCCAGGTGGGCACGTCGGTGTTCGGGCCGGAGCCGCACGAGGACGGCTTCGGCGTGCCCACGCAGTAGTTGAAGGTCGACTGGAAGCCGAGCTGCGCCGCCGTCAGCCGTACACCGCCCGCGCCGGTCGCGCTGATCCGCACCTGGTCGGCGTCGATGTCGCCGAGGGTGAAGCCCCAGCCGACCGGGGTGGCGGCGGCGAAGGTGACGGTGGTGAGCGACGGCCGGCCGTTGGTGCCGCCGGTCGAGGGGCGCAGGGCGAGGTAGTTCTGCCCGCGCGAGCTGCCGTACTCGGCGCCGAAGGGGGTGGAGCCGTTGAGGAAGGTCGAGGCGCCGCCGGGGATGGACGGCGAGCTGCTGTCGGTGCTGAAGGTGGCGTCGGGGAAGCCGGTCACGGGCACGTGCAGCACCTCGGGACTCCAGCTCCCGTAGGCGGAGCCCGCCGCCACGGCCGGGCTCGCGGCCAGCGGGATCATGACGGCGGCCGTGGCCGCCGCGGCCAGCCCCCGGGCCGTTCTCGTGGTGAGTCTGTTGGCCGGCATGCGCACGACGCGTTCTCCTGCACTTCGGGCGGCCCGGCGCCTGACCGCCGGACGAGTACGTCCTTCGCATGACCCCTCGTCAGATCACCCAATCGGCGGCGGTGTCCGTGTCACCCGAGTGGATGTCGGCGCTCGCCCGTTCGGCTCAGCCGGGCAGCGGGGAGTCGGTCGCCTCCGGGGACTCCACGACCGCCGGGGCCTGGCGCGCCGCGCGCGCTTCCGTACGCCCGCGGTGTGCGCCCCTGATCGCGTCCCAGGTGAGCAGGACGAGCGCCGCCCACACCATCAGGAAACCGGCCCAGCGCTCGGGGGGCATCTCCTCGTGGAAGTGGAGCACGCCGATCAGGAACTGGAAGACCGGCGTCAGATACTGCATGAGGCCGATGGTGGACAGCGGGAGCCGGGTCGCCGCCATGCCGAAACAGACCAGCGGCCCCGCCGTGACCAGACCGCAGGCGGCCAGCAGGGCGGCGTGGCCGGGGCCGTGGTGGGTGAAGGTCGAGTCGCCGCGCGCGCCGAGCACGACGAGGAAGACCAGCGCGGGCAGGAACTGCACCGAGGTCTCGGCGGCCAGCGACTCCAGGCCGCCCATGTTGATCTGCTTCTTCGCCAGGCCGTAGACGCCGAAGGAGAAGGCGAGCGAGAGGGCGATCCACGGCAGCCGCCCGTATCCGACGGTGAGGACGACGACGGCCAGCGCGCCGACGCCGACCGCCGCCCACTGCACCGGGCGCAGCCGCTCGTGCAGGACGAGGACGCCGAGCGCGATGGTGACCAGCGGGTTGATGAAGTAGCCGAGCGAAGCCTCCACCACATGGCCCGCGTTGACGGCCCAGATGTACAGGCCCCAGTTGGCGGAGACGAAGACGGCGGCGACGGCGATCAGGCCGAGCCGCCCGGGCTGCCTGACCAGTTCGGATATCCACGCCCAGCGGCGCATCGCCAGCAGGATCACGGCGACCACCACCAGCGCCCACACCATCCGGTGGGCCAGGATCTCCAGCGCTCCCGCCGGTTCGAGCAGCGGCCAGAACAGCGGGAACAGGCCCCACATGCCGTAGGCCGCGAAGCCGTAGACCAGTCCCGCGCGCCGCTCGTTCATCCCGACCCCTTCCCGTACCGCCCCGGCCGTACGATCCGCCGTCGGCGCGCGACGTGACGACGGTAGCGGCAGCCGCCCCGGCCTGTCATGTCCGTTCCGCTCCACGGTCATGACAGGACGGTGGCCGGGGCCGGGCGGGACCGCCTTACGGCAGGAGGGCGGTGAGGCGGCGGCCGAGGACCGGGGCCAGCGCGTCGGCGTACGTCTCGGACATGTGGCTGTCGTCGCGGTAGACCAGGGTGTCGCCCGCGAGCACCGGGCAGGTGCCGTCCGTGGCGCACAGCCAGGGCGCGGGGTCGATCACGGCGGCCCCGGCCGCCGTCGCCGCCGCCCGTACCGCGCCCTGCCGCGCCGGGTCCCGGAGCGCGTCGGGCAGCCGGCTCGCGCAGTGGCCGAGCCGCAGCGGGTGGGCCGCCGCGCACTCGACGGCGTCGGAGGCGGTCCAGGGGGTGTCGAGCAGGGCGGCGACCCGCGCGCCCGAGGCCGCGAGCGCGGTGAAGGTGGCGCGGAAGCCGTCCGTCCACTGCTGTACGGGATCGGCGGCCGGGTGCAGCGGGCGGCCCGCGTCCGAGGACGAGACGAGGACGAGACCGGGGCGGAGCGCGGCGATCCGGGCGACCGCCGCGCGGCGCCAGGTGTCGCAGACGGCGGGGCCGCCCTGGTAAACGGTCGTCACCGTCGCGGCGTTGCACGACGCCTTCGTCAACGACACCAGTTTCCAGTGCCGTTCGCGCGCCAGCCGGTCGAGCGCGGGGAACCACTGGGCGGCGTGCGAGTCGCCGAAGAGGACGACGGTGGTGGCCGCGGACGGGTCGCCGTAGACGCACGGGGGTGTGCTCGTACGCGCGTAGCCCGCGTGGCAGCCGTCCCGGTAGACCGCCGAGCGCACCGGCTTGACCTCGGCCAGGGGCGGGGTGAGATTGCTCGGCAGGCTCGGACCCGAGGTCCGCAGGAGCTGCCCGAGCCGCAGCGCGGGGTCGCGCGCCGCCGTCAGCTCCCGCCGCAGGTCGGGCGCGGGTCTGCCGGAATCGACCGCGGGCGGGAAGTGGGCGGCGGTCAGCACGGCCACCGCGGCGCCCGCCGACAGGCCGCCGCCGAGCCGCAGCGCCAGGGCCGGACGGCGGCGGAAGGCGGCGTGGAACCGTATCGGGTTCTCCACCAGCCGCAGCGTCGCCCAGGCCAGCGCCAGCGCGACCGCGCACAGGACCAGGGCGAGACCGGTGGAGGGCGCGGTGTTCAGCGCCGCGGGTCCGATGACCAGCAGGGGCCAGTGCCACAGATACCAGCCGTAGGAGAGGCCGCCGAGCCGGGCGACCGGCCGCCGGGCGAGCAGGAGTCGGGCGCCGTAGCGGGCGGGGGAGGGGGTGTGGGCGTGGGTGCGGGTGCGGGTCGGGGAGCGGCCGGGGGCGTGGGTCGAGGAGTGGCCGGAGGTCGGGGAGGGGCCGGGGGATCGGCCGCCCGCGAGGACGAGGAGGGTGCCGACGACCGGCAGGAGCGCGTAACGGCCGGGGAAGGGCGTGGCGTCGTCGTACGTCAGCGCGGCCACGACGATGCCGGTCAGGCCCGCCCAGCTCAGGGCCGCCGCGAGGGGGGCTCGGATGGCCAGCCGGTGCGCGCCCAGGGCGAGCAGCGCGCCCGCGCCCAGCTCCCAGAAGCGGGCGGGGGAGCCGAAGTAGGCCCAGGAGGGGGAGGAGCGGGTGAGGGCGAGACTCAGCGCGAAGGAGGCCGCGCAGAGGGCGGTGAGGGCCAGGGCCGCAGGGAGCGCGGGGCGGCGGCGCCACCGCAGGCACAGGACGAGCAGCAGCGGCCAGAGCAGATAGAACTGCTCCTCCACCGCCAGCGACCAGAAGTGCTGGAAGGGGGAGGGCGGCTCGCTCGCGCCGAGGTAGTCCGTACCGGCTGCGGCCAGCCGGAAGTTGACGGCGTAGAGCGAGCTGCCGAGCGCGTCCCCCGCGTACTGCGCGAAGCGGATCTTCGACAGGAAGAGCCGGCAGCCCGCGAGCGTGCCGAGCACGACGAGGGTCGCGGCGGGCAGCAGGCGCACCGCGCGGCGGGCGTAGAAGTCCCTGACCGATATGCGGCCGGTGGCGCGGGACTCGCGGGTCAGCAGCGAGGTGATCAGGAAGCCCGAGACGACGAAGAAGACGTCGACGCCGACGTATCCGCCCGCCACCGCGCCGACGCCCGCGTGCGCGAGGACGACGAGGGTGACCGCGACGGCGCGCAGCCCCTGGATGTCCAGGCGCGGCGGGTCCCGCGGGTGCGGCGGTGCGGTGGCCGTGGTCACGGTGGGGTCCTCGGGGTGCTGCGTCGAGGCCGCCCCGCCGTCTGTTCACGAGGACGCGCCGTCCCGCGAAGACAAGCAACGCTCCGGGGCGGGGGCGTGAACGGGGGAGGTCCCCGGCCGGAACAGCCGGGGACCTCTGTCGTGTGCGGGGGTGGTGCAGGCCGCCGGGGTCAGGCCGGGTCAGGCCGGGGTCACGCCTTGGGCGTGTCCTTGGGCGTGTCCTTGAGGGTGGCGGCCAGGGTCTCGCGGATCGGGGTCGTGGGGCGGCCGATCAGCCGGGACAGCTCGCCGTTGGTGCGCGCGAGCAGGCCGCGCTCGATGGCGTGGTCCACGTCGACCAGGATGGCCGCGAAGTCCGCCGGGACGCCCGCGCCTTCGAGGATCGACTGGCGCGTCTCGGCCGGGACGTTCTTGTACGTGATCTCCCTGCCGGTCAGCTCGGCGACCAGCGCCGCGTACTCGGCGAAGCTCCACGCCGTGTCGCCGCTCAGCTCGTACGCCGTGTTCTCGTGGCCCTCACCGGTCAGGACGGCGGCGGCCGCGGCGGCGTAGTCGGCGCGGGCCGCGCTCGCGACCCGGCCGTCGCCCGCGTTGCCGATGACGGCGCCGTGCTCCAGGACCGGGGCCAGATTCTCGGTCTGGACCTCGCTGTACCAGCCGTTGCGCAGGAACACGTAGGGCAGGCCCGAGGCCAGGATGTACGTCTCGGTCGCCTTGTGCTCGTCCGCCAGCTTCAGGTCGGCGTCCGGGCCGCCGAGGATGCCGGTGTACGCCAGCAGCGCCACGCCCGAGGCCGCCGCCGCGTCCACGACGGCGCTGTGCTGCGCGATGCGGCGGCCGACCTCGCTGCCGGAGATCAGCAGGACCTTGTCGCCCGCGTGGAAGGCGTCCTTCAGCGTCTCGGGGTGGTTGTAGTCCGCGATCCGCAGCTCCACGCCGCGCTCCGCCAGGTCGGCGGCCTTGGCCTCGTCCCGCACGACGGCGGCCACGTCCGTGGCCGGGACCTGCTTGAGCAGCTCGTCGATGACGAGGTGGCCGAGGTGCCCGGTGGCTCCTGTGACGACGATGCTCATGTCTTTTTGCTCCCTGTTTGCGGTGGTCCGGTGTCTTCGGCTCCACCGTACGCCGGGCACTAACTCTTGGAAAGTACCCACCTTGAAGTAAGGTACCGACATGGACGTAAGTTGCCCCGAGCGGCTCATTCTCGAACACGTCACCTCCCGGTGGGGGGTTCTTGTCCTGTGCGAGCTGCTCGACGGGGCGGTGCTGCGCTTCAGTGAGCTGCGGCGGGCCGTCGGCGGGGTCAGCGAGAAGATGCTCACCCAGACGCTGCGCACGCTGGAGCGGGACGGCTTCGTCCTTCGCCGGGCTCTGCCCGTCATCCCGCCGCACGTCACCTACTCCCTCACCCCTCTCGGCCGTGAGGCCGCCGGTCAGGTCCGCGCCCTCTCCGTCTGGACGGCTGCCGCCGTCCCCGCCGTCCTCTCCGCCCGCACCGCCTACGACGCCGCCCACTCCCCGGTCGGCTCGCCGACCCTCTAAGACTCGCCGGGGCCCTGCCCGGCCCGCCCCCCACCGGGCTTTCAGCCCGAACGCAACCGGGCCTGCCCGACTGGGGCCGGTTTTTTGGCGGTGCCACCGTCGTGGCTGGTCGCGCAGTTCCCCGCGCCCCTGAAGACGGGCCCTTACGTGGCGTGAACGCACGGGGGGGTGGGCCGGTTTTTTGGCGGTGCCATGGTCGTGGCTGGTCGCGCAGTTCCCCGCGCCCCTGAAGACGGGCCCTTGCGTGTGGTGAACGCGCCGGGGGGTGGGCCGGTTTTTGGTGGTGCCACGGTCGTGGCTGGTCGCGCAGTTCCCCGCGCACCTGGAAGCAAGCCCTTGGGTGGGGGGTGGTGCCACGTGGTGCCAGGGTGGTGTCAGGGAGGGGGTTGCGGGTGGTGCCAGGGTGGTGCCACTATGGCGTCATGGACCTGACGCCGTATGTCGAGAATCTGCGCCGCGAGCTGGCGGTGGCCGCCGAAGCCGGAGGCGAAGAAGCGAGGGAGCTGGCGGAGCGCCTGACGGCACCGCTGGAGTCGGCGACGCGGTTGACGATGCTGAATGTGCTGTCGGCGGCCATGGACGAGATCACGCGGGACCTGGCACCGGGCTCGGTGGACGTGCGGCTCCGGGGCCTGGACCCGGACTTCGTGGTGACGCGGCCGTACGCGCAGGAGGAGGCCCCGGCGCAGGCGCAGGCCCCGGCGCCGCCCGCACCGGTCGAGGGCGACGACAGCAGCACCGCCAGGGTGAATCTGCGACTGCCGGGCCACCTCAAGGCGCGGGCCGAGGAGGCCGCGACCAGGGAGGGCCTGTCGGTCAACGCCTGGCTGGTGCGAGCCGTCTCGGCGGCGGTCGGCGACGGCGGCGGCCAGCCGCGTACGACGGAGAAGACCCGTACCACCAGAACCGTCGGACAGAGCTTCAAGGGCTGGGTCCGCTAGCCGCGAAGCGCGAAAAGCGCGAAAAGCGCGAAAAGCGCGAGAAGCCCACCGCCTCCCACCTGCGGAGACGTCACAACGACCCAAGAGGACGGGACAACCATGCCTTCTTTCACCCCCTTCGACACCCCGGAACCCATCTCGGTGACGAGCACCGTGGAAGCCGGATCGATCCAGTTCACGGCCGAGGACCGCCTCGACACCCTCGTGGAGGTACGGCCCCGCGACCCGAAGCGGGACCAGGACGTCAAGGCGGCCGAGCAGACCGAAGTGCGCTACTCCGGCGGCCTGTTGACCATCAGGACCCCCAAGGGCCGCCGCCTCATCGGGCCTTCGGGCGCCGTGGACGTGGCGGTCGAACTGCCCACGGGCTCGGCGGTCGAGGTGACCGGCGCGTGGGCGCAGGTGCACGGCGAGGGCAGGCTCGGCGAGGTGCGGGTGAAGGTCTCGGTGGGCGACGTGCGGTTCGACACGACCGGGCCGCTCAATCTGGCCGTGTCGCACGGCAGCGTCACCGTGGACCGGGTCGAGGGCCCGGCCGAGATCGCCACCAGCTCCGGGAGTCTGCGGATCGGCACGGTCGACGGGACCGCCGTGCTGAAGAACTCCAACGGCACCACGACCCTCGCCGCCGTCACCGGCGAACTGCGGGTCAGCGGCACCAACGGCGGCATCGACATCGCCCGCGCCGAGGCGTCGGTCACCGGCACCACGTCCAACGGCCACCTGCGCGTCGCCGAAGTCGTACGCGGCGAGGTCCAGTTGGAGACCTCCAACGGCCCCATCGAGGTCGGCGTCCGCGAGGGCACCGCCGCGTGGCTCGACGTCAGCTCCAGCCACGGGCAGGTGCGCAACAGGCTCCCCGCCTCCGAGGCCCCCGGCCAGAGCGAGGACACCGTCTCGGTCCGCGCCAGGACCAACTGGGGCAACATCGAGATCCTCCGCGCGCGCGGCTGACCCGCCCGCCCCCTCGCCACGTACGGCCCGACGCACCGGGCCACTTCACCGCGCGCCGCCGATCGCCCACCGCCGATCGCCCACCCTTCACCGCGCACCCCCCACCCGCTCCTCTCACCACGCCCCGAAACGGGAGAGCTCCATGCCTTCTTCTGTCATGCCCATGCCCAGAAATGCCCGGGGCGCCGACCCGCGCCCGCCCGCCGTCTCCACCGCCGACCTGCGCAAGTCCTACGGCGACAAGACCGTCCTCGACGGCATCGACCTGCGCATCCCGGCGGGCACCGTCTTCGCGCTGCTCGGCCCCAACGGCGCGGGCAAGACCACCACCGTGCAGATCCTGTCCACCCTCATCTCCGCCGACGGCGGCCACGCCCAGGTCGCGGGCCACGACGTGGCCGGCTCACCGGACGGCGTCCGCGCCGCGATCGGCGTCACCGGACAGTTCGCCGCGCTCGACAACCTGCTCACCGCCGAGGAGAACCTGCTCCTCATGGCCGACCTGCTGCACCTCGGCAGGGCCGAAGGGCGGTCGCGGGCCCAGGAGTTGCTGGCCCGCTTCGACATCGCCGACGTCGCCAAGCAGCGCGCCGCGCTCTTCTCCGGCGGCATGCGGCGCCGCCTGGACCTGGCCATGACGCTGGTCGGCGACCCGAAGGTGATCTTCCTGGACGAGCCGACGACCGGCCTCGACCCGCGCAGCCGCCGCACGATGTGGGACACCGTGCGGTCACTGGTCGCGAGCGGCGTCACCGTCTTCCTCACCACGCAGTACCTGGAGGAGGCCGACCAGTTGGCCGACCGTGTCGCCGTGCTCGACGGCGGCCGGATCGTCGCCGAGGGCACCGCCGACGAGCTGAAGGCGCGTATCCCCGGCAGCCACGTACGCCTGCGGTTCACCGACCCCGAGCAGTACGAACGGGCCGCCGCCGCCGTCCCCGGCGCGGTCCGCGACGACGGGGAGCTGGCCCTGCGCGTGGCGGGCGACGCCGGACTCGACGCGCTGCGCTCGCTGCTCGACCGGCTCGACGCCGCCGGCGTGCGTACCGCCGACTTCTCCGTGCACACCCCCGACCTGGACGACGTCTTCCTCGCCCTGACCGGCGACGGTTCCGCCCCTCACCCCAAGGAGACCTCGCGATGAGCAGCACCCTCACCTACGCCGTGCGCGACTCGACGACGATGCTGCGGCGCAATCTGAAGCACGCGATCCGCTACCCGGCGGTCGGCTTCGGCACGGCCGCGATGCCCATCCTCATGCTGCTGCTGTTCGTGTACGCCTTCGGCGGGTCGATCGGCGCCGGACTCGGGGCGGGCGGCGGCCGGAGCGTGTACCTGGAGTACCTGACGCCCGGCATCCTGATCATGGCGGTGGCCGCCGGGGCCATGTCCACGTCGATCGCGGTCTGCACCGACATGACCGAGGGCATCATCAACCGCTTCCGCACGATGAACATCTCGCGGGCCTCGTTCATGACCGGCCATGTCGTCGGCAGCGTCATCCAGACCATGACCAGCCTCGTGCTGGTCATGGGCGTGGCGCTCGCGGTCGGCTTCCGGCCCGACGCGAGCCCGCTGGAGTGGCTGGCGGCGGCCGGGCTGCTCGCCGCCGTCGCCTTCGCGGTGACCTGGCTGTCGGCGGCGCTCGGCCTGATCTCCAAGACGGTCGAGTCGGCGAGCAACAAGCCGCTGCTCGTCCAGTTCCTGCCGTTCCTGGGCTCGGCCTTCGTACCGGCCGACTCGATGTCCCCCGGTCTGCGCTGGTTCGCCGAGTACCAGCCGTTCACGCCGATGACCGAGACCCTGCGGGGGCTGCTGACCGGCTCGGCGATCGGCCACGACGCCTGGATCTCGCTCGCCTGGTGCGCCGGTATCGGCCTGGCCGGGTACCTCTGGTCGCGCTCGCTGTTCAACAGCGGGACCACGCGGTGAGCACGGGAGAGACGGACGAGGGCGGGGCGCGCACCGATGAGGGTGCGCGCCCCGCCCTTGTGCGGTCCCGTGCCTCAGCCGACGACGGTCCAGGTGTCCCGCCCGGTCAGCAGCCCGGCGAGGTCGCCCTTGCCCTGCTGCACCACGGCCTTTTCGAGCTGGTCCGACATCTCCGTGTCGTACACCGGGCGCGTCACGTCCCGCAGCACACCGATCGGCGTGTGGTGGAGCGTGTCGGCGTCCGCCAGCCGCGACAGCGCGAAAGCGGTCGTCGGGGACTGGGTGTGCGCGTCGTGGACGAGCACTCCCGCGCTGCCCTCCACGGTCACGTCGATCACCTTCAGGTCACCGGTCGCCGGGTCGCGTACGACGCCCTTCGAACCGAGTCCGTCCTCGGCGGGGGCGCCGAAGCGGATCGGCTGCCCCTGCTCCAGCCGGATCACGGCGTCCTGCGCGGTCTCGCGCTCCTTCAGGACGTCGAAGGCGCCGTCGTTGAAGATGTTGCAGTTCTGGTAGATCTCCACCAGCGCCGTGCCCTCGTGCTCGGCCGCCGCCCGCAGCACCGACTGGAGGTGCTTGCGGTCGGAGTCGATCGTGCGGGCCACGAAGGACGCCTCGGCGCCGATCGCCAGCGACACCGGGTTGAAGGGCGCGTCCAGCGAACCCATCGGCGTCGACTTGGTGATCTTGCCGACCTCGGAGGTGGGGCTGTACTGGCCCTTGGTGAGCCCGTAGATCCGGTTGTTGAACAGCAGGATCTTCAGGTTCACATTGCGCCGCAGCGCGTGGATCAGGTGATTGCCGCCGATGGAGAGCGCGTCGCCGTCACCGGTGACGACCCACACGCTCAGGTCGCGGCGCGAGGCGGCGAGCCCCGTCGCGATGGCCGGGGCGCGGCCGTGGATGGAGTGCATGCCGTAGGTGTTCATGTAGTACGGGAAGCGGGACGAGCACCCGATCCCGGACACGAACACCACGTTCTCGCGGGCCAGGCCCAGCTCCGGCATGAAGGACTGGACGGCGGCCAGGATCGCGTAGTCCCCGCAGCCCGGGCACCAGCGCACCTCCTGGTCCGACTTGAAGTCCTTCATGGACTGCTTCGCCTCGGCCTTGGGCACCAGCGACAGCGCCTCAATCATTCGCACTCTCCTCCACGAGGGCCTTCGCGAGCTGTTCCGACTTGAACGGCAACCCGGTGACCTGCGTGTACGAACGGGCGTCGACCAGATACTTGGCGCGCAGCAGGTGGGCGAGCTGGCCGAGGTTCATCTCGGGCACCACGACCTTGTCGTACGCCCGCAGGACCTCACCGAGGTTGGCCGGGAAGGGGTTGAGATGGCGCAGATGGGCCTGCGCGATCGTGCCGCCCTCGCGCCGGATGCGGCGCACGGCCGCGGTGATCGGCCCGTACGTCGAACCCCAGCCGATGACCAGGGTCCGCGCGGCGCCCTCCGGGTCGTCCACGATCAGGTCGGGCACCTTGATGCCGTCGACCTTGGCCTGCCGGGTGCGGGTCATGAAGTCGTGGTTGGCCGGGTCGTACGAGATGTTGCCGGTGCCGTCCTGCTTCTCGATGCCGCCGATGCGGTGTTCGAGGCCGGGCGTGCCGGGCACCGCCCACGGGCGGGCCAGCGTCTCCGGGTCGCGCAGATACGGCCAGAAGTCCTCGGTGCCGTCCTCGGCCGTGTGGTTGGGCCCGGTCGCGAATTGCACCCGCAGGTCGGGCAGGTCCTGGACGTCGGGGACCCGCCACGGCTCCGAGCCGTTGGCGAGATAGCCGTCGGAGAGCAGGAAGACCGGGGTGCGGTACGTGACCGCGATCCTGGCCGCCTCCAGCGCCGCGTCGAAGCAGTCCGCCGGGGTGCTGGGCGCCACGATCGGCACCGGCGCCTCGCCGTTGCGCCCGTACATCGCCTGGAGCAGGTCGGACTGCTCGGTCTTGGTGGGCAGTCCGGTCGAGGGGCCGCCGCGCTGGATGTCGATGATCAGCAGCGGCAGCTCCAGGCTGACGGCGAGCCCGATCGTCTCCGACTTCAGCGCCACACCGGGACCCGAGGTGGTGGTGAGGGCCAGCGACCCGCCGAAGGACGCGCCGAGCGCCGCGCCGATCGCGGCGATCTCGTCCTCGGCCTGGAAGGTGCGCACGCCGAAATTCTTGTGCTTGGACAGCTCGTGCAGGATGTCGGAGGCCGGGGTGATCGGGTACGAGCCGAGGAAGAGCGGCAGTTCGCTCTGCCTGCTCGCGGCGATCAGGCCGTACGACAGCGCCAGATTCCCGGAGATGTTGCGGTAGGTGCCCGCGGGGAAGGCGCTGGAGGCGGGCTGCACCTCGTAGTTGACCGCGAAGTCCTCGGTGGTCTCGCCGAAGTTCCAGCCCGCGCGGAAGGCCGTGACATTGGCCTCCGCGATGTCCGGCTTCTTGGCGAACTTCCTGCGGAGGAAGGACTCGGTGCCCTCGGTCGGCCGGTGGTACATCCACGACAGCAGGCCGAGCGCGAACATGTTCTTCGCCCGTTCGGCGTCCTTGCGCGCCAGGCCGCTGTCCTTGAGCGCCTCGACGGTGAGCGTCGTCAGCGGCACCGGGTGGATCGCGTACGCCTCCAGGGACCCGTCGTCCAACGGGTTGGCGGCGTATCCGACCTTCGCCATCGCGCGCTTGGTGAACTCGTCGGTGTTGACGATGATCTCGGCGCCGCGCGGCAGGTCGGCGACGTTCGCCTTCAGCGCGGCCGGGTTCATCGCGACCAGCACGTCGGGCGCGTCGCCGGGCGTGAGGATGTCGTGGTCCGCGAAGTGGAGCTGGAACGACGACACGCCCGGCAGGGTGCCTGCGGGGGCCCGGATCTCGGCCGGGAAGTTCGGCAGCGTCGAGAGATCGTTCCCGAAGGACGCGGTCTCCGAGGTGAAACGGTCCCCGGTGAGCTGCATTCCGTCCCCGGAGTCACCGGCGAACCGGATGATCACCCGGTCGAGGCGTTTCGTCTCTTTCGCCGGTTTGCGCTGTTCGCCCAGGACATCGCCGATCACCGGCGGATGCGCGGGCTGCTCCGTGGGCACGGGGCTGCTGCTGCTGACCTGGCTGGTCACTGAAACGGACCTCCCTAGAGGCGGCGGCTCACCGGTCATCGTACGTCGGTAAGGGTCGCCTTCCCCGTACGTCCCGGAATGTGGATGCGGGAGCGCGGCCCCGACCTGCGGACTGCCGGACATGTGTGTGGCATGTGCAGGTAACGGCGCGGTGCCCGTGGGGCCCGCGCCGTCAGGCGTCTGCTGTGAGACAGAGTGTCAACAGATCAGGAGTTCAGATAGGTGAGCACCGCCAGGACACGACGGTGATCCCCGTCACTCGGCGCCAGGCCCAGCTTCAGGAAGATGTTGCTGACGTGCTTCTCCACCGCGCCGTCGCTCACCACGAGCTGCTTGGCCACCGCCGAATTCGTCCGGCCCTCCGCCATCAGCCCCAGCACCTCGCGCTCGCGCGGCGTCAGCCCCGCCAGCACGTCCTGCTTGCGGCTGCGGCCCAGGAGCTGTGCGACCACCTCGGGGTCCAGCGCCGTGCCGCCCTCGGCGACCCGCACCACCGCGTCCACGAACTCGCGGACCTCGGCCACCCGGTCCTTGAGCAGATACCCCACCCCGCGGCTGCTGCCCGCCAGCAGCTCGGTCGCGTACTGCTCCTCCACGTACTGCGACAGCACCAGCACGCCCACGCCGGGGTGGTCCCGGCGCAGCTGCACCGCCGCCCGCACCCCCTCGTCGGTGTGCGTCGGCGGCATCCGTACGTCCGCCACCACCACGTCGGGGGCCGCGCCCTCGTCCGCCAGCTCCCGTACGACCTTGATCAGCGCCTCGGCGTCACCGACGCCGGCCACCACATCGTGACCGCGATCGGTCAGCAATCGGGTCAGTCCCTCCCGAAGCAGCACCGAATCCTCGGCGATGACCACCCGCACCCTGTCCTCCACCCGTTCCAGCCCCCCACATCCGACCCTGTCTTCCCCAGCATCCCAGCAACGACGCGCTGATGGGGAATACGGTTCCGGTGGGCAAGGTTGCGCCCGGAAGGTCGGCGGGGGTCGCGCGTCAGCGGCTCACAGGCAAGAGGAGAGCGTGTGCGCGCGGTCGGATTCGACGTCAACGGTGGCCCGGAAGTGCTCCGGCCGGTGGAAATCCCCGTCCCGGAACCGGGCCCCGGGCAGGTGCTGATCCAGGTCGCGTACGCGGGCGTCAACCACGGCGAGGTGCTGCACCGGCTCGGCGACTACGGTCCGCCGGACGGGATCGCCGTGCCCGGCCTCGAGGTCTCCGGCGAGATCGCCGCGCTCGGCGCGGGCGTCACCGGGCTCGCCGTCGGCGACCCCGTCGCCGCCTACCTGCCCGACGGCGGCGGATACGCCGAATACGCGGTCGCGCCCGCCGACTTCGCCTTCCCGCTCGACGGGATCTCCCTCCGGGACGGGGGCGGGGCGGCGCTCGTCCTCACCACCGCGTACGGGGTGCTCGCCGGGGCCGCGCGGCTCACCGCGGGGGACACCGTCCTCATCCACGCCGCCGCGGGCGGGGTCGGCTCTGTCGCCGCGCAGATCGCCCGCGCGCTGGGGGCCGCCGCCGTGTACGGGACGGTCCGCACGGCCGAGAAGGCCGAGTACGCGAAACGTTTCGGCTACGACGCGGTGCTGCTACGTGAGACCTTCGCCGAGGAGCTGGCCGCCGCCCGCACCGAGATCGACGTGCTGCTCGACCCCATCGGCGGGGGGACGCGGCTGGCCGGGCTCTCCCTTCTGGCGCCCTTCGGCCGTCTGGTCGCCTACGGCGAGGCCGCCCGGCAGCCCGACCTCACGCTGCCCGTGCTCCCCTTCTCCGAGCGCAACCGCGCTCTCACCGGCTACTCCATCCACGACCTCGCGCTCCGCGCCCCGGCCGTTCTGCGCGGCCACGCCCTCGCCGCCCTCTCCCTCCTGGCCTCCGGAGCCATTCGGCTCGACATCACCGCCGAGTTGTCGCTTGCCGCGGCCTTCCAAGCCCATCAGGCCCTCCAGGCCGGCACCAACCGCGGCAAAGTCCTCCTCACCCTGACCTAGCCGCCCCCTGCCGGGGGGACGCCGATCTCTCAGGGGCGCGGCCCCGGTGCGGTTCCTGTGCGGTTCCTTTGCCGGGGGCGCGGGGAACTGCGCGCTCAGCCCGCGCGGACCGCCTTGGACGGAGGCAGGGCCGGGGTCCTGGAGGGGCGAGCCGTTTTGGGCGGGCCGGCCGCGTGTTTTTGGGGGCGCGGGGAACTGCGCGCTCAGCCCGCGCGGTGGTGCGCCTTTGAGAACCGGCCCCGGTGGGGCAGACGCGGTTGTTTTCGGGCTGAAAGCCCGGTGGGGGCGGGCCGCGCAGTTCCCCGCGCCCCTGAAAAGATCGGCGCACCGCCTTGGGCGGGGGCTGGTCGCGCAGTTTCCCGCGGCCCTGGAAGGGGCGGCGGACCGCCTTGGGTGGAGGCGAGGTAGCAGGGGTTGCGCACCTGGGGCGGGGCGCGGGGAGGGGTAAGGGGGCCGGCCCGGAGGGGTTAGACGCGCCAGGGGAGTTCGGTGGTGATGTGGGTGGGGCCACCGGGCGGCGAGGCCACGGCGAGGACACCGTCGACGGAGTCGAGCCGCTCGGCGAGCCCGGCGAGCCCGGACCCACCGGACACGGCGGCGCCCCCGCGCCCGTTGTCGGACACCTGCATCATGAGCCGGTCACCGACCCGCCACACCTCCACGGTCGCGCGCGAAGCGCCACTGTGCTTGCTGACGTTCTGCAGCAGCTCGGACACCGTGAAATAGGCGATGCCCTCAATGGCCGGCACCGGCCGCGCCGGCAAATCGACGGTCACGGCGACCGGCACGGTGCAGCGCGACGCGACCGACGACAGGGCCGCGTCCAGCCCGCGGTCGGTGAGGATCGCCGGATGGATGCCCCGCGCCAGATCCCGCAGCTCCTGAAGGGCCACCTTCACCTCCCCGTGCGCCTCCTCGACCATCACGGCCCCGGCCGACGGATCTTCGAGCAGCTTCTCCTTGGCCAGGCCCAGGTCCATCGCCAGCGCCACCAGCCGCGCCTGCGCGCCGTCGTGCAGGTCGCGCTCGATGCGCCGCAGGTCCGCCGCCGCCGTGTCGACCACGACCCCGCGGTCCGACTCCAGCTCGGTGACCCGCTCCGCCAGCCGCGAAGGCCCGAGCAGACCGCTCACCAGAATCCGGTCCACGTGCGCCATGCCCCGGTAGACCCACGGGCTGCTCAGCACGAGCGCGCCGCCGACCACGACGCACAGCAGCATGTCGGCCGGGGTGTGCAGCCACCAGCCGTGCCCGTGCCCGTCGCCGTACATCTGGAGGCCGTCCTGCCCGAAGTAGACCGGGAAGACCCAGCGCCACAGCGGATACGTCAACAGGCCCCAGCCGTACGTGAAGAAGCTGATGGCGACGGAGAAGGTGAAGATCCCCCACGGGAAGTGGACCAGGGTGTAGGCGGCGTGCCGCCAGTTGACGCCGCTGCCGAGCTGCGCACCGAGCCGGGACAGGAAACCGCCGTTCCTGCCGCGCACCGGCCGCGGGTCCTCCACGTCCAGCCAGAGCAGCGACCGCGCGCGGGCCCGCTCCACGGCGCCGATCGCGCGGCAGCCGCCGAGCGCGAGCACGAGCACCGGCAGCCCGATGAAGGTGACCACCAGCCCGGCGCCGAGCGAGAACATCGTCACGGTCCAGACGAAGCCGACGATGCACATCGGCAGATTGAGCAGCAGGTAGGCGAACTCGCGCCAGGCGCGTGCCTCGACCGGCGCGCGCAGCGCCGTCGGCAGGCGGTGCTCGCGCTCGCGCTCGTGCGCGCGCTCGGCGGGCGGGAAGCCGTAAGCCATGGTCGGTCCGTCCTCTCTGCTTTTCTCTGTGACTCCATGCTGGCTGGTGCGTGCACCCATCCCCATGGTGCGGATCGGCGTCTTGGGGGTGGGGCTAGCCCTACCGCCCCGGCTTCCGCGCCCAGCGCCCCGCTCGGTGCTTGACTCCGCTCAGCGCCTGGCCGCGGCTCAGCGCCCCGCTCAGCGCCTGGCTCCGCTCAGCGCCTGGCCCCGGCCTTGCGGAACTCCCGGTCGCGCCACGGCAGTTCGGCCGTGACCACGGTCGGCCCCGCCTCCGGTGAGCTGACCACGAAGAGCCCGTCCACCGACCGCAGCCGTTCGCCGAGCCCGGCCAGACCCGTACCGCCCGACACGTCCGCGCCGCCGCGCCCGTCGTCCCGTACCTGCACCATCAGCCGGTCGTCGGCGCGCCACACGTCCACCGAGGCGTGCCGTGCCCTGCTGTGCTTGCTGACGTTCTGCAACAGCTCGGAGACCGTGAAGTACGCGATCCCCTCGATCGCCTCCGCGGGCCGCGCGGGCAGGTCCACGGTCACGGCAACCGGCACAGTGCAGCGCGACGCGACCGACGACAGGGCCGCGTCCAGGCCGCGGTCGGTGAGGATCGCGGGGTGGATGCCGCGCGCCAGATCCCGCAGCTCCTGAAGGGCCACCTTCACCTCGCCGTGCGCCTCGCCCACCATCTTGGCCGCCGCCTCCGGGTCCTCCAGCAGCTTCTCCTTGGCCAGGCCGAGGTCCATCGCCAGCGCCACCAGCCGCGCCTGCGCGCCGTCGTGCAGGTCGCGCTCGATGCGCCGCAGGTCCGCCGCCGCCGTGTCGACCACGACCCCGCGGTCCGACTCCAGCTCCTCGATCCGCCGCTCCAGCTCGTCCGACGGCTGGAGCAGCCCGCGGACCATCGCCCGGTCGACCATCGTCAGCCCGCGCGCCAGGAACGGCAGCACCGGCCACAACACGAACAGCGAGACCAGCGTCAAGGTGAAGGTGAGGATGCCCCACGGCAGCCGGATGCCGTAATAGAGGGCGTGCCGCCACGCCACCGGGTCCTTCAGCGACGCCCACAGCCACGGCAGGAAACCGAAGGTGCCCCGCTTCAGCGGGCGCGGCTCGTCGATGTGCACGCCCAGCAGGTCGCGCGCCCGGCTCCGCTCCACCCGCCCCAGCAGCCGGCACCCGGCGAGTCCGTACGCCAGCAGGGGCAACCCGATCACCGTCACCGACAGGCCGAGGCCCACCGTCACGACCGTCACGACGTAGACGAAGCCGATGATCGACACCGGCAGATTCAGCAGCAGATACCCGATCTCCCGCCACGTCACGCGGTCGTACGCGAAGCGCACGGGTGGCAGCGGGGCGGGGGCGGCGGGCTGACGGGACGCGGGCGAGGTGTTCATGAGTCCAGCCTGCCGGGGAAGCGGCGGGGCGCGCCATGGGGTGCGTAGGTCAGGCGGCGGTGGGGTTATCCCCCGGTACGGGCGAGGGCGTCCGGCGGGGCCGCCGCCGATGCGCGCACCGGTGCCCGCACGGGGGGCGTGCGCCTGTGAGGCCAGGGCCTAGACTCCCTCCCGTATAGATCGTCTAAAGAGATCCACAAGGATCGCTGGACACCACCGGTCAACGAGTGAACGAGGGGCGGACGGACGTGGACTACTTCCACGGCTACTCGGTCGTCGGCCTGGTCGCGGTCGTCGGTGTGCTCTTCGTGACCGTCGCCTTCGCGTCCGGCCGCCTGCTGCGGCCCGTCGTGCCGACGCGCGAGAAGATGCTCACGTACGAGTGCGGGGTCGACCCGGTCGGCGAGGGCTGGGCGCACACCCAGGTCAAGTACTACGTGTACTCCTTCCTCTACGTCATCTTCGCGGTCGACGCGATCTTCCTGTTCCCGTGGGCCACGGTCTTCGCCGCGCCCGGCTTCGGCGCGACGACGCTGGTGGAGATGTTCGTCTTCATCGGCTTCCTCGCGATCGGGCTGCTCTACGCATGGAAGAAGGGCGTCCTCGAATGGACGTGAACCCGCAGGCGATTCCCGAGGCCCCTGCGCAGGACCTTCCCGAGCCGCGCCGTCTCGGCGTGCTGTCCCGGCTGGCGCCGGAGCCGATGAAGGTGGTGCTCAACTGGGGCCGCCGCTACAGCCTGTGGGTCTTCAACTTCGGCCTCGCCTGCTGCGCCATCGAGTTCATCGCCGCGTCGATGTCCCGGCACGACTTCATCCGGCTGGGCGTCATCCCCTTCGCGCCGGGACCGCGCCAGGCCGACCTCATGGTCGTCTCCGGCACCGTCACCGACAAGATGGCGCCCGCCGTCAAGCGCCTGTACGAGCAGATGCCCGAGCCGAAGTACGTCATCTCCTTCGGCGCGTGCTCCAACTGCGGCGGCCCCTACTGGGACTCGTACTCCGTCACCAAGGGCGTCGACCAGATCATCCCCGTCGACGTCTACGTGCCCGGCTGCCCGCCGCGCCCCGAAGCGCTCCTCCAGGGCATCCTCAAGCTCCAGGAGAAGATCGCGCGCGAGTCGCTGGCGGAGCGGTACGGCTCCGCCGCGGGCCCGCGCCCGTCCGTCGCCGCCTTGACGAGCGGCCTCGTCACTCCGCCGGAGGGGCCGAGGTGACCGGTTGGCTGCCGCGGGAGGCCGCGGAGATCTTCGGCGAGGGCGCCGTCGCGCAGGAGGCGTACGACCTCCTGACCGTCGATGTGCCGGCCGGTGAGTGGGTCGCCTCGCTCACGGCCGCGCGGGACGCCCTCGGCTGCACGTACTTCGACTGGCTGAGCGCCGTCGACGAGCCCGGCACCGGCTTCCGGGTCTGCGCGCACGTCGTCGCGCTGGACGGCGGCGTCCGGCGGCTGCTGCTGCGGACGACCGTGCCGCACGACGCGCCCGTCCTCGCCACCGCCACCGGCGTCTACGCGGGCGCGGCGTGGCACGAACGCGAGACCCACGAGATGTTCGGCGTCGACTTCACCGGGCACCCGGGCCTCGCGCCCCTCCTGCTCCCCGACGAGTTCGAGGGGCACCCCCTCCGCAAGGACTTCGTCCTCGCCGCCCGCGTCGCCAAGGCGTGGCCCGGTGCCAAGGAGCCCGGCGAGTCCCACGACGGCGGCCCCAAGCGCCGCCAGATGCAGCCCCCCGGCGTCCCCGACCCCAACGACTGGGGCCCCCAAAAAGGCCAACTCCCCCCACCCCCCGCCCGCCCCGCCCGCGGCCCCCGCCCAACGGCCCCCCCGGCCGACCGCCCGGCGCGTACAACCCCGTCGGCCGACCGCCCGGCGCGTACAACCCCGTCGGCCGACCGCCCGGCCCGCCGCACCCGCAGCGTGACCGAAGGCTCCACCAGCCAAACCCCTGCCGGGGCCCCCTCCGGCGACACCCCCGCGCCCCCACGCAAGCGCGTCCCCGACGCCCCATGGGAACAACCCCCGGGCGCCACCCCCGCGGGGCGCGGCGACGCTGCGCCGACCAAGAAGCCCGCCGCAAGCGAACCGCCCGCCCCAGGTGGCACCTCCGCCGACGGCGGCGAGCCCGCGCAGTCGGCGAAGCCTGCCGCTGGCGGCAGCTCCGCTGCGGGTAGCGAGCCCGCGCTGTCCGACGAGCCCGCCGCAGGCGAACCGCCCGCCGTAGGCGAGGGGCCCGCCGCAGGTGGCACTCCCGGCCGGGGTAGTGAGCCTGCGTCGTCCGACGAGGCCGCCGCTGGCGAGACGCCCGCTGCAAGCGAACCGCCGGCCGCAGGCGAGGGGCCCACCGCAGGTGGCACCCCCGCCGGGGGTGGCGGCCCCGCGCCGTCGGCGAGGCCTGCCGCTGGCGGCAGCTCCGCTGCGGGTAGTGAGCCCGCGTCGTCCGACGAGCCCGCCGCAGGCGAACCGCCCGCCGCAGGCGAACCGCACGCTGCAAGCGAACCGCCCGCCGCAGGCGAGGGGCCCACCGCAGGTGGCACCCGCGCCGGGGGTGGCGGACCCGCGCCGTCGGCGAAGCCTGCCGTTGGCGGCAGATCCGTTGCGGGTAGTGAGCCCGCGTCGTCCGGCGAGGCCGCCGCAGGCGAGACGCCCGCTGCGAGCGAACCGCCCGCCGCAGGCGAGGGGTCCACCGCAGGTGGCACCCCCGCTCGGGGAAGCGAGCCCGCGTCGTCCGACGAGCCCGCCGCAGGCGAACCCTCCACCGCTGGCGAGAAGCCCGCCGCAGGTGGCACCCCTGCCGGGGGTGGCGAGCCCGCGCCGTCAAAGAAGCCCGCAGCAGGAGGCAGTTCGGCCGGGGGCGGCGAGCCTGCTGCGAGCGAGCCGTCCGCCGCAGACGAGGGGCCCGCCGCAGGTGGCAGCCCCGCCGGG
The DNA here is from genome assembly GCF_044749865.1 of Streptomyces sp. NPDC088910. Lineage (NCBI taxonomy): Bacteria > Bacillati > Actinomycetota > Actinomycetes > Kitasatosporales > Streptomycetaceae > Streptomyces > Streptomyces sp. NPDC088910. The sequence continues at coordinate 156,653 of NZ_JBIVIV010000007.1, forward strand.
GCTGGCGGCCCCGCATTGTCTGAGACGCTTGCCGCTGGAGGCAGTTCCGACGGGGGCAGCGACGCTGCGTCGTCCGAGACGCCTGCTGCGAGCGAACCGCCCGCCGCAGGCGAGGAGTCCACCGCCGGTGGCACCCCCGCCGGGGGTGGCGGCCCCGCGCCGTCGGCGAAGCCTGCCGTTGGCGGCAGCTCCGCTGCGGGTAGCGAGCCCGCGCCGTCCGACGAGCCCGCCGCAGGCGAGAAGCCCACCGCAGGTGGCACCCGCGGCCGGGGTGGTGAGCCCGCGTCGTCCGACGAGCCCGCCGCAGGCGAGAGGCCCACCGCAGGTGGCACCCCCGCTCGGGGTGGTGAGCCCGCGTCGTCTGACGAGCGCGCCGCAGGCGAGACGCCCGCTGCGAGCGAACCGCCCGCCGCAGGCGAGAAGCCCACCGCAGGTGGCACCCCCGCTCGGGGTGGTGAGCCCGCGTCGTCCGGCGAGGCCGCCGCAGGCGAGACGCCCGCTGCAAGCGAACCGCCCGCCGCGAGCGAGAAGCCCACCGCAGGTGGCACACCCGGTCGGGGTGGTGGGTCCGCGTCGTCTGATGAGCGCGCCGCAGGCGAAGACGGTGGGCGGGGAGGTGAGGGGCGTGGGTGACGTAGTGGACGTCGGGCTGCGGCTTGTGGGCGTGCTCGTTGTGTTCCTGGTGTTTCCGCTGGTGGTGGGGCAGGCGGAGCACAAGGTGATGGCGCATATGCAGGGCCGATTGGGGCCGATGTATGCGGGCGGGTTCCACGGGTGGGCCCAACTGGTGGCGGACGGAGTCAAGTTCGCGCAGAAGGAAGACGTGGTTCCGGCCGACGCGGACCGGCGGATCTTCCAACTCGCCCCCGCCGTCGCGCTCCTGCCCTACCTCGTCGTGCTGATCGCGATCCCGGTGGGACCGCACGGCTTCGTCGGCCAGGCCCTGGACGCGGGCCTGATCTTCGTCCTGGCCATGATGGGCATCGGCGTGCTCGGCTCGCTGATGGCGGGCTGGGCGTCGGCGAACAAGTTCTCCCTGCTCGGCGGCCTGCGCACGGCGGCGCAACTGATGGCGTACGAGCTGCCGATGCTGCTCACCGCCGCGTCGGTCGCGATGGCGGCGGGCACGCTGTCACTGCCGGGCATCGTGGGGGAGTACCACTGGTGGTGGACCCCCTGGCAGCTCATCGGCGGCCTCGTGTTCTTCACGGCGGGCCTCGCCGAGCTGCAACGGCCCCCGTTCGACATGCCGGTGGCCGACTCCGAGATCATCTTCGGCGCGTACACCGAATACACCGGCCTGCGCTTCGCCCTGTTCCTGCTCGCCGAGTACGCCGGCATCGTCGTGCTGTGCGCCCTGACCACGGTGCTGTTCCTCGGCGGCTGGCACGGCCCCTGGTCCGGCAGCGTCGGCTGGCTGTGGACGCTGGTCAAAACCGGCCTCCTGGCCTTCGTCGTGATCTGGCTGCGGGTCAGCTACCCGCGCCTTCGCGAGGACCAGCTCCAGAAACTCGCCTGGACCGTACTCATCCCGCTCGCCCTCGCCCAGATCGCCCTGACCGGCGTCGTCAAGGTGGTGATCTCCTAGCATGGCCATCCCCGGAACCGGCCTCGCCAAGGGCCTGGCCGTCACCCTGCGGACGATGACGAAGCGTTCCGTCACCGACCAGTACCCGGACGCGCTGCCCGCACTCCCGCCGCGCTCGCGCGGTGTGATCGCGCTGTTCGAGGAGAACTGCACGGTCTGCATGCTGTGCGCCCGCGAGTGCCCCGACTGGTGCATCTACATCGACTCCCACAAGGAGACGACACCGGCCGCCGCCCCCGGCGGGCGCGAGCGCAGCCGCAATGTGCTGGACCGCTTCGCCATCGACTTCTCGCTGTGCATGTACTGCGGCATCTGCATCGAGGTGTGCCCCTTCGACGCGCTGTTCTGGTCGCCGGAGTTCGAGTACGCCGAGACCGACATCCTCGAACTCACCCACGAGCGCGACAAGCTGCGCGACTGGATGTGGACGGTGCCCGCGCCTCCCGCGCTCGACCCGGCCGCCGAGGAACCCAAGGAGATCGCCGCCGCCCGTAAGGCCGCCGACAAGCTCATCGCGGCCCAGGCCCAGGCGGAAGCCCAGGCCCAGGCGGAGGCGCAGGCCCAAACAGAGGCCCAGCCGCAGGCCCCGACGACGACCGACCCGGCGACCGACCCGGCGACCGAAGGACCCTCCGCGCCGGGGGAGGGCGACTCGTGATCGTCCACGAAACCATCCACAGCCAGGGCGGCTTCCTCTCGCCCACCGGCGTCGAGATCGCCTTCCTCCTCATCGGCCTCGTCACTCTCGGCGCGGCCGTCCTGACCGTCACCACTCGGCAGCTCGTGCACGCGGCCCTGTGGCTGGTCGTCGCCCTCGGCGGCCTCGCCGTCGAATACCTGCTGCTCACGGCCGAGTTCATCGCCTGGGTGCAGGTGCTGATCTACGTCGGCTCCGTCGTCGTCCTCCTGCTGTTCGGACTGATGCTGACCAGAGCGCCCATCGGCCGCTCGCCGGACGCCGACTCCGAGAACCGCTGGGTCGCCCTCGGGGTCGCCGTCGCCGCCGCGGTCACCCTGGTGTGGGTGGTCGTTGACGCCTTCCGCTCCACCTGGATCGACCTGCACGGCGTGGTCCAGGGCTCCTCGCACGCCACCGGGCAGACCCTGTTCCGCTTCTGGGTGCTGCCCTTCGAGGCGCTGTCGGTGCTGCTGCTCGCCGCCCTCGTCGGCGCGATCGTCCTCTCCCGCCGCGAGACCGCCGAGGACCGCGCGGGCACCGGGACCGCTAAGGGCACCGGGACCGGCACGGGCGGCCGCACCCCCACCGGCACCCCCAGCGGCACCCCCACCGGCCAGGGCAAGGAGAACTGATGCACCTCGTCTACCCGGCCGTCCTCGCCGCCCTCCTCTTCTGCGTCGGTGTCTACGGCGTCCTCGCCCGCCGCAACGCGATCCTCGTCCTGATGTCCGTCGAGCTGATGCTCAACGCCGTCAATCTCAACCTGGTCGCCTTCGACGTGTGGCTGCGCGACACCCTCCACTCCGGCCAGGCCCTCACCCTGTTCACCATCACGATCGCCGCCGCCGAGATCGGTCTCGGCCTGGCGATCGTGCTGCTCGTGTACCGCAACCGCGGCAGCTCCGACATCGACCGGCTCACCGACCTCGCCGAGCCGCCCGAGCACGCGTCAGCCGAGCACGCGTCGTCCGAGCACACCGCGTCCGACCCGGACGGCACGGCCGCCGACAAGAAGGCCGAGGCCGCCGCGTGACCCTGACCGCCCTTGCCGCGCTCGTCCCCCTCCTGCCCTTCCTCGGCGCGGTCACCGGACTCCTGCTCGGCCGGCGCGCACCCGGCTTCGTACGCCCGCTGGCCGTACTGCCCACCGCCACCGCCTTCGTCCTGGCCGCGGTCGTCGCCGCCCGCCAGGGCACCGGCGCGCCGACCGACGCCGTCCACAAGCTCACCGACACCGGCTCCGCGCCCGTCTACCTCGCCCTGCACCTGGACGGCTTCGCGGTCCTGATCGCCGTCCTCGTCGGCCTCGTCGCCACCTGCGTCCAGCTCTACTCCACCGCCTATCTGCGCGACGACCCGCGCTATCCCTCGTACGCCGCCCTCGTCTCGCTGTTCACCGCCGCCATGTTCCTGGTCGTCTACTCGGGCGACCTGATGGTGCTGCTGGTCGGCTGGGAGATCATGGGCATCTGCTCGTACTTCCTGGTCGGGCACTACTGGGAGACCGAGGCCGCCAGGACGGCGTCGATCAAGGCGTTCCTGGTCACCAAGCTCGGCGACGTCCCCTTCCTCATCGGGGTGTTCGCGCTCGCCGCCGACGCCGGGACCTTCCGGATCAGCGGCATCCTCTCCGCCGCGGCGGACGGCCGGCTCCACCACCCCACGGTGATCGCGCTGCTGCTGCTCGCCGGGGTCGCGGGCAAGTCCGCGCAGTTCCCGCTGCACACCTGGCTGCCCGACGCGATGGCCGGTCCCACCCCGGTCTCCGCGCTGATCCACGCCGCCACCATGGTCGCCGCCGGCATCTATCTCGTGGCCAGGCTGCTGCCGGTGTTCACCGCGTCCGCCGCCGCGCTGGCCGTCCTCGCCGTGATGGCCGCCGTCACCATGATCGGCTCGGGCCTGGCCGCCCTCGCCCAGGACGACATCAAACGCGTGCTGGCGTACTCCACCATCGGCCAGCTCGGCTACATGGCGGGCGCCCTGGCCGTCGCCGACCGCGACGCCGCCGTCTTCCACCTCCTGTCGCACGGCGCCTTCAAGGCGCTGCTCTTCCTCGGCGCGGGCGTCGTCATCCACGCGGCGGGCACCAACTCGCTCACCGCGATGTCCCGCATGGGCTCGCTCGCCAAGCGCGTCCCCGACGCCATGTGGACGATGGGCATCGCCCTCGCCGCCCTCGCGGCCCTCCCTCCGCTGTCCGGCTTCTTCTCCAAGGAGTCCGTGCTGCGCGCCGCCGAGCACGCCTCGGCCGGGCACACCGCGCACGTCCCCTCGGCCGTCGGCTGGACCGTCTTCGTCGCGGGCCTGACCGCCGCCGTCCTGACCGCCGGATACGCCACCCGGCTGTTCCTGCTGGCTTTCCGCGGCAGCGGCCCCGAGGCCCCCGACCACGGCAGGCAGCCGGTCGTGATGACCTCCGTGCTGTGGGTGCTGGCCGTCCCCACCATCGCCTTCGGCGGCCTCGCCTACCGCGAGCTGCCCGACTGGTTCGGCGGCGCCCCGCTCGGCCCCACCCTGATCACCTCCGTCCTCGGCACCGGCCTGGCCCTGGTCGGCGTCCTGATCACCTACGGCGCCTGGAAGGCGGCCACCGCCACCCGGCTCGCCGTCCCCGTCGGAGCCGTCGTCACCGCCGACGGCGACCCCGGCGCGGAACCCGCCCTCGTCGAGGCCGAGGCCACCGCCACCCACGAGGCGATCTACGGCGACATCGCGTCCGCCGACGACCCGGGCGACCCCGGCCGTCTGCTGCTGGGCAGGCTGCACCGCCACGCGGCCCACGGCTTCCACCTCGACGCCCTCTACACCGCGCTGTTCGTCCGCCCGGTGCTGGCCGCCGCGCAACTCGTCCGCTTCCTGGACCGCGAGGTCATCGAGACCTACGTCCGCGGCGCGGGCGGCACCCCCCGGCTGCTCGGCGCGGCCGTCCGCAAGGCCCAGACCGGAAACGTCCAGACCTACCTCAGCGCGCTGCTGGCCGGTGCGGTCGTCCTCGCCGTCCTCGTCGCCGTCGGAGGCTGAGCCCGAAGTGAACGACACCGCCCTCCAGTACGTCCTCGCGGCACTCCTCGTGCTGCCGCTGCTCGGCGCGGTCGGCGCCCTGCTCCCGCCGCCGCCCGGCCTGAAGGGCCGTGACCCCGGCCAGGCCGTCCTGCGGCACGGCGTCACCGTCACCGGCGCCGTACTCGTCCTGGCGATCGTCCTCGCGGCCGGCTTCGACCACGACCACCCCGCCAGGACCCAGGCCACCACCGACCTCAACTGGATCCCCGCGCTCAAGATCCATCTCCACCTCGGCGTCGACGGCATCTCGCTTCCCCTCCTCGTCCTGACCGCGCTGCTGACCTTCCTCTGCGCGCTCTACAGCTACTTCAAAATGCCCGCGGGCCCCGGCCCCAAGGCGTTCGTCGCCCTGCTGCTGCTCCTGGAAGCGGGCACGCTGGCGACCTTCGCCGTGCTCGACCTGATGCTGTTCTTCCTCGCCTTCGAGACGGTCCTCATCCCGATGTACTTCCTCATCGCCCGCTGGGGCGGCGGGGACCGCGAGCGATCCGCACTGCGCTTCATCGTCTACACCCTCCTCGGCTCCGTGATCATGCTGCTCGGCCTGCTCCTCATCGGCGTGAAGGCGGGCACATTCGACATGGTGGCACTCGCCACTGACAACGGGTCATCACTCAGTCACTCCACGCAACTGATCGCGGTCCTCGCGATCGGCCTCGGCCTGGCCGTGAAGGCCCCGATGTGGCCGCTGCACAGCTGGCTGCCCGACGCCCACACCGCCGCCCCCACCGTCGGATCGGTGCTGCTCGCGGGCGTGCTGCTGAAGATGGGCACCTACGGCCTGGTCCGGATCGTCCTGCCGATGGCCCCCGACGGCATCCACACCTTCGCCCCCTACCTGGCCGCCTTCGCCGTCGTCGGCATCGTCTACGGCTCGCTCGCCTGCCTCGCGCTGGCCCGCCGGGGCAACGGCGGCGACCTCAAGCGGCTGATCGCGTACTCCTCCGTCGGCCACATGGGCTTCGTCCTGCTCGGCATCGCCTCCCTGACCCCCACCGGCGTCAACGGCGCGCTCTTCGCCAACATCGCCCACGGCCTCATCACCGGCCTGCTGTTCTTCCTGGTCGGCGCCCTGAAGGACCGATACGGCTCCAGCGACCTCGACACCCTCGCCGGGGCCACGGGAGCCGCGCTCTACGGCAAGGCGCCGCGCCTGGGCGGCCTGGTCGCCTTCGCCGCCGTCGCCTCCCTCGGACTGCCGGGCCTGGCCGGATTCTGGGGCGAGATGCTGTCGATGTTCGGCGCCTTCAAACCCGCCGCGGGCCTCAGCCGCCCCGCCTATCTGACCTTCACCGCCGTCGCCGCCTTCGGCACCCTGCTCACCGCCGCCTACCTGCTGGTCGTGGTCCGCCGGGTCTGCATGGGCGACCGCGAGACCGTCGACGCGCAGCCCGCGCTCGCCGACGTCCAGGCGTACGAATTCGCCGCCTGGACGCCGCTCGCCGCGCTCACCGTCCTGGCCGGACTGTGGCCCGCCGTCCTGCTCGGCCTCACCGATCCGGCCGTGCACACCCTCCTCGGAGGCAACTGATGCCGTCCCTCGTGCAGTCCGTCGACTGGACGGCGCTCGCCCCCGCCGCCATCCCGGCGGTCCTCGCCCTCGTCGTCCTGGTCGCCGACCTCTTCCTGCCCAAGGCCCGCAAGGAACTGCTGGCCTGGACCACCGTCGCGGGGCTCGTCCTGGCCGCACTGGCCCTGATCCCGCTGCGTGCGGGCCGCCACGCCACCTTCTGCGTGACGGTCGTGCACCCCGGCACCGCCGCCGACCTCCCCGCGGGCGGCGGCGGGTGCTCGTACGCGGCCGACCACTTCACCCTGGTCATCCAGGCCCTGGTGCTCGGCGGCGCGCTGCTCACGGCCCTGCTCTCGGTCAACACCCAGGACGACCTCCCGGCGGGCGAGTACTGGTTCCTGCTGCTCGCCTCCGCCTCAGGCGCCGCGCTGCTGCCCGCCTCCCGCGACCTGGCGACCCTGATCGTCGCCCTCGAGGTCGCCACCCTGCCCGCCTTCGCGCTGGTCGGCCTGCGGCGCGGCGACAAGCTGTCCAGCGAGGCCGCGCTCAAGTTCTTCCTGTCATCGGTGACCGCGACCGCCGTCTCACTGCTCGGCATCAGCTTCGTCTACGCGGCCACCGGCACCATGCACCTGGCCGCCGTCGCCGACGGCCTCACGCACGCGCCCGCGCAACTCGTCACCGTGGCGAAGGTCGGCGCGGCCCTCACTCTGGTGGGGTTCGCCTTCAAACTCGCCGCGGCCCCCTTTCACTTCTGGGTGCCCGACACCTACGCGGGCGCGCCGCTGCCGGTCGCCGCGTATCTGTCGGTGGTCGGCAAGGCCGCCGGTTTCTCCGGCCTGATCCTGGTGTCGGTCATCGCCTTCAAGCCCTACCACGACGTGTGGGGCCCGGCCTTCGGCGTACTGGCCGCGCTCACCATGACCGTCGGGAACGTCGGCGCGCTCCGGCAGCGGCCCGGCGTGCCGCGCGGCGCCGTACGCCTGCTGGCCTGGTCGTCCATCGGCCAGGCGGGTTATCTGCTGGTGCCGCTGGCCGCCGCGTCCTCCGCCGCCGACCCGGCGCACGAGATCGGCACCACCGTCGCGTACGCCCTGATGTACGCGGTGGTGAACCTCGGGGCCTTCGCCGTGGCCGCCCTCGTCTCGCGCACCGCCCCGCAGGGCCGGCTCAGCGACTACCGGGGCCTGTACGCGACCCGCCCGCTGGCCGCCCTCGCGCTCGGCTTCTTCCTGCTGTGCCTGGCCGGACTGCCGCCGGGCGTCATCGGCCTGTTCGCCAAGGTCGCCGTCTTCTCCTCCGCCGTCGGCACGCAGCACGGCTGGCTCGCGGTGATCATGGCCGTCAACGTCGTCATCGCGCTCGTGTACTACCTGCGCTGGACGGCGCTGCTCTTCACCCGCCCCGAGGGCGCCCCCGAGCAATCTCCGAGCGCGGTCACGACCGGCGGAGCGACCGGCGGCGCGAGCGGCGTCACGACCGGCGGCGCGCTCGCGGCCGTACCCGTCGCCCGTACGCCCGTCGGCCTCGTCGCCGCCATCACGCTGACCGCGCTGGCCGGGGTCGCACTGTCCGGCGCGCCGCAGCTCGTCCTGCGGTACGCGCAGGGCTCGCTGTTCTGACCGGGCCCTCCCTCCGCCCCTCTGACCAGCACGTCCGTCCCCGGCCCCGACCGGCCGGGGGCCGTATCCGTACGCCCCGCGCCGGTAGCGCTGCGTGCGCATAAGGGAACTAGCGGCGCTCGGGTGGCGTTGTTGTGGGCAGGAGGTTCTCCTAGGGGGAGAGGTTCCCCCCGACGCACACTCTGGAGGGCGCACCGTGCACCGCCGGCACAACGGGCTGAAGACCGCAGTACTCCTCGGCGGTCTGTCGGCCCTCATCCTGGTCATCGGCAGCTTCTTCGGCCGGACCGGACTCATCGTGGCCCTGGTCATCGCGGTGGGGACGAACGCGTACGCGTACTGGAACAGCGACAAGCTGGCTCTACGCGCGATGCGCGCCCGCCCCGTCAGCGAATTCGAGGCGCCCGAGCTGTACCGGATCGTGCGCGAGCTCTCGACCACCGCCCGCGAGCCCATGCCCCGGCTGTACATCTCGCCCACCGAGGCGCCGAACGCCTTCGCGACCGGCCGCAATCCGCGCAACGCGGCGGTCTGCTGCACTCAGGGCATCCTGGCCATCCTCGACGAGCGCGAGCTGCGCGGCGTCCTCGGCCACGAGCTGAGCCACGTCTACAACCGCGACATCCTCATCTCCTCGATCGCGGGGGCGCTCGCCTCCGTGGTGATGTTCCTGGTCAACTTCGCGTGGCTGATCCCGATCGGCCGCTCCGACGACGACGAGGGCCCCGGCATCCTCGGCATGCTGCTGCTGATGATCCTCGGCCCGCTGGCCGCCTCGGTCATCCAGCTGGCCGTCTCCCGCTCGCGGGAGTACGAGGCCGACGCCTCGGGCGCGCGCCTGACCGGCGACCCGCTGGCCCTGGCCTCCGCGCTGCGCAAGCTCGAAACGGGCACACAGCAGCGGCCCCTCGCGCCCGAACCGCGCCTGGAGACCGCCAGCCATATGATGATCGCCAGTCCATTCCGCGCGGGCGACGTCTCCAAGCTCTTCTCGACCCATCCCCCGATGGCAGAACGCATCTCCCGCCTCGAAGACATGGCAGGCCACCGGTGAAGACCATCCTGAACGTCATCTGGCTCATCCTCTGCGGTGTGTGGATGTTCCTCGGCTACGTCCTGGCAGGGGCACTCCTCTGCGTCACGATCATCGGCATCCCGTTCGGCATCGCCGCCTTCCGCATCGGCGTCTACGCGCTCTGGCCGTTCGGCTACACCGCGGTCGAGCGCCGGGACGCGGGCACGGGCTCCTTCGTCGGCAATGTGCTGTGGGTGATCCTCGCGGGCTGGTGGCTGGCCCTCGGCCACATCGTCACCGGCGTGCTGCTCTGCGTCACGATCATCGGCATCCCGTTCGGCATCGCCAACTTCAAGCTGATCCCGCTGTCGCTCATGCCCCTGGGCAAGGAGATCGTGCCGACCGACCGGCCGTTCGCCTCGCGCTGAGCGCCTCCCGGCCGTCCGCCGCGCCGAGCGCCTTCGGGCCGCCCCTCGGGCCGAGTGCCTTCGGGCCGAGCGCCTTCCGGCCGTCCGCCGTACCTGACGGCCGGTCAGGTGGCCGTCCCTGCTACCCTCACCTGCGGAGGTGCCGGGTGGACGACTACGCGCTCAGTGTCGAGACGGCGGACGCCGAACTGCCGCCCGCCCTCGCCGTCTACGCGGCGCATCTTCTGCGCCGCGCACACATCCGCGCCAACCGGGTCGCCGATCACCTCGCCCCGGAATTCGGCGTCGCGGCGGGCCAAGGCGCCTCAGGCGCGCGCGACTTCCAGATACTCGACGCGCTCGACGCCCCCGTCACGTACTCCCAGCAGGATCTCGGCGAGCGGCTCGGCATCAACCGCACCACCATGGTCAAGCTGATCGACCGGCTGGAGCAGGCGGGCCAGGTCACCCGCGCCCGCAACCCCGGCGACCGCCGCTCGTACGTCCTCGCCCTCACCGACGACGGCCGCAGCGCCGTCAAGGCCATGGAACCCGCGATGGCCGCGGGCGACGACCACCTCACCGCGGCCCTGACCGCCGCGGAACGCGTCCGCCTCGACGCGCTGCTGAGCACCCTGCTGGCCCGTACCCCGCCCGAGCGCGGTGTACGGCGTACGAGCCCGCTGATCGCCCAGGCCCACCATTTCGTACGGCGCCGGATCGAGGACGCGCTGACCGACGTCGGCCTCCAGGCGCGGCATTTCGGCGCGCTCACCGTCCTGGCCGACGAGGCGAGTTCGCAGCAGCGGCTCGCCCGGCGGCTCGGCATCAGCGAGCAGGCGATCCTCCAGATCGTCGACGACCTGGAGAGCGCGGGCCGGGTGGTGCGCGAGCGCGACCCGCGCGACCGGCGGCGGTACGCGCTGCGGCTGACCGACGTGGGGCGCGACGCGCTGGCCACCGCCCGGCGGGCCGTCGAGGCCGCCGAGACCGACATGGGCACGAGGCTCGGCACCGACGGCCGGGCGGAGTTGAAGGCGCTGCTCACGAAGATGCTGCGCGCGGACGTCTGACCACTGGCTGTCGCGCGCGGGGCGCCCGTACCGTTTCCGTCCCCGACGCCCCTCGCGGGCCGTGTCCCCCGACCCGCATACCCGACCCGCATACCCGGTCCGCATCCCCGACCGCATTCCCGACCGCATCCCACCGAGGAGACGTCATGGCCATTCTTCACGTCGGCGCCAAGGCACCGGACTTCACCCTTCCCGACCAGACGGGCAAGCCCGTCACGCTCAGCGATGTGCTGGGCGAGAAGGTCGTGGTGCTGTACTTCTACCCGAAGGACAACACCAGCGGCTGCACCACCGAGGCGTGCAGCTTCCGTGACAGCTACGAGAGCTTCACCGACGCGGGCGCCGAGGTGATCGGCGTCAGCTCCGACTCGGTCGAGACGCACGAGAAGTTCGCCGGCCGCCACGAACTGCCCTTCATCCTGCTCGCCGACACCGACAAGGCCGTCCGCAAGCAGTACGGCGCCACGAGCCTGGGCGTCGTGCCCGGCCGCGTCACCTTCGTCATCGACCGCGAGGGCGTCGTCCGGCACGCGTTCTCCTCGATGATGAACATCGGCGGGCACATCGGGGACGCGCTGAAGGTGGTCAAGGAGCTTCAGTAGCCGCTCGGTTCGGCCCGGAAATGGTTCAACTCCCGGATAAATATACGGATTGACGATTCGGCAGGCTGACTATAGCCTCGGTGTGGCGATTCCTCCTGATCCACTGGTTCACCTAGTTCCAGGGAGACACGTTGATGACCACTCCGCACCAGCCGGGCGAGACCGTCGATCTGACGATGATGTACGCCTTCCACGACGGACTGCGGCGCGACGTGGCGATCATCGCCAAGTCCGCCGCCGTCACGGGCGACGACCCGTCCCGGCTCACCGCCACCCACTTCGGGTGGGATCTGTTCAAGCGATTCCTGACCATCCATCACACGGCCGAGGACGACGTCCTGTGGCCGAAGCTGCGCGGCCAGTTCGCCGACCGCCCCGACGACCTCGAACTCCTTGAGGCGATGGAGGCGGAACACGACCGGATCGACCCGCTGATCGCCGCGATCGACGCGGCGCTCGCCGACGAACAGGGCGGCCACACCGCCCTCGGCGACGCCGCCGACGCCTTCGCCACCGAACTGAACGCCCACCTCAGCCACGAGGAGAGCGACGCGCTCCCGCTCATCGAGCGCGAACTGTCCCCGGCCGACTGGGCCTTGTTCGCCGACAGCCAGCGCAATCAGATCGGCCTCGGCCTCGCGCCGCGCTACATCCCGTGGCTGCTCGACGGCGCCACCCCCGAGCGCGTCGCCGAAGTCCTGGCGATCTTCCCCCCGCCGCTGGCGGCCCAGTACCGCACGGCCTGGAAGCAGCAGTACGCCGAACTCAACCCGTGGGCGGCCGATTACGGCAAGCCGTGACGTACCGCGCCGTCGGTTCAGCCCCTCGGCCGGGCCCGTCGCTTGAGCCCCTCGGTTCAGCCCTCGGTTCAGCCCTCGCTTGCGCCCTCGCTTGAGCCCGCGCCGCCGGAGACCCGCACTGCTAGGGTCGAACGCCGACGGCCGGACCCGATGGCCGCACCCACACCCGAGGGGGAATTCCCGTGCCTGCTGGGGCCTACGAGGGTGCGCCGCGCGACGGCGTGACGTACGAGAGCGCGACGTACGACGGCGTGACGTACGAGGGCGCGGTCGCGGAACCGGCGACGCGCGAGTGGTGCGCGCGGTCCCGCGGGCGGCTGCGGGCGCTGCTGATCGTCAGCGCCGCGGGCATCCCCGGCTGGGCCCTGGTCTTCGCCTTCCTCGACGTCTTCCTCGACATCGACGTCACCTGGCTCGCGTACGTCCTCATGACGGCCTCGATGCTCGGCCTCGGCTGGTGGGCCCTGATACAGCCGCGCTACAAGAGGTACTGGCGGGTCCTTCAGGTCTACCCCTGGCAGCGCCTGGACGGCGTCGCCCAAGTGGCCGATAACGGCGTGCCGTTCTTCCGACTGCCTGTGCCCGACAACCCGGACAAGGACGTGAGCATCCGGGTCCGCTTCCCCGACGTCCGCCGCTGGCGGCGGGTGCTCGGCGAGAACGCCAAGCGCGAGGTCTGGTTCGCGGGCGACCCCAGGATCGGGGGAGTGCTCGCGCTGCCGGGGCCGCGCGGGGTGAGCCTGGTCAGGCAGGGCGGGGCCGCCGGAGCCGCCGAGCGGACCGATGAGGCCCGCGGCGGCGGCCCGGCGATCCGGGACATCGGCGATGAGGCGCTGCGCCGGGCGCGGGCCGCCGGTTTCGGCGACCCGCGGTACGACGTGGCCGTACGGCGCGGCTCGTAGCGGTCGCGGGCCCCGGTCTGTCCGGCCTCTGGTCTGTCCGGCCCCCGGTCTGTCCGGCTCCAGGTCTGTCCGGCTCCTGGCGGTGAACCGGACCCGGCCCGCTCGGGTGAACGTCCCGCTCAGTGCCGGCCGGTGCGGTAGCCGCCGCCCGAGTTGCCGAAGCCGGTGAGCGTGCCGAAGCCGATGTTCTCGATGGTGAAGTCCTTGCCGAAGACCGTGCTCTTGACGGTCTCCTTCGTCACTGACGTCACCAGCCCCTTCGTGGCGCCGATGAGCGTCTTACCGCGCTGCGTCAGGCCGTTCATGTCCATCGACAGGTGGCCCAGGGCTCGGCGTTCGGCGCCCGACATCGCGGAGATCGGGCCGCTGTAGTAGAGCCGGGGGATCTTGGCGAAGCCCTTGTCGACCAGCGGGGAGAGCCCGGCGCCGATGGTGTTGCCCGCGACGTTGGCCAGGAAGTTCTTCTTGACGTTCGTCCAGCCGCCGTTCATGGCGTCCTTGAGGGTGTCCTTGCCCAGGCCCTTGGCGAAGCCGAAGGCGACCTTGCGGAATCCGCTGAGGTCTTCGCCGTACTTCCACACCTTGATGACGTTCTGGTACTTCCGCTCGGCCTGGAGGATCTTCACCGCCCACTTCAGCTTGCCGATCTCACCCGCCTTGACCAGCATGCTGACCTTGCCCATCACCGGGATGCAGTCCAGCGCGGCGAACAGCAGATCGCCCCAACCCGCCTTGCCCTGAATGAATTTCACCAAGGTGTCGGCGAAGACCAGCAAGGCCGCGGCCAGCACGATCCAGGCCAGCGGGCCGCCGATGAACAGCAGCAGGATGCCGCCGATGGCGACGATCACCTTGAGGATCGGGAGGATGACGCTCCACGCCTTGACCAGGAAGTCCCCGAGCTTCTGGTACCACTTCTTGTTGTGGATGCCGACGTCGGAGGCGTGGTCGAGGTCCTTCTTGAGGACGTCCACCGCCGTGCCGTGGTTGGTCCCGGCGTCCTGCGCCTTCTTGCGCAGCTCGGCCAACTGCTGCTGAATCCCGGAGACCTGGCCCGCGACCTGGTTCTTGTGGGCGTCGGCCTGCTGGGCGTTGCGGACCGCCTGACGGACCTTGTCCGGGTCGGGCGGCGGTACGTTCCCGCCGGCGCTTCCGGCTGACCCCTTGGAGCCGTCGAGCTTCGCCTTGGCGTCGCCCGCCGTGGTCGCGTCGACCTGCGCGCGGGCCAACTCGGTCTGCTTGGCGGCCAGATCGTTGCGCAACAGGCGCGCCTGGGACAACGCGCCGTCAGCGGTGGACTGTTCGGTCTCCACCGAGTCGGCGAAGGTCACCAAAGCGTCGCCGGCCGCGCCGTAGGAGTCGTGGAGCTTGCCCAACTGCCCGGGCAGCTTGCCAATTTGGCCGCGGAACGCCTCGGCGGCCTTGCCGTTCCACTCGGCGAGCGCCTGGTCCTTGGCCGCGCTGCTGAGCAGCGAGTGCACGGTCGCCACGTCCTCGGCGAAGGTCTGGAAGCGCCTGCCCTCGGCCCTGATCTCGTAGACGTCACCGGGAGTCGGGTCGCTGTCGAGGTCGAGATTGTGCCAGTCGGTGGGTCGGGTCACGGCTCAGCTCACCTTCTCGGCGGACCCGGCGGAGGGGTCGTCGTCGGCGTACACGAAGCGGAAGGTCTCGGTGATGCCGTCGAACAGCTCCAGCATCGGCTCGGCGAGGGCCAGTTGGGAGGTCGCCCCGCTGATCACCGCGACCCGAGGGTCGCCGCCGGGGAACGGTACGAAGGTCTGCATCAGCACCATCCGGACCGTACGGTCGTCGTCCGGCAGCTCGATGTCGTCGATCCCCTCGCTGCGCGCGGCGGAACCCGCGTCCGGCAGCTCCACCAGCTTGATCCGGCGCCACGGGTCGGTCGGCCTGCGGCCCGCGGCGACCGGCTTGAGCGCCGCCACCAGCGCCGCCAGATTGCCGCCCGCCCCACCGGCCCCACCGGCCCCTCCTGCCCCGCCGCCGGGCCGATCGCCGTCCGCCGTGCCGTCCGCCCGGTCGTCGGCTTCCAGGACCGCGATCGTGACGCTCGCCGTCAGCGGTGCCTCGTCGCTCAGGTCGGCCAGCGCGCCGAAGTACAGCACCCCGGTCTGCCACGCCTCGTCGGCCGTACGGGTCAGCGTGCGGATGAGCGCCGTCCTGGAGTCGGCCAACTCCGGCCGTTCCCGCACCCGTTCGCGTACGACCTCACGTATCGACGCGTCGCGCGTGGCCGGATGGATGTCGAACTCGTACCAGGAGCTGGGCACCAGGATGTTCACCCCGCGCACCGGCGACGTGCCGGAGGGGGCGGAAGAGGACACGGTCACGGCTGACCGCCGCCCTCGTGCTTGGCCAGCGCGTCCTTCAGCTCCTGGTCGGTCTTGGTGAGCTCGTCCACGACGGCCTGCGCCATCTTCGCGACGCTCTCCAGACCGCTGTCGATCTCCTTACGGCCGTCCTTCCAGCCGTGCATGAAACCGTCGAGCGCGTCATGCGCCCTGGACGAGCCCAACTCCCCGTTGCCGAGGGCGCGATCAACCTGCCCGGTGTCGTCCATCCGCGTCTTGACCGATCTCAGCCCCGTCGCCAGGTCGCTGAGCCCGATCAGACTTATCGTCAGATCTCCTTTGGCGGACATGCCTGGTACTTCCCCGTTCCCCGTTGCCTGTCTTGGCCAGGCAGCCTATCGCCGGGGGCGCGGGAGCCACAGGGATTCGGCGTCCGCAGGGATTCGGCGTCCACGGGGATGGGGGCGGCCACAGGGATGCGGCGTCCACGGGGGAAACCGGCGGGAGGGCCGCGACGTGGGCCGCGGCCTCCCGGCGTGGAATCAGCGGTAGTTGACGAACTGGAGGGCGAAGTCGAGGTCCTTGCCCTTGAGCAGGGCCTGGACGGACTGGAGGTCGTCACGGCTCTTGGAGCTGACGCGCAGCTCCTCGCCCTGGACCTGGGCCTTGACGCCCTTGGGACCCTCGTCCCTGATGATCTTCGCGACCTTCTTGGCGTTCTCCTGGGAGATGCCTTCCTCGATCGAGGCGAAGATCTTGTACTCCTTGCCGGAGAGCTGCGGCTCGCCCGCGTCCAGCGCCTTCAGCGAGATTCCCCGCTTGACCAGCTTGGTCTCGAAGACGTCCAGGATCGCCTTGACGCGCTCCTCGGAGTTCGCCTCCATCAGGATCTTCTCGCCCGACCAGGCGATCGAGGCCCCGACGTTCTTGAAGTCGTACCGCTGCGAGATCTCCTTGGCGGCCTGGTTGAGGGCGTTGTCGACCTCCTGCCGCTCGACCTTCGAGACGATGTCGAAACTGGAGTCGGCCATCTTCAGTGGGCTCCTTGGGTATCGCTTGTCTGTCTTCCATCACATCCGCGGCCCGATCCCCGGACCACCATCCCCAAAGACTAGGGCCTGTCGTGTGGATCTCCGCGGGGAAGGAGCGGTGTCCGGTGCGCGCGGACACAAGGCGCAGGCGGTGATCAATCCGGTGGCGAACCACCCCTCCGGATCGGGTATCGTTTACGTCGTCGCCACGGCACCCCGCACCCAGCGGATCCGCGGCTTCAGCCCATGGCGGTATGCCCGAGTGGCCAATGGGAACGGACTGTAAATCCGTCGGCTATGCCTACCGTGGTTCGAATCCACGTGCCGCCACGCTTAGGGAGAACCCTCTCTGACCAGCGAAAACGCTGGATCAGAGAGGGTTTTTTCGTGGCCCGATCCTCTATTCGAACGAAGATCGAAAAGTAGCGCTTTGTCTCACCCTGCCTCAGGGTTTCTCACGCCCTGATCAGCGCGTGTCCCCCAGGTGTCCCCCAAGGGACGGAGAGTTCCCGCCCCAGTCGCGCAGGGCTGCGTCGATCTTCTGATTCGCTCGGTCCTGCGACTGAGCCAGCACCTTCGCGTACACGCGGAACAGGACGGCAACGGAGTGCCCCGCCCTGCGCGCGCATTCGATCGGCTCCACTCCGGAGCTGAGCCACAGCGAGACGCCCGCGTGACGCAGGTCGTACGGCCGCCGCGCCAACCGCGAGGTTCCCGCCCCCTCTCCGAGCGCCGCGTGCCGGGCGCGGGCCCACACCTCCCCGTAACCCGACTCCTGCAAGAACCCCCCGCGCTCGGTTCGGAACAGCCGGCCATCGGGGGTCGTGCCGTACGTGTCGATGTGGTGCCGGAGCAGCGCGACGAACTTCGGCGGAATGGGCACCGGACGTGAGTCCTGCGTGGCCCGCGCCTTCAGGTGGCGCCGCTCGTGAGCGCTTCCGTCGTCGGTCCAGCTCCGGCCGCCACGCACGATGCCGCCGCGCAGAACGAGAGTGCCCCAGCCGCTTTCTGGTAGGTGGCACTGTTCCGCGCGTACGGCCATGGCCTCAGCGGGCCGCATTGCCGCGAAGTACAGGCAGCCGAAGAACGCCTCCAACTTCTCGCCACGGGGCCCCTGGCGACGGACTTCACGCAAGAACACGTCGACCTGACCGGGGTGAGGCACTGCCTCGGGATCGACCGTGTCCGTGGTCTTCGGCGCGCGCCATTTCACCGCGCTCAGGGGATTCGCTGGTGTCGTGAAGTACCGGGCTTCGGCGGCCATGCCGAGCACGTCGCTCAGGCAGGCTTTCTTGCGGCGGGCGGTGCTCGCTGCGGCGGGGGAGCCGTCCATCTTCCTGCCGAGAGCGTCCAGCGCCAGCCGGAGCGTGGCCACGTCTTCGAGCGCGGAGACCGGAAGGGAGTTCTTCTCGATCCAGCGCAGCGCGGTAGCGACATCACCGGGCGGTTGCTCCGACCAGCGATTCCGGTTGAACGCCCAACTGTACAAAGCCCGGCGCAGCAGTGCGGGAGCCGGAGTTCCAGGGGCATTCGTCACGAGCGCGGGCGTGATGGTCGCCAGCGCGTCGGCGTAGCCCTTGCGGCTCTTGACGGGGGCATCGGCCCACTTGTGGTCGATGTAGGCCCGTGCGTGCTCGTACCAAGAGACGGCACTGTGCCTCGCGCGGAGCTCCGACACGGGCAGGCCCGTCGTGTCATCGAACTGTTCCTGATTGCGCAGCGCCGTCATCAACTCCGACCGGCGTCCATCGGCCTGAGCTTTCAGGGTGTAGCTCTTGGAGTGCTTCCGGGCGCCGACCAGCCAGCGGAGCCGGTAGGGCTTGGGGCGGTCGGGGCGCGTCTCGATTGAGTAGATGCGTACGTCGTAGGTGAGCACGTTTCTCCCATGGGAAAGGGGCCCGCCTGTCAGGCGGGCCCCTTGGTGGTTGCGGGGGATGGTCAGGCGGGGGGCTGTTCGCACTCGGTAAGCCAGGCGTCCAGGTCGGAGCGCCGGACCCGGATCTGTCCGTTCGGCAGCTTGATGAGCCTTGGTGCCTTGCCGCGTGCCCGCATCCGGTAGAAGGCGGCGCGGCTCATCTGGATCTCTTCGAGCACTTCGGGGAGCTTGAGTTGGGGGCGAGGCATGGCACTCCTTCGCGATGACGTACGGCAGGGTGCGTGTGTGTCCGAGGTTCGGATTTCTGCGTCATTGCGTCATGTGCGTCATGCGGACTTGTGAACTGGGGGTTTGCATGACGCAGTGGTTCGGGTGTGCGTCATGCGTGCGTCATGGGCTGCGTCATCGCATGACGCACATGACGCAGGATGACGCAGGATTTTCCGTCTGCGTCATGGTCGTTGCAGCAGCTCAGGGGAGGTTCTTCGGCTCGCATGACGCACATGACGCAGGGTTTTCCTCTTAGGACAAAAGAGAGGGTGTGTTGTAGTGCGGTGCGCCTCAGAATGCGAAGCGGAGCCGCTTCGCGGCGCGATTTGGGGGCGGGCGCCCCCCGAACAACAAGAGGAGCACCCCGGCCCGTGGTGCTCTTCTTGCTTGTCCCAGCGGCGGGTCAGAACGCCTGCTGTTGCTCGGGCGGGGGCGGCGGGGCGGGCCGGGTCATTTCGAGGTAGCGGCCTTCATAGGTGCGGCCGGTGTCAAGGAGGACGCCACGGGCGGCAAGGGTGGGCTGAAGGCGTTTGAGGCGGTCTGAGAGGACTTTCCCGGTGGTGGGCCACCCTTTAGGTAGGGAGCACGGTTCGTCACCGCCGTAGACGCGGCTGAGGGCGTGCAGCCACTCGGTTGAGGTCATCCGCTGTGCCACGCCCGGAGCGATGGTCTCGGCATGGCGGAGGACGGTCTGCGCGAGGAGATCTCCCTCAATCACGTCGTCGTTGAGGTCGTCCAGACTGGCCCGGTAGGCGCTCAGCGCTCCGAGGCCGGTTGCCGCGTCGAGCTGTGCGCACAGGTGGGCGAAGTCCGCCATCCGCAGGTCAGTGGGAGTCTCCGCCGTGACCGCACGGACCTTGACCGTGAGATCCAGCAGCGACCCGAGAACGACCGGCAGAACCTCCGCGTACTCCGCCCACAACTCCGCCTCCGTGCGCCGCACCTTGGGACGCTCCAACCGCAACGGCAGCAGCCGCTCCGCCAGGTCCGGGCGGATCACCCCGACGTCAATGCCGGTCAGCAGCAGCGGGCGGCGGTAGCCGACGCGGAACACGTCCCCGTCAGTGAACAGCGCCCGCTTGACGTTCTCGGCACCGGTCACGATGCAGCACATCGCATCGGACAGGTCCGGGGTCATGTGACTCAGGTTGTCCAGCGCGGTCACCCAACCAGCCGCCACCGCGGCAATCAGGTTCTCCTCATCCTTCGGCGCGCGGCGCAGGTCCCCGCTCATGCCCTCGATAATCCGGATGAGCATCCGGCCGCCCGTGGACTTGCCCGCCCCTTGGGGCCCGGTGAGGAACGGCGCGGGCACGGGAACGGACGGTCCGAGGCAGCCGATCAGCCACGCGATGGCCAGGCATTCGGTCTCGGCGGTGGCGAAGTTGCACAGCCTGAGCAGCAGATCGATTCCCTTGCCGTCAGTGTCCTTGACCGGCAGGGGGAGTTCCCCGGTGAGCTGGGTGCGGCGCCAGCACACCTCAAGCGGGTCGGGGGTGAGGATGTCCCAGCCGGTGGGGTGGATGCGGACCGACTGTCCGTCGTCGCGGCCGAGGTCCAGCCAGGTGGCGCCGTCGTATCCGGGGGCGACGCGGATGTTCACCGGCTGCACGTCCTCGGTCAGCGCCAGCGCCTCGATCAGGTCGAGGGCTTCCTTGAGGGCGGTGCCGTTGAAGACGCCGCGCCCGTCCCTATACAGGCCGACCATGAGTTCCTGCCGGTGGCTGCCGGTCGTTCCCTGGGAGCGGATCGGCCGGGCCACAGGATGGCCGTTCTTCTGCGCGTAGACGGTCCCCTCGGCGGTGCGGAAGTACCGGAAGTGGGATTGCGCGTAGTCGGTGATGATCTCGCGGCCGGGAGTCTTCTCGTCCTCGGACACCGCTACACCCCCAGTCGGGCGCGGGCGTTGGTCCACGCGTCGGTGCAGTGCCGGACCGATTCGCCCTTGGTCTGAGCGGCGGCGAACAGCCGCGCCATGTGCACCTCGGTGAGGCACCCGCAACCCCCGTGCGCGGAGAGTACGGCGAGGAACGTCCGGTAGACCGTCGTGTGCACGCCGCCGGTTGCGGCGGTGATGGTCTGCTCCGCCATGGTGATACCGCGTTCCAGGTACGTCGGGGTGCGGTGGCGGCACGCCGCGCCCCCGGCCGGTGCGGGCGTCGTGACGGCAACCGGCGGGCCGGGAACGGGCTTCTTCACGGCCAGAGCGCGCACGGCGTCCGGCAGGCCGGTGAGGGTGCCGGTGCCGGGACCGAGCCAACGGGTGTAGGCCATCGAGGACTTGATGTCCACGCCCGGCCGGACCGCGTTCGCGGACGGCATGGCGCCCCGGTAGAGCCAGTGCTCACCCCGCGTCGTCGGCACCGTGCGGGTAGCGGGCAGCGTCTTCCGCGCCCAGGTGAGGGCGTCGGCGTTGTCGAGGTCGACCACGGTCAGCCCGGCGCCGCCGGGGTGGTAGGCGACCGCTGCCGCCTCCCGCCACACCGCAGCCCACGTCGGCGAGGTCAGGACGTTCGGGTCAGTGGTCGCGGCGGCCCACGCGTGGCAGGGGTGCGGGCAGGCGCACGGGCCGGGGGTCTTCATGGTCGGCCGCCCGCCGCACGCGTTGCCCTTGCACGCGGGGCAGTTGCCGAACGGCACCTTGCCCGCCCGGAGTGGCAGTACGGGCAGACCATTTGTGGCTAGACGCAGGGCTGTGCGCAGGTGATCGCTCGGGGGTCGTTGAAGGGCGCTGAGTCGGGTCATGCTGGTGTCTCCAGTGAGGGGTGCTGGGGTGCCGGGACGGCCGCGCTTCTTTGGCGAGAGTGGGCGGCCGTCCTGGGCGGGGTAGGCGGCAACTGGGCCGTGGCGCCGGGCAGGCACGTTTGCGGATCAGAGGTCGAACAGGCCGCCCTGGCTGGCCGCCGTCGCGGACTGAGCCCGTGTCGCGGCCCGTTGGGCGGCGGTGAAGCAGGGCGGGCACCAGGCGCGCAGGGCGGTGGCGGGCAGGGTGGCGGCGGCGCGTTCGGGTGTGGCCGGGTCGGCGGGTGCGGCGATGAGCCGGACGCGGTTGCCGTCGTGCCACTTCGGGCAGCGGTCCTCGGTGCGGCGGTGGTTCTGTCGGCACTGCCCGGTGCAGTGGCACCGCCAACCGGCCTTGGCCATGACGGCGGTGAACAGGTCGGCGCCGACGATCGGGGTGTTCATGCCGCCCCCCGCAGTACGTGCGCGGGCTCGTTGAGGAGCAGCCCGGCGCGGTCGGCCAGGTGACGCAGGGCGGCTTCGGCCTGACGGGGCACTACCCCGTTGCCCAAGGCTTTGAGCTGGGCGGTGCGGGACAGGCCCGGTACGGTGGTGACGTGGCCCTCGGGCAGGCCCATCAGCCACTCGACCAGCGGCGGGTTCAGCCGTCCCAGAGCGTCAACTGGCCAGGGGGCGGCACGGCCCGTGACCGTCTCCCACCGTTCGACGGCGGGGGCGTAGCGTCCCCAGTCAGGCCGCTGAACGTCAGGTCGGTCAAGGTCGGCGAACTGCTGCGCGGGTTCGGTGCTGTCGCCTGCCGGGCTCCCTTGGCGTCGCCCACCAGCGGTGTGGGCAGCAGAGGAAGGACGACCTGCGAGAGTGGCGGCCGGAATCCCTCGCTCGCACGGCGTCCCGGTGTCCCGGTGTCCGTGGCGCGCGGTGTCGGCAGTAGCTCGCACACCTCGGCTGCCAGGCACAGGCCGTGCGTCCCTGCGTTCTGCGACGGGGTGCGCCTGGTCTGCCGGTTCTCCCGCGCAGATGCCCGTGGTGTCGGCAGGAGTGAAACGACGTGGCGCAGGTTCATCCCGCCGTCGGCCGCGTGCCCGGTCCCGGTTGCTTCCGAGGTCGAGGGCGTCGGCAGCAGTGATGTCACCGCAGTGGGGAGCTGCCCCTTCTGGCCGCCGCCGCGCCAGTCGCGGGCCGCCGGGGTCGGCAGGCCAGGCGAGGATGAACAGCCGTTTGCGCTGGTGGGCGGCCCCGACGTCGGACGCGCGCAGAGTTGTCCACTCCGCATCGAACCCGATTCCGGCAAGGTCGGCGAGGACGGCGTCCAGTCCCAACCGAATGTGCCCTGCGACGTTCTCAAAGATCCCGAGTTGGGGTCGTAGAACGCGAAGGGCGGTGGTGAAGTGCGGCCAGATGTGCCGGGCATCAGCGGTTCCCTTCCTCTTGCCCGCGCTGGAAAACGGCTGGCACGGATACCCGCCGCACACCACATCGACCGGCTCAACGCCGGTCCAGTCCACGGCGGTGAGGTCTCCGAGGTTCGGCACGTGCGGGTGGTGGTGGGCCAGGATGCGGGCCGCGCCGGGGTCGTTGTCCGCGACCCAGGCCAGCGACCCGCCGAAGACGGCCTGGACGGCCATGTCCAGGCCGCCATAGCCAGAGCACAGCGATCCCAGCCGTAGCCCGGCGGGCACGGCGGCGGGAATGGTCATGGTGGTGCACTCCCATCAACGATGGTGACTGCGTGTGAAGGGAGGGAGGCAGAGGTGTCCCCGGTGGCCCGTATTTTCGGGGGTTTCCGCAGGTTGCGGGGGCGTGCCTCCCTGCCTCCCTGTGATGGTTTTTCCGCTGATCAGGTCGGGGAGGCGGGGTGAGGGAGGCGGGCAGGGAGAACTCCCTGCCTCCCTCACCGCCTCCCTTTACTGTCAGTCACGGTCGGCGTAGGCTTCGGCGTCAGTCGCGCGCCGATCCAGGGCGGCGCGGACGTGGTTGGAGCTGACGACCATGACACCGCCGGACTTGTACGGCGCGGCGTCCACGTCGTCCAGGACGCGGGTGAGGGCGGCCGGAGTCCACGTCCGGTACTCGCGGGGGTTGCGCTCGGCGAGGCGCTGGCGGACTTCGTCGGTCCGCATCCGCTTGGCGTCCCCGAGGACGGCGCCGATGTCGGCGAGGTGATCGACCGGCTTGTCGTCGCCGCTGTCGGCGGCGGTACGGGTGTCGACTCCGGCGCGCCGGTCCTTGATGCGGTCCGCGAGTTCGGCGGCTTCGTCGCCGTCGATGTAGTGGGTCCGGATCGTGATCGCGGGCTGTCCGGGGGCGAGTTTGACGCCGTCGCCTGCGACGACGACGGTTCCCTTGTCGAGGCCCTGGCGGAGCTTGTGCGGGGCGGCGCCCGCGTCGATGGCGTTGTCCCCGAGCGCCATCCTGGCCTGCGACTCCGTGCCGAGGACCAGCGACGACCGGATGTGGTTGCCCTCGCGGGACCGCTTGGGCAGGTTCTCGTTCGTGGGGTCCTGTGTGCCTTCCCAGATGGTCACCAGGACCGCGCGGCCCTGGTCGTGGATCTTCTTGACCGCCTGGAAGTACCTGCTCGTGGCCTTGGAGCCGCCGTAGGGGCGCTTGTCCGGTCCGATCGCGCCGGAGCCGTAGGCGACCTGGGCTTCGTCCACGATGATGACCAGCGGCGGGAACGGCGTGCCTGCGGGGGCGAGCAGGCGCCGGTTCATCTCCTCCACGCCCGCCTCGACCATCTCGGTCACGTCGATGACGTGGTCGTCGGTGGGTCCCTCGATCAGGACTTCGGCGATGCCGTCGAACATGCGCCAGTCCCCGAGGCCCTTGAGGTCGCCGATCCAGAACCGAACGGCCGGGTCGTGGGCCAGCCACAGCGCCAGCGCGCGGATCGCGGCGGTCTTGCCCTGGTTCGACAGACCGGTGATGAGCATGTGCCGCTGGTACAGGCTGATCAGGGCGGCGTCCCCGCGCAGGTCGACACCCCAGGGGGCGCGGCCCTTGGCGTAGTCGGCAGAGGTGTCGGGGTCGGTGACCAGCGGGGACGGGCCGATCGGCTCGTCCAGCGCACCCGAGTCCGCGATCCACACCCGGACCGTGCGGGCGGCGGGCGCCACGGACAGGTGCACCTCGTGCTCGTGGCGGCCCAGGTTCTCCGCCAGCTTCCGGCGCCTGGCCAGGACTTCCTCGGTGCTGGAACCGGACGGCAGGGTGATGTCCAGTTCGACGCCGCATCCGGCGAGCACGATCGGGGAGAGCATCGCGGCGCCGCTGTCCTCCATGGCCTTGATGGAGTTGCGCAGCGGGGCAATGCCCAGGTCGCGCAGGGCGGTCACGACGATGGACGGGGTAATCGGCTCTCCGTCGCCGCGCTCGCGGGCGGGCAGCGCCCAGCGGGGCGCGGCGCCGCGCAGACGGCCGAGGTTCCACAGGCCGAGGAAGCACGCCCACGGGGCGAGCCACAGGGCAGGGCCCCACACGATGCCGCAGATGATGACGGCCCAGCGGACCACGTCGATGGTGAAGACCACAGGCGCGATGACCATGCCGGGGTCGTGCTCGGCGACCGCGAGCAGCGCTCCCAGGCCCAGCAGCGCGCCGGCCGTTGCGGCGGTGCCCACAGCCATTCCCTTGGCGAGGCGCTGAGGGGCGGTCAGCAGGTCCATACGCCGCTGGTGCCGGGCGGCACGGAAAGCGCGCCCGCGCTCTTCCCATTCCATGGCGTCCTCGCGGTTGCCCGCGGCTTCCGCGATCCGCATCATCCGCTCGTAGCGGGCGGCGGACCGGCCGTCCCACGCCCGCTTCGCCAGCACCCCGGCGCCCCCGGCCACGTACGAGCTGTGACGGACCATCAGGCGCGCGCCCGTCCTGGTGCGTTCATGGGTGATGACGTGCTGCGTCACACCCACGGCACGCCGCAGGCGCACCGCGTGACGCGCCCCGGCACGGCCCGCGTCGGTCTTGCCCCTGCCGGGGATGTCGGAGGGGATGACGGCCCCTTCGAGCGCTTCGCGCGGGTCGGGCACGGCGTCCTCGGGCGCGGCGGTCGCCGTGTCGTGCTTGGTGAGGTCGGGTATCGGGGTGCGGGCGCGGGCCCGCCGCTCGTCAAGGTCGATGATCTCGGTCATGCTGGTGGTCCTCCGTTTCTGCACGGGAGCGGTAGGGGCCCGGACCGGCCGGTGTCTTGGCGGATGTGCGGCCGGTCCGGGGCGGAGCTACTTGGGCCTGCGCGCGGTGGTCTTCCACTCTTCGCGTTCCTCGCGCCTGCGCGCGCCCTTGAGGATGCTGTCGATTCCCGCCTGCAAGTCGGACTGGTCTACTTCCTCACCGGCAAGGCCGCGCTTGGTCATGCGGGCGACCAGCCATGCGATTCTGGCGGCTTCCGCGCCGGTCAGCGGGGGGTCGTCGGGGTGGGTGCGGATCATGGTTGCCCCTATTCGGAGTGACGGATTCTCCTGATGGAACGTCAGTTTGGTGCGCCTGTATGCACGCCTGTACTCTCCGCGATCAAGAGAGTCGATCATGGATGCAAGGGCGTGGCTGAGTGATAGGCATGAAGACGGCGGCGGTCAGTCTGGCCGCGGCGGCGGTGGTTCTCGGACCGGTTGGCGCAGCGAGCGCGATATGTATCCCCTCTGGGGTGAAACCGGCTGCTCCGGCGGCCATCATGGCCGTGGCGCCCGCACTGTCGGCGCATGCGCCGGTCACGGGCCCTGCGGTCGCGGTGAAGGCGGTGTGCATGCCCATGGAGGCCACCGACCCCGCCGCGCCGCGGCGGGCTACCGCCGCCTGATGTCGCGGTAGATGCCGTAGACGACCAGGGCCACGAGCGCGATGCACGCGGAGGCAATCGCGAGAGCGACCGCGGCGAACGCGACGGTAATCATGAGCATGGAGCCGCCCGCGGCGATGGCGAGCCACTTGCCCGCGGTGCCGGTCTGCTGCACCGCGACGGGGGCCGGGGGCGGAACGGGCTGCTGCTGGGACCGGACGGTCTGAGCGGTCTGGATCGCGGCGAGGATCATCGCGAACTGCTCGCCCTGGCGGGCGGCCTCGACCGCGTCGGCGGTGGCTTTCGGCAGGTCGGACATGGGAGAGATACCTCCGGGCTGATGGCGTGCGGACAGGGGCCGGTGTCAGCCGGTGACGGACTCGGTGGTGCAGCGTTTCCATGCCGCGCGCAGCCGCATCTCCGCGGCGGTGTGTCCGGCGGCGCGGAACCGGGCGGCGGCCTCGCGGTAGGACGGCGGCGGGGTCTGGCCAGCCAGCAGGTCGGCCACGATCCGGTCGAGGTCGGCGTCACTCAGGGAGGGTGCGTCCAGGGCCGGGACCGGCTCGACCGGGCCCCATACCGGCAGGTCCCAGCGGGCCGTGTCGGCTGCCGTGACACGGCCGGTCACGCTGGCCAGCGCGGCGGCGGCGCTCTCGTCGGCGCGCGCCTTCTCCAGCACCGCCCACGCCTCAGACAGTGCGGCGGCGGTGGTGGCCTGGACACGGGCGACGCGGGACCCGGCGTGCGTCACGGCCAGCAGCCGGGTCTCCTCGGTGGTGGCGTCCGCGTGCAGCCGGGCCCGCGCGACCGCGGCGGCGTCGCGGGCTTCCTGCTGGATACCGCGGATCGCGGTGAGCGCGACGGGAGTGAGCGCGGTGCGCTCCCACAGCCCGTGCACCAGCCACAGGGCCTTGGCCGCAAGGGGCAGCCACGCGACGGCCAGCCACGCGCCCGCGGAGGTCTCCGCGAGCAGCGCGTGAGCGACCAGGACGGCGGTCGCGACGGCGCCGAAGCACCAGCCGACCGCGGTCACGCCGCGGGAGTGGTCGCCCTGCGCGGCAAGCCGCCGCTCGTATGCCAAGGTGGCAAGCCAGCCGCCGTCCAGGCCGAGGCCGACGACCAGCGCGACCGGCGAGGGCATCGCCGTGCCCAGCCACATCACGACCACGGCCAACGTCAGGACCATCGACACGGCCGTCATCACGACAGCGGGCAGCACGGTCAGCAACCGGCGCCATCGGGCGACGGCCGCGGTGCGGGCGCTCATGCCGCCACCGCCCCACGGGCCGCGCTCCGGCGCGCCGGGCGGGCCGGGGTCAGGCGCAGGAGCTCCGGCATGGTGCGGCCGATCACCTCGGACGCGAGCGCGGTCGTGCGGTCGAACAGGGCGGGGTCGTCGGCGAGGATGTCCCGCGCCGCGGCCTCTCGCGCGGCCCGCTCGTCGGGCGTCTCGCCGTCCTCGCCGAGCCACAGGTCAAGCGGCGTACCGAGGGCGAGTTCGAGGAAATCGTCAGTGGTCAGGGCCCGGTGGGGGCCGATGTAGTCATGCACGGGAAGTCTCCAAGGGGAGTTGAGGGCCGGGACCGGCCGGTGACTTGGCGGATGTGCGGCCGGTCCCAGAAACCGAGTGGGTGGTGGTGCGAGTGCCCCCGGCCCGATTCGATCGGGCAGCATCACGCCGGGTCGGGGGCGAAGGCCACGGTCAGACCAGCGCAGTGGCTTCGGCGACCAGCCGGTCAGCGGCGCTGATAGCGGCAGTCCGGCGGGCTTCGAGGGTGGCCGGGTCAGGCGACTTGCGCAGCGCATAAGCGGCGCTCACGGCCTGGTCAGCAGCCTGAGCCAAAGACGGCGCGAGGATGACGACCTGAGTCAGCGGCGCGGTGATCGCAGACCGCGTGACATGGCTCTCGGCACGTGCCGCCGCGTAGGCGGCGGGGGTGTCACCGGCCATCCGCAGGTCCTCGCGAACCCACATCGCACGGCGGTGGTCAGCCAGCGCCGACACCAACGCGGTAACGGCGGCAAGCCGTTCGCTGCGCCGGGCTTCGGTCCGGTGTTCGGCCCGCTCGACCCGGCCAGACCGCTGTTGCAAGGCATACGCGCTCACCGACCCCAGCAGGGTTCCGAGCACGGCAATCACGCTGCTCCACATGGGATGTCTCCAAGGTCCGGGAAGGGGCAGGTCGGTCAGACGAGGGCGATCAGCAGTGCGCCGACCAGCAGGAACAGGTGATGGGCCGACTGGTCGAGCACGTAGGCGCCGGTGCCGAGCGACGGGTTGTCGTCATGGCCGGGCCGCGGCGCGCCCATGCGGTAGAAGCCGCCGGACCCGACGAGGTCCGCCAGCCACGCCAGCGTCGAACGCCGGTCGGCCCACCAGTGCGTGACTGCGTCCACGCCCAGACCGGCCACCAGACCCCACACCGACAGGTGCAGACCCAGCAGCAGACCCACAGGAACCAGGACGACCAATTTCGTCAGCGTCAGCGTCGCCACGTGCCGGGTGTCGGCTAACCGGCCGACCCATCCGGGACGGCCCTTGGCCGCCGACTGCGCGGAGGTCTGCACCCAGTGATCACCCACACTGTGGGCGACGTACAGGGAGGCGAAGACCGCGGCGAACGTACCGGCCGCGGCACTCACTTCCCGCCCCCGTTCTCGCTGCGCCGGTTGGCCTCGCCGACCTTGCGCGACAAGTCCTCGTGTTCCTTGTCGTTCAGGAAGATGATGGTGACCACAGGTTCCTCCTTGGGGTTCCTGTACAGCGGCGTCCGGGGGGCCACCCGGACGCCGCACTCGTTTTGGCTGGTCGGTTCGAGCAGCCACGGACCAGCGCCGCCGCAAGACGGCGACGCCGGACCGTGCGCGCTCGACACGCACCCGTGACGCCAGCCGCTATCCGGCCGTCTCGGCATCACGCGATGACGCGGAGGGCCCGCCCGTCCGGCTGGTCAAAGCCGGACGGGGCCCTTGGTACTTCGCTGGAACATGTGCACCTCGCAGTACGACGAACAGTGCTTGACGTGCTTGTTGTCTCCTTCAGGACTGCGGCTCCCGTACGAGGTAGAGCCGCCATGGCCTGTTTCAGGCAGAGACGTGACCTTTCGGTCTCGTGCCCTCCGGCTGACAAGGCGCCGGGAACCTCCCCCCGACCAACGCGGGGCCCCTGTAGCCATTGTCCGTACAATGGCTACAGTCAGGATGTTGGCAGTCGAGTGCGGGGGTGTCAAGCCCATTGGCCACATTGACTGGACAATGGCGACAACCTGCGGCTTTGATGGAGGCGTGACCGTGAATCGACTTGGGCGAAGCCCCATGTACCACCAGATTGCGGATGCTCTCCGCGCGCAGATCGACGCGGGCGAGCTGGAACCGGGAGCCAAACTTCCGACCGAGGCAGAGCTTCGGGCGGACTATGGCGTATCGCGAGAGACCGTTCGCAAGGCGGTCGCGATCCTGGTCAATGAGGGATTGGTGGTGTCGGCACGACCGCAAGGGCACTTCGTACGGCGGCGCCAGCCGATGGTGTTCCGGCCGCAAGCGGAGTTCCGGGAGCGTCCGTACACACCGGAGATGGACGCGTTCGTGACGGAGTACTCCGCTGAGGGGCGGGAGCCGCGACAGGAAATCGAGGTAGCCATCGTTGAGCCGCCCGCCGACGTGGCCAAGCGGCTCCAACTCGCCCCTGGGGAGCTGGTCGCGGTACGCAAGCGGGTTCGCTACCTCGACGGGGAACCGTTCAACACGAACGACAGCTACTTTCCGCTGAGCATCGTCAGGGACTCGGAGATCATGCGACCGGAAGGCATCAGCCGGGGCGCCAACGAGGTACTCGCCGAGTTGGGGTACCGGCAGGTACGCGCCCTTGACGAGCTGTACGTGCGGATGCCAATTCCCGATGAGGTCCACCGCTTGGACCTCGGGCCCGGTACGCCGGTCGGCGTCCACATCACGACCGGACACACCGTAGACGGGCAGCCGGTACGCGTGGCGGTCACGATCCTGCCGGGAGACCGTCACGTGATCTCGTACGAGCGGCGGCGCGAGGCAATGGACGGGAAGGCGTGACGGACTTGCACATTCGTGCCGCCCGGCTGGACGAGCTCGGGCAGGTGGAAGACCTCTTGCGGGAGGCTTCCGCCTGGCTTGCAGCGCGCGGGATCGACCAATGGCAGTTCCCGCCGCACCGTGACCGCATCACCCGCGCCTTGGAGAACGGGGACGTGTTTCTCGCGGTTGTGGGCGAAAGACCCATCGCCACGTTGCAGCTAGACGCCCACGCCGATCCGGAGTTCTGGACCGCAGAGGACAGGCCGGACGATGCGCTGTATGTCCACCGTATGGCGGTCACCCGAGGTTCAGCGGGCGCGGGAGTCGGAGGCGCGCTGCTGAACTGGGCCGCTGTGCGGGCCGCGACGGCGGGCAAGAGCTGGCTACGGCTCGACGCATGGAAGGACAACCACGGTTTGCACCGCTACTACGAAGCGGAAGGCTTCACGCTGGTCCGCGTTGTCGACCTACCGCATCGCGGCTCGGGGGCCCTGTTCCAACGACCGGTTGATCGGTGTCCCTAGTCGCGAACTTTGCGGTAGGCGCGCCAGAGTGCGGCTGCAACGCCGCACTGGAACGTGGACTGCGGGCACTCCTCGCAGTCGCGTGCATGGTCGAGGTAGGCGCGGTAGGCAGTCTGCGCCTTGCCCTCGAATGCGATGCCGGACACAACTGCTAGAGACTTTGGGCCATCGCCCGTATCCAACCATCGACCCTCGGTACGCTCGCTCACGTCGACCTCTCGCAGTCGGCCAATGCCCCCGGACCGGCTGCACGGTTGCGGGGGCTCTCTGTCCTCCAAATGACCGTACTACCCCCTGCTACCCCCGTGGGTAGCTATGCCTGGACATGGCTACCTGCCTAGCTTGCGGATCATGACCATCGACCGCGAGGGACCGGTACCGCCCTACCGGCAGATTGCCGACGATCTACGGAGCCGCATTGACGACGGAGCAATTCCGCCGGGCAGGCGAATCCCGAGCATGGTCGAGATGGAGCAGCAATACGGCGTAGCGCGCGACACACTGCGCAAGGCAGTCCAGGTGCTCAAAGATGAGGGACTGGTCGAGACCGTGAACGGCATGGGCATCTACGTCGTCGGCCCAGGGCCCGAGGCTGATGATCAGAGTTCTTGATCATCCCCCCTGTGTCCCCCGCCGGGGGAGAGCTGAGGGAAACTTCCTGGTCGGATGGGGTGAAACCGGCGCACTGTAAATCCGTCGGCTATGCCTACCGTGGTTCGAATCCACGTGCCGCCACATCATGAGAACGGCCCTCCGGCCTGCTGAAGAGCAGGGCGGGGGGCCGTTTTGGTGTGTGTGCGGGGGAGGGGGAGGGGTTAGGGGAGGGCGGCGGTGCGGAGGGCTTCGGGGATGGTGTCGGTGCCGGAGACGAGTTCGAGGGTGAGGCCGGCGGTCGAGGGGGTCAGCAGGAGGCCGGCCAGGACGGCGGCGACGTCGTCGCGGGGGATGGAGCCGCGGCCGGTGGAGGGGGCGAGGCGGACGCGGCCGGTGCCCGGGTCGTTGGTCAGGGCGCCGGGGCGCACGATCGTCCAGTCCAGGTCCGTACGCGCGCGGATGTCGTCGTCGGCCGCGCCCTTGGCGCGCAGGTACTCGGTGAAGACGGGGTCACCCCCGCTCGCCCGGGCGTCGGCGCCCATCGAGGAGACCACCAGATAGCGCCGTACGCCCGCCTGTTCGGCCGCGTCGGCGAAGAGCACGGCCGCCGCGTGGTCGACGGTGTGCTTGCGGGCGGCCCCGCTGCCCGCACCCGCGCCCGCCGCGAAGACGGCCGCCTCGGCGCCCTCCAGGACGGCGGCCACCTCCGCGACCGTCGCCGATTCGAGGTCCAGGACGACCGGCTCGGCGCCCGCCGCCCGCAAGTCGTCGGCCTGGGCCGGGTTACGGATCAGCCCGACCACACTGTCACCGCGCTCGGCGAGCAACCGCTCAAGCCGCAACGCGATCTGTCCATGTCCACCAGCGATCACCATGCGCATGGACGTGACGCTACGCCTCGCGGTGCGACTGACGCGGGAGGTCGAGCGCGGCCTCGCTGGCCGAGTCGCAGTATTCGCGCACCGCGCTCGTCCGCGAGACCACCCGGCCCCGGTGGATGACGATCCGGCTGTACGCCAGGGAGAGCACCGCCTCGACACCCTCCCCGCGCACCGCCAGCAGCTCGGCCGGGAAACCGGCCTCGACCCGTACCTCCGGCAGCCCGAGCACGGCCCGCGCCCGGCCGCTGACCGCCGCGTACGCCTGCGCCGCGCCGCACTCGCCGTAGGAGGCGAGCAGGAAGGCGGCCTCCAGCGGATCGCCGCGGCCGACCGGATTGGCCAGGTCGCCCAGCGCCCCGCTGCCCGCCGTGACCCGGACGCCCGCCGCGCGCAGCCGGCGGACCGGGGTGTGCGGACCGCCGCCGCGGCGTACGGAGTCCAGCGCGCCGCAGCCGCCCTGGGGGAGCGCGGTGACCGAGATTCCGGCGGCGGCCAGCCGCTGCGCGGCGGAGTCGATCGCCTCGGGCGGCAGCGCGCCGAGACCGTGGCACGGGCCGAGGGTGACGCCCGGCCGCAGACCGCCCGCCATCGCGGCGAGCCGGGCCAGCCGGGCCGGGTCGTCGGCGGCGGTGTGCAGGTCGACCGGGAGCCCGAACTCGGCGGCGAGCGAGAAGACGGCCTCGGCGTACCCGCTCGGGTCCGGGTCCAGATCGGGGCAGCCGCCGACCACCGCGGCGCCCATCTTCAGCGCGTCGCGCAGCATCGCGAGCCCGTCCGCGCCCGCCGCGCCGGTCAGCAGCCGCGGTACGGCGACGGTGTGCAGGTCGACGAGCCCGCGCAGCGCCCGCCGCGCCTGGAGCACGGCTTCGAGCGCCTGCAACCCCTGGACGTCGCCGATCCGCACATGGCTGCGCAAAGCGGTGGCGCCGTGGCCGAGTTGGAGCAGCGCGGCCTCGGTGGCGCGCCGCTGCACATCGGCGGGGTCGTCGGACGGCGGCCCCGCGGCGCCCGCGGTCAGCGCCAGGTCGAGGTGGGCGTGCGGCTCGGCGGGCGCGGGCAGCAGCAGATATCCGCGCAGGTCGATACGGGTGCCGTCGGCCGGACGGCGCGACCCGTCGGCGGTACGGCCCGCGGCGGGCGCGAGGCTGCCGGCGGTGCCCACGGCCTCGATCCGGGGGCCGCTGAGCCGTACGTCCACGGTCCGGCCGTCGGTCAGCCGGGCGCCGCACAGCAGCAGGGTGGCGGTTTCTGCGGCGGTGCGGGCACTGTCGCGAGGGCTGTCGGTCATCGCGCTCCTCCGGTGCGTGCAGGGCGGGCGGCGGGAGGCAAGATCACGCAAAGCCGAGCTTAGGGGTCAGCACGGCACACACCTGACAGGAGGGCATTAGTCGTACCGGTGGGGGTCGTGAGACGGGGCACACGGTACGGCCGGCGCCGCGCGGGGGAGCGGACGCGCTCGCGTTCCGGGGCGCCCGGAACTCGTACGCGCCGGGGCGCGGTTCGCGGGTGCGGGCGGACGCGGTGCCGCGCGGAGAGCGAGCGCGGGTACGGCTCCTGGCAGGCGCGGCCCAGGCGGTCGCGGCGGCGCGGGCGGACCCTCGTGGCGGCGGCGCGAACAGGCCCTCCTGCCCGGCGGTCGCGGCGGCGCGAACAGGCCCCCGTACGGGGCCCGTCGGCCACCCGGCGCGCGGCGGCCGGGAGGTGATCACGTCCTGATCAGGGGGTGGGCGTGACGCCCCGCGACGCCCGATGTGCCCTGCCCGATACGGATTTCACGTATCGCGGCGGACCGTGTAATGTCTTCCTCGCTCGCCCCAATAGCTCAGTCGGTAGAGCGTCTCCATGGTAAGGAGAAGGTCTACGGTTCGATTCCGTATTGGGGCTCAGATGGATCGGTTCCCCGCCGCCAGGCGGGGACCAGTTCGTCAAAGCGGCGTAGCTCAGTCGGTAGAGCAAGCGGCTCATAATCGCTGTGTCACCGGTTCAAGTCCGGTCGCCGCTACTCACCGTAGCCGATTGTGGGATCGGTCCCTCAGTCGGCTACTATTCTCATGTTCAAATCACCCCCGTTCGTCAAGGAGCACTCACGTGGCCGCCACAGACGTCCGCCCGAAGATCACGCTGGCCTGCGTGGAGTGCAAGGAGCGGAACTACATCACCAAGAAGAACCGGCGCAACGACCCGGACCGTCTTGAGATGAAGAAGCACTGCCCGCGTTGCAACGCGCACACCGCGCACCGCGAAACGCGCTGACTCCAGGCCGTAGCAGTACCGCGAGGCCGTCCCCGTCACCGGGGGCGGCCTCGACGTATTGCCCGGTGGGAGCCGTACGGATCAGCTGAACCGTTACGCCACCGCTAGCGACCCCCCGCGCCCGTACGACTTCCGTACGTATGTCGTACGCTGCCCCCGATCCCGCCCGCTTCCCGCCCGCTTCCCGCACCGGAGGTGCCGATGGCTCTGGACCAGTCCTTCGTGGGGCGGAGCTATCCGCCCACCGCCGCCTATGAGGTGGGCCGGGAGAAGATCCGCGAATTCGCCGAGGCGGTCGGGGACACCAACCCGGCGTATATGGACGCGGACGCGGCCAAGGCGCTCGGGCACCGCGATGTGATCGCCCCGCCGACCTTCGCCTTCTCGATCACCTTCAAGGCCGCCGGCCAGGTCGTCCAGGACCCGGAGCTGGGCCTCGACTACAGCCGGGTCGTGCACGGCGACCAGAAGTTCGCGTACACGCGCCCGGTCATGGCCGGTGACCGGCTCTCGGTCACCTCCACCATCGAGGCGATCAAGTCCCTGGCGGGCAACGACATCATCGACATCCGCGGCGAGGTCCACGACGAGTCCGGCGAGCACGTGGTGACCGCCTGGACGAAGCTGGTCGCCCGCGCGGCGGAGGACGACCCGCGCAGCGGCAGCGGGAACGGCTCGGGGAACGCTTCGGCGAACGCGGAGGGCGCGGCATGACGGCGACGATCGGTTACGCGGACGTCGAGGTCGGCACCGAACTGCCCGCGCGGACCTTCCCTGTGAGCCGCGCCACGCTCGTGCAGTACGCGGGCGCCTCCGGCGACTTCAACCCGATCCACTGGAACGAGAAGTTCGCCCGCGAGGTCGGCCTGCCCGACGTCATCGCGCACGGCATGTTCACCATGGCCTCGGCGATCCGGGTCGTCACGGACTGGGCCGGCGACCCGGGGGCGGTCGTCGAGTACGGCGTACGGTTCACCAAGCCCGTCGTCGTGCCCAACGACGAGCAGGGCGCGCTCATCGAGGTGACCGCGAAGGTCGCCGCCAAACTGGATGACCAGCGGGTGCGGGTCGACCTCACCGCGACGTCCGCGGGCCAGAAGGTGCTGGGCATGTCCCGCGCCGTGGTCCGGCTCGCCTGAGACGTAGAAGCGCAGGTAAGGGGTGCCCATCCAGGTGGGTGCCCCTTACGTTTGCCCGTGTCTCCCGTACTGCGGTTGACAGGTTAGTTATGGACCACTAACTTACTCGTATGGTCAGGATGAGCGCAGAGGAGAGGCGCGAGAGCGTCATCCGCGCGGCGATGAGCGAATTCGCCCGCGGCGGCTACAACGGCACGTCCACCGAGACGATCGCCCGCCGGGTGGGCGTCTCGCAGCCGTATCTCTTCCGCCTCTTCCCGAACAAGGAGGCCATGTTCCTGGCGGCGGCCACCTACTGCCTGGAATCGACACGCCAGGTCTTCGCCGATGTGGCCGAGGACGAGACGGACCACGAGGGCAAGCTCAAGGCGATGGGGAACGCGTATCAGACGCTGATCTCCGACGACCCCGAGCGGCTGCTGATGCAGATGCAGATGTATGTCGCGGTCGCCGCCGCCGAGGCGTCCGGGGACCACGAATTCGGCCGTTCCATCCGTGAGGGGTGGGAGGCGCTGTGGGAGACCCTGCATCTGGAGCTGGGCGCGGATGTCGAGCAGACCACGCAGTTCCTCGCCTACGGAATGTTGATCAACACCCTGGTGTCGCTGGGCTTCCCGGCCGACCACCGCATCTGGGAAGGGCTGTACGAGACGGCCCGTCCCGAGTGAGGCGCCGCGCCTTTCGGGGCGCGGAGTCATCGGTTTTTTCTGTCCGCTGAAGTTAGTCATCCATAACTAACCGTACGGCTCGAAGCCGTCGCAGTACGCACTCCACAGGGGGAGTCATGACCCAGCAAGCAGCAGAAGGCCGCAGGCCAGGCACCGCCGCCTGGGCTCTGATCATCACCAGCGTCGCCGGATTCATGGCGGCCCTCGACAATCTCGTGGTCACCACCGCGCTGCCGTCCATCCGCAAGGACCTCGGCGGGGCGCTGTCCGACCTCGAATGGACGGTCAACGCCTACACGCTCACCTTCGCCGTCCTGCTGATGTTCGGCGCGGCGCTGGGCGACCGCTTCGGCCGCCGCAAGCTCTTCCTCACCGGCCTCACGATCTTCACCGGCGCCTCCGCCGCGGCGGCCCTCGCGCCCACCATCTCCATGCTCATCGCCTTCCGCGCGCTCCAGGGCGTCGGCGCCGCGATCATGATGCCGCTCACGCTGACGCTGCTCACCGCGGCGGTGCCTGCCGAGCGGCGAGGCGCCGCGTTCGGGATCTGGGGCGCCGTCAACGGCCTCGCCGTCGCCAGCGGGCCGCTCATCGGCGGCAGCCTGACCGAACACATCTCCTGGCAGTGGATCTTCTGGCTGAACGTTCCGCTCGGCATCGCCCTCATCCCGCTGGCCCGGCTGCGCCTCAACGAGTCCACCGCGCCCGGCGCCCGGCTCGACCCGCGCGGCACCGCGCTCATCAGCCTCGGGCTGTTCGGCGTCGTCTACGCGCTGGTCAACGCCACGACCAAGGGGTGGACCAGCGGGCCGGTGCTCGGCGGCCTCATCGGCGGCGCGGCGCTCGTCGCGGCCTTCATCCGGCACGGGGCGACCTCGCCGAACGCCATGCTGCCGATGCGGCTGTTCCGCAGCCGCGGGTTCTCGGCCATCAACGCGGCCAGCATGCTGATGTTCACCGGGATGTTCGGGTCGATCTTCCTGCTCAGCCAGTTCCTGCAGAACGTCGTCAGCTACTCGCCGACCGAGGCCGGGCTGCGCATGCTGCCGTGGACCGGTATGCCGATGATCGTCGCGCCGATCGCCGGGATTGTCTCCGACCGGATCGGGGGGCGGCCGGTGGTCGCGGCCGGGCTGGCCCTTCAGGCGATCGGGCTCGGGTGGTTCGCGACGATCATCTCGCCGGACGTCTCGTATCTGGCGCAGCTTCCCGCGCTGATCATCAGCGGGGCCGGGATGGCGCTGTTCGTGGCGCCGGCCACGGCGTTGGTGATGGGGAGTGTGCGGGGGGCGGAGCAGGGGATCGCCTCGGGGGCCAACAACGCGCTGCGTGAGGTGGGGGGAGCGCTGGGGATCGCGGTGCTGGGCTCGATCTTTTCCGCGCAGGGCGGGTACGGGTCGGCTGACGCCTTTGTCGACGGGTTGACGCCTGCGCTGTGGGTTGGTGCCGCCGTGCTCGGTGTCGCCACGGTCGCGGCCCTCCTCCTTCCCCGCCGTCCCTCTCCCACCTCCCTCGACTCCACCCCGTCCTCCTCCCCCCGCGACCTCCAGCCCACCGCCTAGCCCTTTCCTGGCCGTCCTGGCCGCCATAGCTGTTCCTGGCCCTCTTGACCCCCGTGCCCGGCTTTTGGGTGCGGGGGTCAGCCCTTTCTTCCACCGCCCTGTCCTTGGTGTCGGTCCCGGGCCGGGGCACCTCCTCGAGCTGCGTGCTGCCTGCTCCTTTCCCATTCGTCCACGCCCTGTCGGCACGCAAATCTGCGGGGGCACCCCGCCCCGTCCCCTCCGGCCCGCCTGCGAGTGACGGTTCGTGGTGGGTGGGGGGAGGGGGTGGGGGCGGTTCGCCGTGGGTGGGGGGCTAGCGGTGCGGTTCGCCGTGGGGTGGGCGGAGGGGGGTGGGTGGGTTCCGGGCCCTCCGGCCCGTCTGCGGGTGACGGTTCGCCGTGGGGTGGGGGCTGCGAGGGGGGCGGTTCGCCGTGGGGTGGGCGGAGGGGGGTGGGTGGGTTTCCGCTCCTCCGGCACGGCTGCGAGTGACGGTTCGCCGTGGGCGAGGGGTGCGGGGTGGGGGGCGGTTCGCCGTGGGGTGGGCGTCGGGGGCGGTGGCAGAGGCTCGTTCGGTACGGGTGCGGGTGGCGTGGTGGGTGAGTGGGGGCCTTTGGTTGGCTGGCGGGGGGGGCTCGGGGCCTTCACTTCTGGGGGCGGTCCTTTCGGAATGGCCGGGGGGGAGTTGCGCGGGGCGGTACGCCGCGAAGGCTCCCTCCCTCCTCAGCTACAGCGGACAGGCGGGCGCCGACGGACCGGAGGGGACGGTGCGGGGTGCCCCCGCAGGGGGACGAACGGGCAAGGGCTGGACGTCATCGAAGTGCGGGCACGTTCGTCGCCCGAGGAGGTGCCCCGGGCCGGGACCGACCAGGCACAGGCGGCACCCGCAGACGAAAAAGCACCCGCACGGGTGGGCGGGTGGGCAAAGACGCCCCCCACGCAAGCGGGCCGGGAAAAGAAGGGAGGCGGCGGGCCCCCTAGGGTGAGGGGGTGGACGTAATGGAGAAGGCGCCGCTGGCCCCGTTGACAACCTTCCGCGTAGGCGGCCCCGCGCACCGCCTGATCACGGCGGCCTCGGACGCCGACGTCATCGCCGCCGTCGCCGCGGCGGACACCACCGGCGACCCCCTGCTGATCGTCGGCGGCGGCAGCAACCTCGTCGTCGGCGACCGCGGCTTCGAGGGAACGGCGCTACG
Source organism: Streptomyces sp. NPDC088910 (assembly GCF_044749865.1). NCBI lineage: Bacteria > Bacillati > Actinomycetota > Actinomycetes > Kitasatosporales > Streptomycetaceae > Streptomyces > Streptomyces sp. NPDC088910. Next base: position 195,762 of record NZ_JBIVIV010000007.1, read on the forward strand.
GATCGCCACCCGCGGCGTGACCCTCGACGGCACCTCGCTTGAGGTCGCCGCGGGCGAGACCTGGAGCGACGTCGTGGCGCGGACCGTCGCCGCCGGCCTGGCCGGAATCGAGTGCCTGGCGGGCATCCCCGGCTCGGCGGGGGCGACGCCGATCCAGAACGTCGGCGCCTACGGCCAAGAGGTGTCGACGACGATCACCGAGGTCGTCGCGTACGACCGCCGGACCCGCGAGACGGTGACGCTGGCGAACGACGCGTGCGCCTTCTCGTACCGCCACAGCCGCTTCAAGGCGGAGCCGCACCGCTACGTCGTGCTGCGCGTCCGCTTCGGACTGGAGGACGCGGGCGGGCTCTCCGCCCCGGTGAAGTACGCGGAGACGGCCCGCGCCCTGGGCGTGGAACCCGGCGACCGGGTGCCCCTGGAAAAGGCGCGGGAGACGGTGCTGGCGCTGCGCGCGGGCAAGGGCATGGTGCTGGACGAGGCCGACCACGACACCTGGTCTGCGGGCTCCTTCTTCACCAACCCGATCCTGACCGCCCCGGAGCACGCCGCGTTCCTGGAGCGGGCGAAGGAGCGGCTCGGCCAGGACACGGCGCCGCCGTCGTACCCGGCGGGCGAGGCCGGTCAGGGCCTCACGAAGCTCTCGGCGGCCTGGCTGATCGACAAGGCGGGGTTCACCAAGGGGTACGGCAGCGGCCCGGCGCGGATCTCCACCAAGCACACGCTGGCGCTGACCAACCGCGGCGGCGCGACCGCCGAGGACCTGCTGGCGCTGGCCCGCGAGGTACGCGACGGCGTCCACGCGGCGTTCGGCGTGACGCTGGTCAACGAGCCGGTCCTGGTGGGCGTCAGCCTGTAGACCCGACGACCCTCCCGGCAGAGCCCGGCGTCAGCCTGTAGACCCGACGACCCTCTCGGCGGAGCCCACCGCACCCTCGGCGGAGCCCACCGCCCCCTCGGGAGAGCCCACCCCCTCACGAGAGCCCCCGGCCCCCTCCGGTGTCGCCTCCCACTCGGCGATCCCCGCCAGCAGCCGCCGGCGTACGTCCTCCGGCGCGCGGGAGCCCCGTACGGACTGCCGGGCCAGCTCGGCCAGTTCGGCGTCGGTGAAGTCGTGCGAGGCGCGGGCGATCTCGTACTGGGCGGCGAGCCGGGAGCCGAAGAGCAGCGGGTCGTCGGCGCCGAGCGCCATCGGCACGCCCGCCTCGTACAGGGTGCGCAGCGGTACGTCCTCGGCCTTCTCGTACACGCCGAGCGCGACGTTGGAGGCCGGGCAGACCTCGCAGGTGATGCCCTTCTCGGCGAGGCGGCGCAGCAGCCGAGGGTCCTCGGCGGCGCGGACCCCGTGCCCGATACGGCCCGCGTACAGGTCGTCGACGCAGTCGCGGACGCTGGAGGGCCCCGCCAGCTCCCCGCCGTGCGGGGCCGCGAGCAGGCCGCCGTCGCGGGCGATGGCGAAGGCGCGGTCGAAGTCCCGTGCCAGACCGCGCCGTTCGTCGTTGGAGAGCCCGAAGCCGACCACGCCGCGGTCGGCGTACCGGACGGCGAGCCGGGCCAGCGTACGGGCGTCCAGCGGGTGCTTCATGCGGTTGGCGGCGACGACCACGGCCATGCCGATCCCGGTGTCCCGCGAGGCGGTGTGCACGGCGTCCAGCACGATCTCCATCGTGGGGATCAGCCCGCCGAGCCGCGGCGCGTACGAGGTCGGGTCGACCTGGATCTCCAGCCAGCCGGAGCCGTCCGCCGCGTCCTCCTCGGCGGCCTCGCGGACCAGCCGCTGGATGTCCTCCGGGGTGCGCAGGCAGGAGCGGGCGATGTCGTACAGCCGCTGGAAGCGGAACCAGCCGCGCTCGTCGGTGGCCCGGAGTTTGGGGGGTTCGCCCGAGGTCAGCGCCTCGGGGAGGTGCACGCCGTGCCGGTCGGCCAGTTCCAGGAGCGTGCCGGGGCGCATGGAGCCGGTGAAGTGCAGATGCAGATGTGCCTTGGGGAGCTGACGGACCTCGCGTGCCATTCCAAGATCCTGCTATACGACAGCCCCCGTCCGGTACCACTTTCTCCGAACGGGGGCTTGCCCGAATGCAAAAACGGATCGCCGCAGCGTCCGAAGGGGCTCAGTCCTTCGCCTCGCCCAGCAGCTTCTGGAGCCGCGAGACGCCCTCTTCCAGGTCCTCGTCGCCGAGCGCGTACGAAAGCCGCAGGTAGCCCGGGGTGCCGAAGGCCTCACCAGGCACGACCGCGACCTCGGCCTCGTCCAGGATCAGCGCGGCCAGCTCGACGGAGTCGGCCGGGCGCTTGCCGCGGATCTCCTTGCCGAGCAGCGCCTTCACCGACGGGTAGACGTAGAACGCGCCCTCGGGCGTCGGGCAGACGACGCCGTCGATCTCGTTGAGCATCCGCACGATGGTGCGGCGGCGGCGGTCGAAGGCGGTCCGCATCTCGGCGACCGCGTCCAGGTTCCCCGAGACGGCGGCCAGCGCGGCGACCTGCGCGACGTTGGAGACGTTCGAGGTGGCGTGCGACTGGAGGTTCGTCGCGGCCTTGACCACGTCCTTCGGGCCGATGATCCACCCGACCCGCCAGCCGGTCATGGCGTACGTCTTCGCCACGCCGTTGACCACGATGCACTTGTCGCGCAGCTCGGGCACGGCCGTCGGCAGCGAGGTGAACGTCGCGTCGCCGTACACCAGGTGCTCGTAGATCTCGTCGGTCAGCACCCACAGGCCGTGCTCGACGGCCCAGCGGCCGATCGCCTCGGTGTCGGCGGCGCTGTACACGGCGCCGGTGGGGTTGGACGGCGAGACGAACAGCACGACCTTGGTGCGCTCGGTGCGGGCCGCTTCGAGCTGCTCGACCGAGACCCGGTAACCGGTGGTCTCGTCCGCGACGACCTCGACCGGCACGCCGCCCGCGAGCCGGATCGACTCGGGGTAGGTGGTCCAGTACGGGGCGGGCACGATGACCTCGTCACCCGGGTCGAGGATCGCGGCGAACGCCTCGTAGATGGCCTGCTTGCCGCCGTTGGTGACCAGCACCTGCGACGGCTCGACCTCGTAGCCGGAGTCGCGGAGCGTCTTGGCGGCGATGGCCGTCTTCAGCTCGGGCAGACCGCCGGCCGGGGTGTAGCGGTGGTACTTCGGGTTGCGGCACGCCTCCACCGCGGCTTCGACGATGTAGCCGGGCGTCGGGAAATCGGGCTCTCCCGCGCCGAATCCGATGACCGGGCGCCCGGCGGCCTTGAGGGCCTTGGCCTTGGCGTCGACGGCCAGCGTCGCGGACTCGGAGATCGACCCGACGCGGGCCGACACCCGACGGTCGGTGGGAGACTGTACGGGGGGAGTAGCTGCGCTCATGACTGCATGGTCCCAGACGCGGGGGAGGCCCGGCACCCAGGTTTGCGGACCTGTCCGGACTGTGAACACACCCGGTGCGCGCCGGGGGTCCGCGGCCCCGTCGGCACCCGACCGGCACCTGACCAGCGCCTCGCCGGAATCTCGCCGGCACCCCGCCGGAACCTCCTCGGCACCCCACCGGCACCCCGTCGACACCGCGTCAAAACGTCAACGGAACGCGGCCGGAACCTGATCGGACGCAAGGCGTTCGACGGAGGGCCGCGAAACACGTACACTCATCCGTCGATGGCCTTCCCACCGGCACCGCGGTTCCGCAATGCTGCGGTACGTTGGGGGAGTCGCAAAGGGTCGTAGCTCAATTGGTAGAGCACTGGTCTCCAAAACCAGCGGTTGTGGGTTCGAGTCCCTCCGACCCTGCTCCACACGTCACCCGACGGACGTGGGCAGGTAAAGCACTCGCCGTACCGCGCGACGGGCGCGACACGGCCACGACCCGGAGTCAGGTGAGGACGTAGTGACTGAGATCACGGACTCCATCGAGGCCCCTGAGCCTGACACGTCCGAGGACGACGAGAGTCGGAAGCCCCGCCGCGGCGGCAAGCGCGGCAAGAAGGGCCCCCTCGGTCGGCTGGCGCTCTTCTACCGCCAGATCGTCGCGGAACTCCGCAAGGTCGTCTGGCCGAGCCGCAACGACCTGATCACCTACACCACAGTGGTGATTGTCTTCGTTGTCGTCGTCATCGGTCTCGTCAGCGTGGTTGACTGGGGATTCTCGAAGCTCGTTTCGTACGTCTTCGGCTGATCCCGCGGTGGGCGCCGGTCCACGGGCGCCTGTCCGCATGTTCCACCCCTTGAAGTCAGGAAGAAGCAGTCACCGTGTCTGACCCGAACGTGTACGACGCCGACGAAACCGTTGAGGGCGACGACACCGCGCTCGACATCGTCGAGGCCGCCGACGGCGAGATCGACCAGGCCGAGGCTGCCGACCTGAACGCCGGCGAAGCCGCCGAGCAGGCCGCCGTCCACGAGGACGAGGACGAGGAAGCCGCCGAGGCCGCCACGGACGAGGCGGACGACGACGAGGCGGACGACGAGTCCGACGAGGACGTGGCGGCCGCCGCTGAGGACGAAGCGGCTGAGGACGAAGCGGACGAGGACGACGGCGAGGCCGCCGTGTCCGAGCCGGTCGTGGACGCGGTCGCCGCCTTCCGCGAGGAGCTTCGCACCCTGCCCGGCGAGTGGTACGTGATCCACACCTACGCCGGTTACGAGAACCGCGTGAAGTCCAACCTGGAGCAGCGCGCCGTCTCGCTCAACGTCGAGGACTACATCTACCAGGCCGAAGTGCCCCAGGAAGAAGTCGTCCAGATCAAGAACGGCGACCGCAAGACCATTCGGCAGAACAAGCTCCCCGGCTACGTGCTGGTGCGCATGGACCTGACGAACGAGTCGTGGGGCGTCGTCCGCAACACCCCCGGTGTCACCGGCTTCGTCGGCAACGCGTACGACCCGTACCCGCTGACCCTCGACGAGATCGTGAAGATGCTCGCCCCGGAGGTGGAGGCCGCGGCCGAGGCCGCCGCCATCGCCGAGGGCACCGCCCAGCCGCGCAAGGTCGAGGTCCAGGTGCTGGACTTCGAGGTCGGCGACTCGGTCACCGTCACCGACGGCCCCTTCGCGACGCTCCAGGCGACGATCAACGAGATCAACGCCGACTCGAAGAAGGTCAAGGGCCTGGTCGAGATCTTCGGCCGCGAGACCCCGGTCGAGCTGAGCTTCGACCAGATCCAGAAGAACTGAGACTTTTCCAGCGGCCCCCGTTCGACGGATTTCCGTCGGCCGGGGGCCGCTGTGTCCCCCGGCCACCGGCCGGTTTCAGGATGCGGGCCAATACCCGCTAAAGTGGTGCGGTATGCCTGTACGCAGGCACGAACACTCTCAACAGGACCCGGAGAGAGCAATGCCTCCCAAGAAGAAGAAGATCACGGGGCTGATCAAGCTCCAGATCAACGCCGGCGCGGCCAACCCGGCGCCGCCGGTCGGCCCCGCGCTGGGCCAGCACGGCGTGAACATCATGGAGTTCTGCAAGGCCTACAACGCGGCGACCGAGTCGCAGCGCGGCATGGTGATCCCGGTGGAGATCACGGTCTACGACGACCGTTCCTTCACCTTCATCACCAAGACGCCGCCGGCGGCCAAGCTGATCCTCAAGGCCGCGGGTGTCGAGAAGGGCTCCGGCGAGCCGCACGTCAAGAAGGTCGCCAAGCTCACCCGCGACCAGGTTCGGGACATCGCCACGACGAAGCTCCCCGACCTGAACGCGAACGACCTGGACGCCGCCGAGAAGATCATCGCCGGCACCGCCCGCTCCATGGGCATCACGGTCGAGGGCTGACGCCCGAGCGACAGAGGCGAGGGCTGACGCCCCGCCGGTTCATCTGTGGCAGGGCCTGCTCGGCCCGTACCACGACTCCCCTTCACCAACAGGAGCAGTAAGTGAGCAAGCGCAGCAAGTCCCTTCGCGCTGCCGACGGCAAGATCGACGCGGAGCGCCTGTACGCCCCGCTCGAGGCCGTCCGGATCGCCAAGGACACCGCGACCACCAAGTTCGACTCGACCGTCGAGGTCGCCTTCCGCCTGGGTGTCGACCCGCGCAAGGCCGACCAGATGGTCCGTGGCACCGTGAACCTTCCGCACGGCACCGGCAAGACCGCCCGGGTCCTGGTCTTCGCGACCGGTGACCGTGCTGCGGCCGCGGAAGCCGCGGGAGCCGACATCGTCGGCTCCGACGAACTGATCGACGAGGTGTCGAAGGGCCGTCTGGACTTCGACGCCGTCGTCGCCACCCCGGACCTCATGGGCAAGGTCGGCCGTCTGGGCCGCGTGCTCGGTCCCCGTGGCCTGATGCCGAACCCGAAGACCGGTACGGTCACCCCGGACGTGGCGAAGGCTGTCACGGACATCAAGGGCGGCAAGATCGAGTTCCGCGTCGACAAGCACTCGAACCTGCACTTCATCATCGGCAAGGTCTCCTTCGACGAGACCAAGCTGGTGGAGAACTACGCGGCGGCCCTGGACGAGATCCTGCGTCTCAAGCCGTCCGCCGCCAAGGGTCGTTACATCAAGAAGGCCGCCGTGAGCACCACCATGGGCCCCGGCATCCAGGTCGACCCCAACCGCACCCGCAACCTCCTCGTCGAGGAGGACCCGGCGTCCGTCTGATGACGACGCGGGGCCACGCGTAAGGCGTGCGGCACCATCCGAAGTCCGGCCTCCGTGCACACCGCACGGGGGCCGGATTTGGTGTTGTCAGGACCCGTCCCGTACGCTTCCCGAGAAGCCAAAGACCGCTGGTCGTTGCCGTGCCCCGAAAAGGGCGTGGCGGCCGAAGGATCCGCTAGCTGCGGATGGCCCGCGCAGGTGATCGTGGATGAACTCCGGAAGAGATTTCCGCCGAGCGGAAGTCGATTCCGTCGAGTCACGCCCCGTGCGCCTGCGCCGGGGCGTTCGTTTTTGCCAAGTCCCCTCCTTCAATTCCGTGCGGTCCGCAATCACCCGGAAGGAGGCCGAGACTCATGGCGAGGCCCGATAAGGCTGCCGCGGTTGCCGAGTTGACGGATCAGTTCCGCTCCTCGAACGCCGCTGTGCTGACCGAGTACCGCGGTCTCACCGTGGCGCAGCTCAAGACGCTGCGCCGTTCGCTCGGTGAGAACGTCACGTACGCCGTGGTGAAGAACACGCTGACCAAGATCGCGGCCAACGAGGCCGGGATCAGCACGCTCGACGACCTGTTCGCGGGTCCGTCGGCCGTCGCCTTCGTCGCCGGTGACCCGGTCGAGGCGGCGAAGGGTCTGCGCGACTTCGCCAAGGACAACCCCGCTCTCGTCATCAAGGGCGGTGTCCTTGACGGCAAGGCGCTGTCCGCCGACGAGATCAAGAAGCTCGCGGACCTCGAGTCCCGCGAGGTTCTGCTCGCCAAGCTGGCGGGCGCCATGAAGGCCAAGCAGTCGCAGACTGCCGCGCTCTTCCAGGCGCTGCCCTCGAAGTTCGTCCGCACCGCGGAGGCGCTTCGTGCCAAGCAGGCCGAGCAGGCAGAGCAGGGCGGTGCCGGTACGCCGGCTCCCGCCGAGGCTGCGGAGTAACCACTCCCGCAGTCCAGCGGGCTCCGAGTACGCCCGCCGACATCGACAACCGGCACCAGCCGAATTAGTGGAAGGACCGCCATCATGGCGAAGCTCAGCCAGGCCGAGCTGCTCGAGCAGTTCGAGACCCTCACCCTCATCGAGCTCTCCGAGTTCGTGAAGGCCTTCGAGGAGAAGTTCGACGTCACCGCCGCCGCCCCCGTCGCCGCCGCCGGTGTCGCCGGTCCGGCCGCCGTCGCGGACGCCGCCCCGGAGCAGGACGAGTTCGACGTCGTCCTCACCGCCGCCGGTGACAAGAAGATCCAGGTCATCAAGGTCGTGCGTGAGCTGACCTCGCTCGGCCTGAAGGAGGCCAAGGACCTCGTGGACGGCGCCCCGAAGCCCGTCCTGGAGAAGGTCGACAAGGCTGCCGCCGACAAGGCCGCCGAGTCCCTCAAGGCCGCCGGCGCCTCGGTCGAGGTCAAGTAACACCGAGCGGCACCCAGCAGTCCCCGTACGGCCCGCACAGGGCCGGACAGCCGTAGGGCGGTCACCCATCCGGGTGGCCGCCCTACGGCGTTCCCGCGTCCTTGTGGCGGGGCGGTGCCACCGTCCGGATAAGGTGATCGTTCCCGCACGGGACCTGCTCCGGGAGCCATCCGGCAGGGGGGCCGGGCGCGGGGCTGTGAGCATCTCTGCCAGGCCAGGGCCTTGACGAACCGCACGCGGCGCGCAATTCTCAGGACGCGTCGACACTTCGATCCGGGTTGGATGCATGGATCGGGGGAGATGCGGGAATGCATGGCGCAGGCGCGGATCCGGTTCCGAGGCGGGATCCGCAGGACGGACGAGGGGGCGATGATTCGGTACTCCGAATCTCTGCTCTGGACATCAGTGTGCCGAGTGGCTACACTGACCCTTTGCGCTGCCTGTTAGCTGCTGCCTGGCCCGTCACCAGGAGCATGCCCACGTCTGAGCACTGCTGAAGAAGTCCGCCATCAGGGCTTTCTTCTTACGCTCAGGGGCGGACCGGTATGCGCGTAGTGAGTCCGAGCCCTCGGAAGGACCCCCTCTTGGCCGCCTCGCGCAACGCCTCGACCACCAATTCGAACAACGGCGCAAGCACCGCCCCGCTGCGCATCTCTTTCGCGAAGATCCGTGAACCGCTCGAAGTTCCGAACCTCCTCGCGCTCCAGACCGAGAGCTTTGACTGGCTGCTCGGCAACGCCGCGTGGAAGGCCCGTGTCGAGGCGGCCCTGGACAGTGGGCAGGACGTCCCCAGGAAGTCGGGTCTGGAGGAGATCTTCGAGGAGATCTCGCCGATCGAGGACTTCTCCGGGTCGATGTCGCTCACTTTCCGTGACCACCGATTCGAGCCTCCGAAGAACTCGCTGGACGAGTGCAAGGAGCGCGACTTCACGTACGGCGCCCCGCTCTTCGTCACCGCCGAGTTCACCAACAACGAGACCGGCGAGATCAAGTCCCAGACGGTCTTCATGGGTGACTTCCCGCTGATGACCAACAAGGGCACCTTCTGCATCAACGGCACCGAGCGTGTCGTCGTCTCGCAGCTCGTGCGCTCGCCGGGTGTCTACTTCGACAGCCAGATCGACAAGACGTCCGACAAGGACATCTTCTCCGCCAAGATCATCCCGTCCCGGGGTGCCTGGCTGGAGATGGAGATCGACAAGCGCGACATGGTCGGTGTCCGCATCGACCGCAAGCGCAAGCAGTCGGTCACCGTCCTGCTCAAGGCGCTCGGCTGGAGCACCGAGCAGATCCTGGACGAGTTCGGCGACTACGAGTCGATGCGCGCCACCCTGGAGAAGGACCACACCCAGGGCCAGGACGACGCGCTGCTCGACATCTACCGCAAGCTGCGTCCGGGCGAGCCGCCGACCAAGGAGGCCGCGCAGACCCTGCTGGAGAACCTCTACTTCAACCCCAAGCGCTACGACCTCGCGAAGGTCGGCCGCTACAAGGTGAACAAGAAGCTCGGCAGCGACGCGCCCCTGGACGCCGGTGTGCTCACCACCGACGACATCATCGCCACCATCAAGTACCTGGTGAAGCTGCACGCCGGTGAGACCGAGACCACCGGGGAGAACGGCTCCTCGATGGTCGTCGAGGTCGACGACATCGACCACTTCGGCAACCGCCGCCTGCGCAACGTGGGCGAGCTGATCCAGAACCAGGTCCGTACCGGCCTGGCCCGTATGGAGCGCGTGGTCCGCGAGCGGATGACGACCCAGGACGTCGAGGCGATCACGCCGCAGACCCTGATCAACATCCGGCCGGTCGTCGCCTCCATCAAGGAGTTCTTCGGCACCAGCCAGCTCTCCCAGTTCATGGACCAGACGAACCCGCTGTCCGGCCTGACCCACAAGCGCCGCCTGTCGGCGCTGGGCCCCGGCGGTCTGTCCCGTGAGCGGGCCGGCTTCGAGGTCCGCGACGTGCACCCGTCGCACTACGGCCGCATGTGCCCGATCGAGACCCCCGAAGGCCCGAACATCGGCCTGATCGGCTCGCTCGCCTCCTACGGCCGGGTCAACGCGTTCGGCTTCGTCGAGACCCCGTACCGCAAGGTCGTCGAGGGCGTCGTCACCGACGACGTCGACTACCTGACCGCGGACGAGGAAGACCGCTTCGTCATCGCGCAGGCCAACGCGCCGCTCACCGAGGACCTGCGGTTCGCCGAGTCCCGCGTGCTGGTCCGCCGCCGCGGCGGCGAGATCGACTACATCCCCGGCGACGACGTCGACTACATGGACGTCTCGCCGCGCCAGATGGTGTCGGTCGCGACCGCGATGATCCCGTTCCTGGAGCACGACGACGCCAACCGCGCGCTCATGGGATCGAACATGATGCGCCAGGCCGTGCCGCTGATCAAGGCGGAGGCGCCGCTGGTCGGCACCGGCATGGAGTACCGCTGCGCGGTCGACGCCGGTGACGTCATCAAGGCGGACAAGGACGGTGTGGTCCAGGAGGTCTCCGCCGACTACGTCACCATCACCAACGACGACGGCACGTACACCACGTACCGCGTCGCGAAGTTCTCCCGCTCCAACCAGGGCACGTCCTTCAACCAGAAGGTCGTCGTCAACGAGGGCGACCGGGTCGTCGTCGGCCAGGTGCTCGCCGACGGTCCCTCGACCGACGAGGGCGAGATGGCCCTCGGCAAGAACCTCCTGGTGGCGTTCATGCCCTGGGAGGGCCACAACTACGAAGACGCGATCATCCTCAGCCAGCGGCTGGTCCAGGACGACGTCCTCTCCTCGATCCACATTGAGGAGCACGAGGTCGACGCCCGTGACACCAAGCTCGGCCCGGAGGAGATCACCCGGGACATCCCCAACGTCTCCGAGGAGGTCCTCGCGGACCTCGACGAGCGCGGGATCATCCGGATCGGCGCCGACGTCGTCGCCGGCGACATCCTGGTCGGCAAGGTCACGCCCAAGGGCGAGACCGAGCTGACCCCGGAGGAGCGCCTGCTGCGCGCGATCTTCGGCGAGAAGGCCCGTGAGGTCCGTGACACCTCGCTGAAGGTGCCGCACGGCGAGACCGGCAAGGTCATCGGCGTCCGGGTCTTCGACCGCGAGGAGGGCGACGAACTGCCGCCCGGTGTCAACCAGCTCGTGCGCGTGTACGTGGCGCAGAAGCGGAAGATCACCGACGGCGACAAGCTCGCCGGCCGTCACGGCAACAAGGGCGTCATCTCGAAGATCCTGCCGGTCGAGGACATGCCGTTCACCGAGGACGGCACCCCGGTCGACATCATCCTCAACCCGCTCGGCGTCCCGTCCCGCATGAACCCGGGACAGGTGCTGGAGATCCACCTCGGCTGGCTCGCCAAGCAGGGCTGGGACGTCTCCGGTATCGGCGAGGAGTGGGCGCGTCGCCTCCAGGCGATCGACGCGGACGTCGTCGCCGCCGGCACCAACGTCGCGACCCCGGTCTTCGACGGCGCCCGCGAGGACGAGATCCGCGGTCTGTTCGAGTCCACCATCCCGAACCGCGACGGCGACCGCATGGTCCTGCCGTCCGGCAAGGCGCGGATGTTCGACGGCCGCTCCGGCGAGCCGTTCCCTGAGCCGATCTCGATCGGCTACATGTACATCCTCAAGCTGCACCACCTGGTGGACGACAAGCTGCACGCCCGCTCCACCGGTCCGTACTCGATGATCACCCAGCAGCCGCTGGGTGGTAAGGCGCAGTTCGGTGGCCAGCGATTCGGTGAGATGGAGGTGTGGGCGCTGGAGGCGTACGGCGCCGCTTACGCCCTCCAGGAGCTGCTGACCATCAAGTCCGACGACGTGCTCGGCCGCGTGAAGGTCTACGAGGCCATCGTCAAGGGCGAGAACATCCCCGAGCCGGGCATCCCCGAGTCCTTCAAGGTGCTCATCAAGGAAATGCAGTCGCTCTGCCTCAACGTGGAGGTGCTGTCCTCGGACGGCATGTCCATCGAGATGCGTGACACCGACGAGGACGTCTTCCGCGCCGCGGAAGAACTCGGTATCGACCTGTCCCGGCGGGAGCCGAGCAGCGTCGAAGAGGTCTGACGGGCCGGTCGCCCGGTCCCTCCAGGACCGGGCGGCCTCTCCCAGGACCGTTCAGACCATGTTTGACAATCGACCCCGACCGCGTTTTTTGGTCGGGTGGAACCCGAAGGCGGGATTGACGACAAGTGCTCGACGTCAACTTCTTCGACGAGCTGCGGATCGGCCTTGCCACCGCGGACGACATTCGTACCTGGTCGCACGGCGAAGTGAAGAAGCCGGAGACCATCAACTACCGCACGCTCAAGCCGGAAAAGGACGGGCTCTTCTGCGAGAAGATCTTCGGCCCGACCCGGGACTGGGAGTGCTACTGCGGGAAGTACAAGCGGGTCCGCTTCAAGGGCATCATCTGTGAGCGCTGCGGCGTCGAGGTCACTCGCGCCAAGGTGCGTCGTGAGCGGATGGGCCACATCGAGCTGGCCGCGCCCGTCACGCACATCTGGTACTTCAAGGGCGTTCCGTCGCGCCTCGGCTACCTGCTCGACCTCGCCCCGAAGGACCTGGAGAAGGTCATCTACTTCGCGGCGTACATGATCACGTGGGTGGACGACGAGCGCCGCACGCGCGACCTGCCGTCGCTGGAGGCCCAGGTCTCCGTCGAGCGCCAGCAGGTCGAGCAGCGCCGTGACTCCGACGTCGAGGGCCGGCAGAAGAAGCTGGAAGCCGACCTGGCCGAGCTGGAGAACGAAGGCGCCAAGGCCGACGTCCGCCGCAAGGTCCGCGAAGGCGCCGAGCGCGAGATGAAGCAGCTCCGCGACCGTGCGCAGCGCGAGATCGACCGGCTCGACGAGGTGTGGGCCCGCTTCAAGAACCTCAAGGTCCAGGACCTGGAGGGCGACGAGCTGCTCTACCGCGAGCTGCGCGACCGCTTCGGTACGTACTTCCAGGGTTCGATGGGTGCCGCGGCGCTGCAAAAGCGCCTGGAGTCCTTCGACCTGGAGGAGGAGGCCGAGCGCCTCCGCGAGATCATCCGTACCGGCAAGGGCCAGAAGAAGACCCGGGCGCTCAAGCGCCTCAAGGTCGTCTCCGCCTTCCTCCAGACCACCAACAAGCCCAACGGCATGGTGCTGGACTGCGTCCCGGTGATCCCGCCGGACCTGCGTCCGATGGTGCAGCTCGACGGTGGCCGCTTCGCGACCTCCGACCTCAACGACCTGTACCGCCGCGTCATCAACCGCAACAACCGCCTGAAGCGGCTTCTCGACCTCGGCGCCCCCGAGATCATCGTGAACAACGAGAAGCGCATGCTCCAGGAGGCCGTCGACGCGCTCTTCGACAACGGCCGTCGCGGCCGCCCGGTCACGGGCCCCGGCAACCGTCCGCTGAAGTCGCTGTCCGACATGCTCAAGGGCAAGCAGGGCCGCTTCCGGCAGAACCTGCTCGGCAAGCGCGTCGACTACTCCGCCCGTTCGGTGATCGTCGTCGGCCCGCAGCTCAAGCTGCACCAGTGCGGCCTGCCCAAGGCCATGGCGCTGGAGCTCTTCAAGCCGTTCGTGATGAAGCGCCTGGTGGACCTGAACCACGCGCAGAACATCAAGTCGGCCAAGCGCATGGTCGAGCGCGGCCGTACGGTCGTGTACGACGTGCTCGAAGAGGTCATCGCCGAGCACCCGGTGCTGCTCAACCGCGCACCGACCCTGCACCGTCTGGGCATCCAGGCCTTCGAGCCGCAGCTCGTCGAGGGCAAGGCCATCCAGATCCACCCGCTGGTCTGCACCGCGTTCAACGCGGACTTCGACGGCGACCAGATGGCCGTGCACCTCCCGCTGTCCGCGGAGGCGCAGGCCGAGGCCCGCATCCTGATGCTGTCCTCGAACAACATCCTCAAGCCGGCCGACGGCCGTCCGGTCACCATGCCGACCCAGGACATGGTGCTCGGTCTGTTCTTCCTGACCACGGACTCCGAGGAGCGCGAGGTCATCGGGGAGAACCGGGCGTTCGGTTCGACCGCCGAGGCGATCATGGCGTTCGACGGCCGTGAGCTGTCGATGCAGGCGCCGGTCGACATCCGCTTCCCGGTGGGCACCGTCCCGCCGCGCGGCTGGGTGCCGCCGGAGCCCACCGAGGGCGAGGAGCCGTACCAGCTCGGCGACACGTTCCGGCTGCGGACGACCCTGGGCCGCGCGCTCTTCAACGAGCTGCTGCCCGAGGACTACCCGTTCGTGGACTACGCGGTCGGCAAGAAGCAGCTCTCCGAGATCGTCAACGACCTCGCCGAGCGCTACCCCAAGGTCATCGTGGCGGCGACGCTCGACAACCTGAAGGCGGCGGGCTTCCACTGGGCGACCCGTTCCGGTGTCACCGTGTCCGTCACGGACATCGTGGTGCCCGAGGCCAAGAAGGCGATCATCGCCTCCTACGAGGCCCAGGACGAGAAGGTCCAGAAGCAGTACGAGCGCGGTCTGATCACCAAGGACGAGCGCACTCAGGAGCTCATCGCGATCTGGACCAAGGCGACCAACGAGGTCGCCGTGGCGATGAACGCGAACTTCCCGAAGACCAACCCCATCTTCATGATGGTGGACTCCGGGGCCCGCGGAAACATGATGCAGATGCGTCAGATCGCGGGTATGCGTGGCCTGGTGTCGAACGCCAAGAACGAGACGATCGCCCGTCCGATCAAGGCGTCCTTCCGTGAGGGCCTGTCCGTGCTGGAGTACTTCATCTCCACCCACGGTGCCCGTAAGGGTCTGGCCGACACCGCGCTGCGTACCGCCGACTCGGGTTACCTGACCCGTCGTCTGGTGGACGTCTCGCAGGACGTGATCATCCGCGAGGAGGACTGCGGCACCGAGCGCGGTCTGAAGCTGCGGATCGCCGAGCGCGGCGCGGACGGTTCGCTGCGCAAGACGGACGACGTCGAGACCAGCGTGTACGCCCGCATGCTCGCCGAGGACGTCGTGGTGGACGGCAAGGTCATCGCGCCCGCCAACGTCGACCTCGGTGACGTGCTGATCGACCAGCTCGTGCGGCACGGTGTCGAGGAGGTCAAGACCCGCTCGATCCTCACCTGCGAGTCGACCGTCGGCACCTGCGCGTACTGCTACGGCCGTTCGCTGGCCACCGGCAAGCTCGTCGACATCGGCGAGGCCGTCGGTATCATCGCGGCCCAGTCGATCGGTGAGCCCGGCACCCAGCTCACGATGCGTACCTTCCACACCGGTGGTGTGGCCGGTGACGACATCACGCAGGGTCTGCCGCGTGTCGTCGAGCTGTTCGAGGCCCGTGTCCCGAAGGGTGTCGCCCCGATCTCCGAGGCGTCCGGCCGGGTGCGGATCGAGGAGACCGAGAAGACGAAGAAGCTCGTCGTCACCCCGGACGACGGTGCCGAGGAGATCGCCTACCCGATCTCCAAGCGCGCCAAGCTCCTGGTGGGCGAGGGCGACCACGTCGAGGTCGGCCAGAAGCTGACCTTCGGTGCCACCAACCCGCACGACGTGCTGCGCATTCTGGGCCAGCGCCAGGTGCAGATCCACCTGGTGCAGGAAGTCCAGAAGGTCTACAACTCGCAGGGCGTGTCGATCCACGACAAGCACATCGAGATCATCATCCGGCAGATGCTGCGCCGGGTGACGATCATCGAGTCCGGCGACGCGGAGCTGCTGCCCGGCGAGCTGGTCGAGCGCGGCCGGTTCGAGACCGAGAACCGGCGTGTGGTCTCCGAGGGCGGTCACCCGGCCTCGGGTCGTCCGCAGCTCATGGGTATCACCAAGGCGTCGCTGGCCACGGAGTCCTGGCTGTCGGCCGCCTCCTTCCAGGAGACGACCCGGGTGCTGACCGACGCGGCGATCCACGCCAAGTCGGACTCGCTGCTGGGCCTGAAGGAGAACGTCATCATCGGCAAGCTGATCCCGGCCGGTACGGGCCTCGCCCGCTACCGCAACATCCGGGTGGAGCCGACCGAGGAGGCCAAGGCCGCGATGTACTCGGCCGTCGGCTACGACGACATCGACTACAGCCCGTTCGGCACCGGCTCCGGCCAGGCCGTTCCGCTGGAGGACTACGACTACGGCCCGTACAACGGCTGAGTTTCGTCCCGTTGCTGTCACACAGGGCGGCCATCCCTCTCGGGGATGGCCGCTCTGCGGCATTATGGATACATGCTTGCCGGGGATGCGGACAGAGAGCGCGCGGTGAACGTGCTGAACGAGGCGTTCACCGAGGGGCGGTTGAAGCAGGAAGAGTACGAGGACCGGTTGGGGCGTGCCTACGCGGCGCGTACGTACGGGGACTTGGACCGGCTGACAGCGGACATTCCGCGGCCGTCCTCGCCGTATCCGGTGCCTCCGACGTTCGGGGCGCCGCAGCCGTTCCGGTACGCGCCGCCGGTGGCGCCCGTGCCGAAGACGAACGGGGCGGCGATCGGGGCACTGGTGTGCTCATTGGTCGGGTCGCCGATCTTCGGGATGGCGTCGATCGGCGCGGTCGTGCTCGGGCACACCGCGAAGCGGCAGATCCGCGAGCGCGGTGAGCAGGGTGACGGGATGGCGACCGCCGGGTTGGTGATCGGTTATCTCGGGCTGGCTTTCTGGGCGCTGATCTGGGTGGTGGCAATCTTCGAGTAGTCACCGGCCTGCGCGTTTGCATTTGTTTTGACCGCAGCCGATGCGGTAGGTACGCTCTGACCTTGTGCCTGGGGTGTGCCCGGGTCCTCGCGCGTGCCATGCGACCGCGAGAGGGCACCGAGGCCGCGTCACCCGACATACGCACTTCTCCGTTGGTTCGGATTCGTGTGGGGTCCGCGACACACCCGACCGCGTGGGTCGGTCCCCAGGTTAGATTTATCGAGATCGGCACACAGAAACCGGAGAAACGGTGCCTACGATCCAGCAGTTGGTCCGAAAGGGCCGGCAGGACAAGGTCGAGAAGAACAAGACGCCCGCGCTGAAGGGTTCCCCGCAGCGTCGTGGCGTTTGCACGCGTGTGTACACGACCACCCCGAAGAAGCCGAACTCGGCGCTGCGCAAGGTCGCGCGCGTACGGCTGACCAGCGGTATCGAGGTCACGGCCTACATCCCGGGTGAGGGCCACAACCTCCAGGAGCACTCGATCGTGCTCGTGCGCGGCGGTCGTGTGAAGGACCTTCCGGGTGTTCGTTACAAGATCATCCGCGGTTCCCTCGACACGCAGGGCGTCAAGAACCGTAAGCAGGCTCGTAGCCGCTACGGCGCCAAGAAGGAGAAGTAAGCATGCCTCGTAAGGGCCCCGCCCCGAAGCGCCCGGTCATCATCGACCCGGTTTACGGCTCCCCGCTGGTGACGTCGCTCGTCAACAAGATCCTCCTGCACGGCAAGCGCTCCACCGCTGAGCGCATCGTGTACGGCGCCCTTGAGGGCCTTCGTGAGAAGTCGGGCAACGACCCGGTCATCACGCTGAAGCGCGCGCTGGAGAACATCAAGCCGACCCTTGAGGTCAAGTCCCGCCGCGTCGGCGGTGCGACCTACCAGGTGCCGGTCGAGGTCCGTCCGGGCCGTCAGAACACGCTGGCGCTCCGCTGGCTCGTCGGTTACTCCCGCGCCCGTCGCGAGAAGACGATGACCGAGCGTCTGATGAACGAGATCCTCGACGCCAGCAACGGCCTGGGTGCTTCCGTGAAGCGCCGCGAGGACACGCACAAGATGGCCGAGTCCAACAAGGCCTTCGCGCACTACCGCTGGTAGTCACCACCCACATCGAAACCGAGAGAAGACTGAGCCACATGGCCACCACTTCGCTTGACCTGGCCAGGGTCCGCAACATCGGGATCATGGCCCACATCGACGCGGGCAAGACGACGACCACCGAGCGGATCCTGTTCTACACCGGTGTTTCCTACAAGATCGGTGAAGTCCACGACGGCGCAGCCACCATGGACTGGATGGAGCAGGAGCAGGAGCGCGGCATCACGATCACGTCGGCCGCGACGACCTGTCACTGGCCGCTCGATGATGTCGACCACACCATCAACATCATCGACACCCCCGGTCACGTCGACTTCACCGTCGAGGTGGAGCGTTCGCTCCGCGTCCTCGACGGCGCCGTCACGGTGTTCGACGGTGTCGCCGGTGTGGAGCCGCAGTCCGAGACGGTGTGGCGTCAGGCCGACCGTTACGGCGTGCCCCGCATCTGCTTCGTCAACAAGCTCGACCGCACCGGCGCGGAGTTCCACCGCTGCGTCGACATGATCGTGGACCGCCTCGGCGCGGTGCCGCTGGTCATGCAGCTCCCGATCGGCGCGGAAGCCGACTTCAAGGGCGTGGTCGACCTCGTCCAGATGAAGGCGCTGGTCTGGTCCGCGGAAGCGACCAAGGGCGAGATGTACGACACCGTCGACATCCCGGACACCCACGTCGAAGCGGCCGACGAGTGGCGCGGCAAGTTGCTCGAGGCCGTCGCCGAGCACGACGACGCCATGATGGAGCTGTACCTGGAGGGCCAGGAGCCCGACCAGGACCAGTTGATCGCGGCCATCCGCCGGATCACCCTGGCCTCCAAGGGGACCAAGGACTCCGTCACCGTCACCCCCGTGTTCTGCGGCACCGCGTTCAAGAACAAGGGCGTTCAGCCCCTGCTCGACGCGGTCGTGCGCTACCTCCCGTCGCCGCTGGACGTCGAGGCCATCGAGGGCCACGCCGTCGGCAACGCCGACGAGATCATCAAGCGCCGGCCGTCGGACGAGGAGCCGTTCTCCGGCCTCGCGTTCAAGATCATGAGCGACCCGCACCTGGGCAAGCTCACCTTCGTCCGGGTCTACTCGGGCCGCCTGAACGCGGGTTCGGCTGTGCTGAACTCCGTCAAGGGCAAGAAGGAGCGCATCGGCAAGATCTACCGCATGCACGCGAACAAGCGTGAGGAGATCGAGTCGGTGGGCGCGGGCGACATCATCGCCGTCATGGGCCTGAAGCAGACCACCACCGGTGAGACGCTGTGCGACGACAAGAGCCCGGTGATCCTGGAGTCCATGGACTTCCCGGCGCCGGTGATCCAGGTCGCGATCGAGCCCAAGTCCAAGGGCGACCAGGAGAAGCTGGGTGTCGCCATCCAGCGGCTCTCGGAGGAGGACCCCTCCTTCCAGGTCCACTCGGACGAGGAGACCGGCCAGACCATCATCGGCGGTATGGGCGAGCTGCACCTCGAGGTGCTGGTCGACCGTATGCGGCGCGAGTTCAAGGTCGAGGCCAACGTCGGCAAGCCGCAGGTCGCGTACCGCGAGACCATCCGCAAGACGGTCGAGCGCATTGACTACACCCACAAGAAGCAGACCGGTGGTACCGGTCAGTTCGCGAAGGTGCAGATCATGCTGGAGCCGCTGGAAGGCGGCGACGCGACCTACGAGTTCGTCAACAAGGTCACCGGTGGCCGCATCCCCCGCGAGTACATCCCGTCGGTGGACGCCGGTGCGCAGGAGGCCATGAAGTTCGGCATCCTGGCCGGCTACGAGATGGTGGGCGTCCGCGTCACCCTGATCGACGGCGGCTACCACGAGGTCGACTCCTCCGAACTGGCATTCAAGATCGCCGGTTCGCAGGCGTTCAAGGAGGGTGCCCGCAAGGCGAGCCCCGTGCTCCTCGAACCGATGATGGCCGTCGAGGTCACCACGCCCGAGGACTACATGGGCGATGTCATCGGCGACCTCAACTCCCGCCGTGGCCAGATCCAGGCCATGGAGGAGCGCAGCGGCGCCCGTGTCGTCAAGGGCCTGGTTCCGCTGTCGGAGATGTTCGGCTACGTCGGTGACCTGCGGTCCAAGACCTCGGGCCGGGCCAGCTACTCCATGCAGTTCGACTCCTACGCCGAGGTTCCGCGGAACGTCGCCGAGGAGATCATCGCGAAGGCCAAGGGCGAGTAACGCCTGAAATCCTCAGCGCGTTTCACCCTTTAGGCTTGACAGCAGGCTTCGGGGCAATCCGCCGCAAACCGGAAGGTGTGTACCGGACGGTGCGCGGCGGGTGCCCCGGCAGTCCGCATTCCAGCAAAGATCACCTGGCGCCGATGAAGCAAGGCGTACAGATCCACTCCCCAGGAGGACCCCAGTGGCGAAGGCGAAGTTCGAGCGGACTAAGCCGCACGTCAACATCGGCACCATCGGTCACATCGACCACGGTAAGACGACCCTTACCGCGGCGATCACCAAGGTGCTGCACGACGCGTACCCGAACCTGAACGAGGCCTCGGCCTTCGACCAGATCGACAAGGCTCCTGAGGAGCGCCAGCGCGGTATCACCATCTCGATCGCGCACGTCGAGTACCAGACAGAGTCGCGTCACTACGCGCACGTCGACTGCCCCGGTCACGCGGACTACATCAAGAACATGATCACCGGTGCGGCGCAGATGGACGGCGCCATCCTGGTGGTCGCCGCGACCGACGGCCCGATGCCGCAGACCAAGGAGCACGTGCTCCTGGCCCGCCAGGTCGGCGTGCCGTACATCGTCGTCGCCCTGAACAAGGCCGACATGGTGGACGACGAGGAGATCCTGGAGCTCGTCGAGCTCGAGGTCCGTGAGCTGCTCTCCGAGTACGAGTTCCCGGGCGACGACCTGCCGGTCGTGCGCGTCTCCGCGCTCAAGGCGCTTGAGGGCGACAAGGAGTGGGGCGAGAAGCTCCTCGGCCTCATGGAGGCCGTGGACACCGCGATCCCGACCCCCGAGCGTGACGTCGACAAGCCGTTCCTGATGCCGATCGAGGACGTCTTCACGATCACCGGTCGTGGCACCGTCGTCACCGGCCGCATCGAGCGTGGTGTGCTGAAGGTCAACGAGACCGTTGACATCATCGGCATCAAGCAGGACAAGACCACCACCACGGTCACCGGCATCGAGATGTTCCGCAAGCTGCTCGACGAGGGCCAGGCCGGTGAGAACGTCGGTCTGCTCCTCCGTGGCATCAAGCGCGAGGATGTCGAGCGCGGCCAGGTCATCATCAAGCCCGGTTCGGTCACCCCGCACACCGAGTTCGAGGCCCAGGCCTACATCCTGTCGAAGGACGAGGGTGGCCGTCACACCCCCTTCTTCAACAACTACCGTCCGCAGTTCTACTTCCGCACCACGGACGTGACCGGCGTCGTGACCCTCCCCGAGGGCACCGAGATGGTCATGCCGGGCGACAACACGGCCATGAGCGTCCAGCTCATCCAGCCGATCGCCATGGAAGAGGGCCTGAAGTTCGCCATCCGTGAGGGTGGGCGCACGGTGGGTGCCGGTCAGGTCACGAAGATCAACAAGTAGTGGCTTGCGGCTCGCTCTGAGCCAACGAGGGTGCCCCGGATCGCTTCCCGCGATCCGGGGCACCTTTGCGTTGCGCCCCGTCAGGCGCGGCCCTAGAGGGCGAGGGACTGGTGGAAGACGCGGGGGGTGGCGGGGAGGGTGTAGCGGAGTGACAGGGGGCCGGAGGGGGTGAGGGCGGCGGAGGGGAGGCCGCCGGGGGCGGGGAGGGCCGGGAGGGGGGCGTAGACGACGGCGCCGCCCGGCTTGGACTGGGCCCAGTGGTGGATGGTGGTGTGGCCGGAGGCGAAGACGTGGATACGGCCACGGCGGTCGGTGACGACGGCCAGCCCGTCCTGGACCTCGGCGCCGCCGAGATCGCGCCAGGGGCTCCAGACGCCGGCGGTCAGCACCCGGGTGCTGACCCCCTTGGCCGCGTTGCGCGCGAAGAGGTGCACGCTGCCGTCAGGGGCCGCGACGGCGACCGGCGCACCGGTCCTGCGCGTACGGTCCGGGTGCGTCTCGGGACTGCCGAGCGAGGACCAGCCCCCGTCGCGCCACATCACGATGTCGCGGGTGTTCGGCCCGCCGTGCCCCTCCAGGACGGCGAAGCGCAGCGCGAACAGCAGGGTGCCGCCGTCGCGGGTCCGTACACAGGACAGCGCCGGGGCCAGCGTCCCGCCGCCGAGATCCTGGGGCGGCCCCCAGACCCCGCTGCCCGGCCGGGTCTCCTCGCGCCGCACCGCCCGCGTACCGAGCACTTCGTACGCGGCCCCGCCGACCACGATCCGGCGCGCCCCCGGATAGCGGCGGTGCGTCGAGCGGATCCACCCCTTGGGGTTGGCCAGCGGCTCGTTCTCGCCCTGGCCGTAGTCACCGCAGCCGCCCGGATTCCCGCAGCGCCACGCCTGGTTGCCGCCGTACTGGAAGAGGAAGCGCGCCTTGAGCGCCACGGTCGCGGGCGGCAGGTTGTACGGCCAGTGGTGGTTGTAGTAGCCGCGGTACGCGGTGGTGCTGAAGGCGGGCACCGCCCGGCCGGGGCCGTTCGCCGACTCCGACACCCACTGCGCCATCGCCTTCCAGGTGAACAGCGCCGTCGCGGTGTGGTCCCGGTGGTCGGAGAAGCCGGGCTGCTCACTGGCGGCCGGATGCCGCTTGTCGTGCACCTGGATGTCGGGGTCCGGGTCGAGCGTCCTGATCTCCGTCGGGCGGAAACGTTCCATCAGCCCGGCCAGGACGTCCACCAGCTTCTGGTGGGTGTACGTGCCGCGGCCGTTGGCGGGCGCGGGCGCGTTCTGCGCCACCACGTACGACAGTACGGTGCCCGGCACCTCCCACATCATCGGGAGGCTCGCGCTGGAGCTCAGCTCGTGCATCGACACCTGGAGGAACACCAGGCGCGCGTGCATCGCGCCGTGCCGCAGCTCGTCCACCTCCGCGTGCAGACCGCCGCCGACGTCGATCACGTCGGTGGTCCACCGGGTGAAGTGCGGCAGCCCCAGCATCGTCGCGTACGCCTGCCGCAGGCCCTGGTGGCGGGAGGAGGAGTACGCGGCCTGGTCCCTGCGGTGGCGCCTGCGCGGGCCGAACGGTTCGTGGTTGACGCCTGTCGACTCGCCCGCCGTCACGTACACCGACACCACGGGCGTGCCCGCCTGGAGCGAGTGCAGCGTGTCCGGGTTCATGAAGAACAGGTCGTCGTCCGGGTGCGCCATCACCTGGAGCACCAGCGGGTCGCCCTGCGGGCGGTACGGCTGCGTCGCCAGCGGGTCCGCCGGGGCCGGGAGCCGGCGCGGGGCGGTGTCCTGGGCCTGGGAGGTGCAGCCGCTCAGGGCCGCTGCCGCGGCCGTCGCTCCCGCCGTCGCCACCGCTGCCGTCAGCAGGGAGCGGCGGGAGGGGTGGTCTGGGCTGTGGTGGTCCTTCACGCCCGCTAAGAGCCGCTTCGCGGCGATCAGGTTGCCTCCCTCCTCCGCCGACACCTCGCGCAGGACGGCGCCCCGTCAGGGTCGCGGACAACTGCGCGGCCCGGCCCCACCGGGCCGGTGGTCCGGGGACAACCGGTCTGCCCCGCTGGGGCGGGTGGTGACGTGCGGGAGCGTCGTGGCTGAGCGCGCAGTTCCCCGCGCCCCTTAAAGGATCGGCTCGCCGTCCGGGCGAAAGGCGGTGTGCCTCGTCAGGGTCGCGGGGAACTGCGCGGCCCGGCCCCACCGGGCCGGTGGTCCGGGGACAACCGGTCTGCCCCGCTGGGGCGGGTGGTGACGTGCGGGAGCGTCGTGGCTTGTCGCGCAGTTCCTCGCGCCCCTTAAAGGATCGGCTTGCCGTCCGGGCGAAAGGGGGTGGGCCCCGTTAGGGGCGCGGGGAACTGCGCGGGTAACCCATCACCGGCGGGTGGTCCGGGGACAACCGGATTGCCCCGTCGGGGCGGGTGGTGACGTGCGGGAGCGTCGTGGCTGAGCGCGCAGTTCCCCGCGCCCCTGAAGACCTGGCCCTGCGCGAGGGCGCCGGCTTTGGGGGACCCCCCGGAGGGGTCAGTGGCGGATGAGGCGGTCGGCGGCGCGGGTGGTGAGGAGGAGAAGGAGGGCGGTGAGGAGGGCGGTGGGGAGGAGGAGCTGGGCGGCGGAGCCGGGGTGGAGGCCGTGGACGAGGGGCGGGTCGAGGAGGAGGGCGAGGGCGGTGACGGAGACGAGGGGCCCGGCGGCGTACCAGGCGAGGAAGATCAGCGGGCCGGGCCCGCCGACGGGGGAGCCGCCGCCGAGGAAGAGGAGCTGGGTGCGGGCGGGGCCGCGGCACGCGGAGAAGAGGGCGGCGGCGGTGAAGGGCGGGGCGCACAGGGGCATGAGCAGCAGCGCCGAGGGGGTGCCGGTCACGGCGAAGGGAACCGCGGCGAGCAGGCCGAGGAGCGCGCCGAGGACGGCGGGCACGACGGCGTGGTGCAGCATCAGCGTGCGGAAGCGGAACGGCGCCCAGGCGGCCCGCCGCACATCGTCGGTCTCCAGCCGCGCGGCCTCGGCGAGCGCGCCGACCGCCATGTAGCCGAAGAGCAGGCCGAGGACGAGGCCGACGACTCGCCGCTCCCCGCCGAGGTCCACGCCGAGCCCCGCGGTGGCGGCGCCGCACGCGGTCCAGACGGCGGCCTTGCCGAGCCGCCCGGGAGCCCGCAGCAGCGCCAGCAGGTCGCGCCACTCGACGACGAAGTGCCGGCCGAGCCGCCCGCGCGGCGGACGCAGCCGCAGCCCGCGGGCGGTGGACGCGCCGCCCGCCTCCATGATCGCCAGCTTGGCGGCGCGCAGCTCCATCGACCACATCACGGAGGACACGGTGGTGGCCGTCGCCGCCCGCTCCCTGAGCTGCGTGGTCGGCACGCGGGCCGCGTCCCCGTACGCGCGGACGGTGGCGACGGCGGTGAGCGCCACCAGCAGCACGACCGCGGCGGGCCAGCCGGGCACCGAGCCGCCGGTGGCCCGTACGACCGGCTGCGCGGCCCAGCCCCACGGCCCCGACCACAGCTCGATCCACTCCAGGACCGACGAGCGGTGGCCGGTCGCGGCCAGGACGGTCTGGGCGGTCAGCGCGCCCAGCAGCAGGACGGCGGGCGCGGTCCACCGCTGGACGGCCCGGATCAGCCGGGGCCGCCGCTCGACGGCCATGCCGAGCGCGACCGCGAGCAGCGGCAGGCACAGCGCGGCCGGGAGCACCCCGAGCAGTGCGGGGCCGATCGCCGCGCGCCCGGTGACGCGCAGTACGACGCCGCCCGCGACCCCCACCAGCAGGCCGGGGATCAGCGCGATCCCGGCGGAGAGCCGGAACCACGGGCGCAGCACCGCCGCCCGCCGTACCGGCTGGGCCAGCAGCCAGCCCACGGTCGGGCCCGGCACGACGACCGGGCCGCGCCACAGCGCGTCGCGCGCCGCGAAGAGCGCGAGGGCGACGGTCAGGGTCGTGAACAGCGCGGGCAGCCCGCGCTGGAGGTCCCGGCCGACCCCGCTGTAGTCCGCGCCGTTCTCCAGCTCCCGCAGGAAGTGCACGGCCACCCCGCTGCCGTACCCGATGCCGCCGAGCAGCACGGAGTACAGCAGGACGGCCAGGTCCCGGCCCTGTTCCCTGC
Source organism: Streptomyces sp. NPDC088910 (assembly GCF_044749865.1). NCBI lineage: Bacteria > Bacillati > Actinomycetota > Actinomycetes > Kitasatosporales > Streptomycetaceae > Streptomyces > Streptomyces sp. NPDC088910. The sequence continues at coordinate 221,076 of NZ_JBIVIV010000007.1, forward strand.
GGTGTGCCCGGCGCTTGCGCTTCAGCCAGGCCAGCGTCTCGGCCGTCCGGTCGTCGTCCTCCTCGCTCCAGACCTCGTCGGGGTCCGGGTCCCCGATGTCGGACGCGACGTCGGTCGCGATGTCGGTCGCGATGTCGGACGCGTCGCCGGAGTCGTCGCCGTCGTCCACCGGGTCCCGGCCGTCCGCCTGCGGCGGGATCGACGCGGCCGTCACGGGCGCAGCCCCAGCTCGCGCAGGACCGTGGCGGGCGCGCCGGAGGCGATCACACGGCCGTCCTCCAGGGCGATCATGCGGTCGGCGACGGCCTCGGCGAGGTCGGGCTGGTGGGTGGCGAGCAGTACGGCGACGCCGTCGGCCTTCTCCGCGACGAGCAGTTCGGCCAGGCGGCGCCGGGCGTCGGGGTCGAGGCGCTGCTCGGGCTCGTCGAGCACGAGCAGGTCGCGGGGGCGGACGAGGGCGGCGGCCAGCAGCAGGGACTGCATCTGGCCGGAGGAGAGCGAGCCCGGCAGGGCGTTGGCGTGGTCGGACAGCCGCCGGTCGGCCAGCACCTGGTCGATCCAGGCGGCTGCGTCGTCCACGGCGTGCGCGACGGTGACCAGCTCCAGGTGCTCGCGGACGGTCAGGTCCGGGTAGCAGGCGACGGTGTCGCCGACGACCGCGACCCTGGCGCGTACCTCGGGGTCGTCCTCGCTCATGGTGCGGCCCGCGAACAGCGCCTCTCCCGAGGTGGGCGCGTCCCGGCCGCTGGCGATCCGCAGCAGGGTGGACTTGCCGGAGCCGTTGTGGCCGAACAGGGCCGTGCAGCGGCCCGGCGCCAGGCTCAGGTCGAGCGGCAGCAGCGCCTTGCGTTCCCCGTAGGTCCTGCTCACCTTCCGCAGTCGCAGGAGCGCGCCCGCACCCTTGGTCGCCTTCATGCGGGGCCTCCGTGCCGAGGTGGGTGGATACGTCGTGACCTTAGTACGACGGGTACGGCCGCCCGGCCGCCGGTCGGCACAGCGCCGCCGCATTGGTATAGACCTATAGCGGGTCGCCCGGATAGCATGCGAGCGCAATCGCACCACCTCCGCACGGTCCCTGACTGTCTGTCAGGGAATCACCCTGTTCAAGGAGTTGGAACGTGAGACAACGCATCGGACTGCTCGCCGCCGCCGCGGTGGCGATCCTGGCCCCGCTCGGCGCCGCGACCTCCGCCAGCGCCGCGGGCGAATTCCACGTCTCGGGCGTCTACTACACGCAGGAACAGTGCCAGGCGGCGGGCGCCGCGGGCGTCGCGCTCTGGGGTCCCAACTACTTCTGCTCCCAGGCCAACGGCTTCGTGTACCTCTACACGCACTGACCCCGTGACCCCGCGGACCCGCTGATCCCACCGGGATCACCGGCGGCACGGGACCGGGGGCGCGGCGCGGGCCCGCCCCCGGTCGTCACCGTGACGACACCCGAACGTCTTCCTGCGGTGGTGCGTTCAGGACAGAATCTCCCCTCGTGACGATGACGGATGCCACGGAGACCGCCCACGCCGGCGGGAACGGCCCTGCGGCGCTGCTGCGCGGACTGCTGGTCGGCGGGGCGTTCGGCGCCGGGGTGGCGGCGATCGTGGTCGGCGGCACCATCGGCAAGGTCGCGGTGTGGGGCAGCGGCATCGCGGCCCTGGCGCTGCTGGTCCTGACCACGGCCGCGTTCAGCGCGCGGCGCCGGGTGCGGCGGCCGGTCGTGGAGCGGGTCAAGGCCGTCGCCATGATCGAGAGCAGGCGCGCCACCAGCGGGGAGTACGCGGACGTGCCGGTGGCCTTCGACCTGACCGTGGCGCCGGACGACCGGCCCGCGTTCCGGGCCCACGTCCACCGGTCGGTGAATCTGGTCGACCTCCCCGACTTCCCGGTGCGCGGCATCGTGGTGGTCGAGTACCGGCCCGACAGGCCGTGGGACGTCACGATCGTCAGCGAGCCGGACGCGGAGTGGGCGAGCCGGGCGGCGCGGGCGTCGCTGGACTCGGCGCCGGAGTCCACGCGGGTCCGCGATCCGGAGAAGGCCGGCCCCTGGTGCGCGATCGCCGTCCTCGGCATGCTGGCCGGCGCCGCGGTCGTCGTCCTGGTCTTCCGCGGCGACCTCTTCACGGACGACCCGGCGAAGCCCTCCTCGTCCGCGACGGGCCCCGGCGCCCCCGGCGCCCCCGGCGCCCCCGGCGCCTCCGGCGGTTCCGGCGCCACGAGCACGACCGTCTCGCGGAGCGTGACCACGGCCGACGTCAGCACCTCGATTCTCATCGGAGGGCAGTTGCGCGCCACGTCCGACGCGCTGCTCAAGGCCGGGGTGTCCACCGCCGTCAGCGTCAGCGTCACCGACCGCCGTATGACGGCCCGCGGTACGAAGCCGGACGAGTGGGCCCCGGGCCAACTGCCCGTGGTGCTGACCGACCTGCCGTACGAGCGGATGCCGGAACTCGTCAGGGAGGCCAGGACCAACCTCGGGGTCACGGGCGCGGGCGCCGGCTCCTGGAGGATCGACATCGCCCGCGACGCGAAGACCAGGGCCGTGGTGATCCGGGTGACCGTCACCGGCGGCAACGGCACGGCCGACGTGCAAGCGGACGGAACAGGACGTATCACCGCGACCCACTCGCTGTGAGGGCCGCCGCCGCACGCCTCAACGAGCCCAGGTTTGGCGGCCGAACGCGGAGGGGTAAGCTTTCCGGCCCGATTGGCCACGGCCATGCCCCATATGGCACACTGTCCAAGTTGCTCGGTCGAGCGCCGATGCTGCGCGCCTCCCGTCGGGAGGACCGGAAGCGAGTCCCACAGTACTCGTCGCCTTAACTGCCCCTCGGGGCAGCGCTGGGGCGGACGTACGGGAATCTTCCGGGAAGCGTGAGCGCGGTTCCGACCAGGCATCCGGTGGGTGTTATCTCCCACGCAACCCCCTGAAGAGGGATTTCCGCATGCGGAAATTCGCGGAAGGGGCGCGACACGCCCGACCGCGTGGGTCGGCGAAGCGGATGTCAGAGCGTAAACAGAGACAAGGACTACGGAGTAGCCATGGCGGGACAGAAGATCCGCATCCGGCTCAAGGCCTACGACCACGAGGTCATCGACTCCTCGGCGAAGAAGATCGTCGAGACGGTGACGCGTACTGGTGCGCAGGTCGCGGGCCCGGTGCCGCTGCCCACTGAGAAGAACGTGTACTGCGTCATCAAGTCGCCGCACAAGTACAAGGACTCGCGCGAGCACTTCGAGATGCGCACGCACAAGCGCCTGATCGACATCCTCGACCCGACGCCCAAGACCGTTGACTCGTTGATGCGCCTGGACCTTCCGGCCGGCGTCGACATCGAGATCAAGCTCTGAGAGGCGCGGAGAAGATGACCAAGCAGATCAAGGGCATCCTGGGCGAGAAGCTCGGCATGACCCAGGTCTGGGACGAGAACAACCGTGTCGTCCCAGTGACTGTCGTCAAGGCCGGTCCGAACGTTGTGACCCAGGTCCGTACGAACGACGCCGACGGTTACGAGTCGGTTCAGCTCGCCTTCGGCGAGATCGACCCGCGCAAGGTGAACAAGCCCCTCAAGGGCCACTTCGCGAAGGCCGACGTCACCCCCCGCCGCCACCTGGTGGAGCTGCGCACCGCGGACGCCGCGGAGTACACGCTCGGCCAGGAGATCACCGCCGAGGTGTTCGAGGCAGGCGTCAAGGTCGACGTGACCGGCAAGAGCAAGGGCAAGGGCTTCGCCGGTGTCATGAAGCGTCACAACTTCAAGGGCCTCGGCGCCGGGCACGGCGTGCAGCGCAAGCACCGCTCGCCGGGCTCCATCGGTGGCTGCGCCACCCCCGGCCGTGTCTTCAAGGGCATGCGCATGGCGGGCCGCATGGGCAACGAGCGGGTCACCACCCAGAACCTGACCGTCCACGCCGTTGACGCGGAGAAGGGACTGCTGCTCATCAAGGGCGCTATCCCCGGTCCGAACGGCGGCCTCGTCCTGGTCCGCACCGCGGCCAAGGGGGCCTGAAGGCTATGAGCACCATCAACGTCCTGTCGCCGTCGGGCGACACCGCCGGGACCGTAGAACTCCCGGCCGAGATCTTCGACGCCAAGGTCAGCATCCCGCTGATCCACCAGGTCGTCGTCGCGCAGCTCGCCGCCGCCCGCCAGGGCACGCACAAGGTGAAGACGCGTGGCGAGGTCCGCGGTGGTGGCCGCAAGCCGTACCGCCAGAAGGGCACCGGCCGCGCCCGTCAGGGCTCGACCCGCGCCCCGCAGTTCGCCGGCGGTGGCGTCGTCCACGGTCCCGTACCGCGTGACTACTCGCAGCGCACCCCCAAGAAGATGGTCAAGGCCGCCCTCCGCGGCGCCCTGACCGACCGTGCGCGGCACAACCGCATCCACGTCGTCTCCGGCGTCGTCGAGGGCTCCGCCCCGTCGACGAAGGCCGCCAAGAGCCTGCTCGGCAAGATCAGCGAGCGCAAGAACGTGCTCCTGGTCATCGAGCGCGCCGACGAGGCCGCGTGGCTTTCCGCCCGCAACCTGCCCCAGGTGCACATCCTGGACGCAGGCCAGCTCAACACGTACGACGTGCTCGTCTCCGACGACGTGGTCTTCACCAAGGACGCCTTCGAGCGTTTCGTGGCGGGATCCGGTCCTGAGTCGGCCTCCGGCAAGGCCGTCGCCTCCGAGGATGAGCTCGAAGGGAGCGAAGCCTGATGAGCGACGACACGACCACCACCGGACCCGTGATCACCAGCAAGACGTACACGGACCCCCGTGACCTCTTGATCAAGCCGGTGGTCTCGGAGAAGAGCTACGCGCTGCTGGACGAGAACAAGTACACGTTCGTCGTCGACCCGCGCGCGAACAAGACCCAGATCAAGCAGGCCGTCGAGGCGGTCTTCTCGGTCAAGGTCACCGGGGTCAACACGATCAACCGGCAGGGCAAGCGCAAGCGCACCCGCACCGGTTTCGGCAAGCGCGCCAACACCAAGCGCGCCATCGTGACCCTTGCCGAGGGCGACCGAATCGACATCTTCGGCGGCCCGGTCTCCTAACGGAGGCCGGATCGTGTCGAAGTCCTGAATTCATCCGAGGACTGAGAAATGGGTATCCGCAAGTACAAGCCGACGACTCCGGGCCGTCGTGGCTCCAGCGTCGCCGACTTTGTCGAGATCACGCGGTCCACGCCGGAGAAGTCGCTGGTCCGCCCGCTGCACAGCAAGGGCGGCCGTAACAACGCCGGTCGTGTGACCGTCCGCCACCAAGGCGGTGGCCACAAGCGCGCCTACCGTGTCATCGACTTCCGTCGCCATGACAAGGACGGCGTGCCCGCCAAGGTCGCGCACATCGAGTACGACCCCAACCGCACCGCGCGCATCGCGCTGCTGCACTACGCGGACGGCGAGAAGCGCTACATCCTCGCCCCCGCGAAGCTCCAGCAGGGTGACCGGATCGAGAACGGCCCCAACGCCGACATCAAGCCGGGCAACAACCTGCCGCTGCGCAACATCCCGGTGGGTACGACGATCCACGCGATCGAGCTGCGGCCCGGTGGCGGCGCGAAGATCTCCCGCTCCGCGGGCGCTTCCGTCCAGCTACTGGCGAAGGAAGGCACCATGGCCACCCTTCGCATGCCGTCCGGTGAAGTCCGCATGGTCGACGTCCGCTGCCGCGCCACGATCGGCGAGGTCGGCAACGCCGAGCAGTCGAACATCAACTGGGGCAAGGCCGGCCGCATGCGCTGGAAGGGCGTCCGCCCGACCGTCCGCGGTGTCGCCATGAACCCGGTGGACCACCCGCACGGTGGTGGTGAGGGCAAGACCTCCGGTGGTCGCCACCCGGTCTCCCCGTGGGGTCAGAAGGAAGGTCGTACTCGCTCGCCGAAGAAGGCATCGAGCAAGTACATCGTCCGCCGCCGCAAGACGAACAAGAAGCGCTAGGAGCGGGTTTAGATGCCGCGCAGTCTCAAGAAGGGGCCCTTCGTCGACGACCACCTGATCAAGAAGGTGGACGTACAGAACGAAGCAGGCACCAAGAACGTCATCAAGACCTGGTCCCGCCGCTCGATGATCATCCCGGCGATGCTGGGTCACACGATCGCGGTGCACGACGGCCGTAAGCACGTCCCGGTGTTCGTCACTGAGTCGATGGTCGGCCACAAGCTCGGCGAGTTCGCACCGACCCGCACCTTCCGCGGGCACGAGAAGGACGACCGCAAGTCGCGGCGTCGCTGAGCGGGCTGAACCGTGACGACGAAGACAGACACTGAAGGGACAACCATGGAAGCCAGGGCCCAGGCGCGGTACATCCGCGTCACGCCCATGAAGGCCCGCCGCGTGGTGGACCTCATCCGTGGCATGGACGCCACGGAGGCTCAGGCGGTCCTGCGTTTCACCCCGCAGGCCGCGAGCGTGCCGGTCGGCAAGGTGCTGGACAGCGCCATTGCCAACGCCGCGCACAACTACGACCACACCGACGCCGAGTCGCTGTTCATCAGCGAGGCGTATGTGGACGAGGGTCCGACCCTCAAGCGGTTCCGGCCGCGCGCCCAGGGCCGCGCCTACCGCATCCGCAAGCGGACCAGCCACATCACCGTGGTCGTCGCCAGCAAGGGAGAGACCCGGTAATGGGCCAGAAGGTAAACCCGTACGGGTTCCGCCTCGGCATCACCACGGACTTCAAGTCCCGCTGGTACGCCGACAAGCTGTACAAGGACTACGTCAAGGAAGACGTGGCCATCCGCAAGATGATGACGCAGGGCATGGAGCGCGCCGGTATCTCCAAGGTGGAGATCGAGCGCACCCGTGACCGCGTCCGCGTCGACATCCACACCGCCCGGCCGGGCATCGTCATCGGCCGTCGCGGCGCGGAGGCCGACCGCATCCGCGGTGACCTGGAGAAGCTGACCGGCAAGCAGGTCCAGCTCAACATCCTCGAGGTCAAGAACCCGGAGATGGACGCTCAGTTGGTGGCCCAGGCCGTCGCCGAGCAGCTCTCCTCGCGCGTCTCCTTCCGCCGTGCCATGCGCAAGAGCATGCAGGGCACCATGAAGGCCGGCGCCAAGGGCATCAAGATCCAGTGCGGTGGCCGCCTCGGCGGCGCCGAGATGTCCCGCTCCGAGTTCTACCGCGAGGGCCGTGTCCCGCTGCACACCCTGCGCGCCAACGTGGACTACGGCTTCTTCGAGGCCAAGACCACCTTCGGCCGTATCGGTGTCAAGGTGTGGATCTACAAGGGCGACGTCAAGAACATCGCCGAGGTCCGCGCCGACAACGCCGCGGCCCGTGCGGGCAACCGCCCGGCGCGTGGTGGCGGCAACGAGCGTCCGCAGCGCCGCGGTGGCGAGCGCGGTGGCCGCGGTGGCGGTGGCGGCCGTCGTCCTCAGACCGACGGCGCGTCCGGCTCCCCGGCCTCCAAGACGGATGTTCCTGCCGTCGAGGCCCCGGCAGCAGCCGCGGAGACCCCCGGAACGGAAGGCTAAGTACCATGCTGATCCCCCGTAGGGTCAAGCACCGCAAGCAGCACCACCCCGGGCGCGACGGAATGGCCAAGGGCGGCACGGAGCTGGCGTTCGGCGAGTACGGCCTTCAGGCCGTCACGCCCGCCTACGTGACCAACCGGCAGATCGAGTCCGCTCGTATCTCCATCACCCGTCACATCAAGCGCGGCGGCAAGGTCTGGATCAACATCTACCCGGACCGCCCGCTGACCAAGAAGCCCGCCGAGACCCGCATGGGTTCCGGTAAGGGTTCTCCCGAGTGGTGGATCGCGAACGTCAAGCCCGGTCGGGTGATGTTCGAGCTGTCATTCCCGAACGAGAAGGTTGCTCGTGAGGCGCTGACCCGCGCCGCGCACAAGCTTCCGATGAAGTGCCGCATCGTGCGGCGCGAGGCAGGTGAGTCGTGATGGCGGCCGGTACCAAGGCTTCCGAGCTGCGCCAGCTTGGTGACGAGGAGCTCGTCAACAAGCTGCGCGAGGCGAAGGAGGAGCTGTTCAACCTCCGCTTCCAAGGGGCCACCGGGCAGCTCGAGAACAACAGCCGGCTCAAGGTGGTCCGCAAGGACATCGCCCGGATCTACACGTTGATGCACGAGCGTGAGCTGGGCATCGAGACTGTGGAGACGGTGGAGAGCGCCTGATGAGCGAGAAGAATGTGACTGAGACGACCGACGAGCAGCGCGGCTTCCGCAAGACCCGCGAGGGCCTTGTGGTCAGCGACAAGATGGACAAGACCGTAGTGGTCGCCGTCGAGGACCGTGTGAAGCACGCCCTGTACGGCAAGGTCATCCGCCGCACCAACAAGCTCAAGGCGCACGACGAGCAGAACGCCGCGGGCATCGGCGACCGGGTCCTCCTCATGGAGACCCGGCCGACCTCCGCGACCAAGCGGTGGCGCGTCGTCGAGATCCTCGAGAAGGCCAAGTAATCCCTGAGGGCACTCCCTCAGGACCGTTCCGTCAGGCTCGGCGGTGGCCCGCTCCCCGTGAGTGGGCCCCGCCGGGAACCGACGCGACAAACAGGAGATAGACGTGATCCAGCAGGAGTCGCGACTTCGTGTCGCCGACAACACTGGTGCCAAGGAGATCCTTTGCATCCGTGTTCTCGGTGGCTCGGGTCGCCGCTACGCGGGAATCGGTGACGTCATCGTCGCCACCGTCAAGGACGCGATCCCCGGTGGCAACGTGAAGAAGGGCGAGGTCGTCAAGGCGGTCATCGTCCGGACCGTCAAGGAGCGCCGTCGCGCCGACGGCTCGTACATCCGGTTCGACGAGAACGCCGCCGTCATCCTCAAGAACGACGGCGACCCCCGCGGCACCCGTATCTTCGGCCCGGTGGGCCGTGAGCTGCGCGAGAAGAAGTTCATGAAGATCGTCTCGCTCGCGCCGGAGGTGCTGTAACCGATGAAGATCAAGAAGGGCGACCTGGTCCAGGTCATCACCGGTAAGGACAAGGGCAAGCAGGGCAAGGTCATCGTTGCCTACCCCGCGCTCGACCGTGTCCTCGTCGAGGGTGTCAACCGGGTCAAGAAGCACACCAAGGCCGGCCAGACCGACCGCGGTTCGAAGACCGGCGGCATCATCACCACCGAGGCGCCCATCCACGTCAGCAACGTGCAGCTCGTTGTTGAGAAGGACGGCAACAAGGTCGTGACCCGCGTCGGCTACCGGTTCGACGACGAGGGCAACAAGATCCGCGTTGCCAAGCGGACCGGTGAGGACATCTGATGACTGACACCGCTACGACGCACGCACAGCCGCGTCTCAAGACGCGCTACCGCGAGGAGATCGCGGGCAAGCTGCGCGACGAGTTCTCGTACGAGAACGTCATGCAGATTCCCGGTCTCACCAAGATCGTGGTCAACATGGGTGTGGGCGACGCCGCCCGCGACTCCAAGCTGATCGAGGGCGCCATCCGCGACCTCGCCACGATCACCGGCCAGAAGCCGCAGGTCACCAAGGCCCGGAAGTCCATCGCGCAGTTCAAGCTGCGTGAGGGTCAGCCGATCGGCGCCCACGTCACCCTCCGCGGTGACCGCATGTGGGAGTTCCTGGACCGCCTGCTGTCGCTCGCGCTCCCGCGTATCCGCGACTTCCGCGGTCTGTCGCCGAAGCAGTTCGACGGCCGGGGCAACTACACCTTCGGTCTCACGGAGCAGGTCATGTTCCACGAGATCGACCAGGACAAGATCGACCGCGTCCGGGGTATGGACATCACCGTGGTCACCACGGCGACCAACGACGATGAGGGCCGCGCCCTCCTTCGTCACCTCGGCTTCCCGTTCAAGGAGGCGTGAGCCGTGGCGAAGAAGGCTCTCATTGCCAAGGCCGCTCGTAAGCCGAAGTTCGCTGTGCGCGCGTACAACCGCTGCCAGCGCTGCGGCCGGCCGCACTCCGTCTACCGCAAGTTCGGCCTGTGCCGCGTGTGCCTTCGTGAGATGGCCCACCGTGGCGAGCTGCCGGGCGTGACCAAGAGCTCCTGGTAGTCCGGGCAATCCGGATCACCAGGAACTCTCGGTAAGCATCTGGACGGTCGGGGGCCCAACCTTTTTCCCGTAAGGTAGAAGGGTTGGGCGTCCGCCGCCCGATTCGACTTACTACGCCGTAGGTCCCCGTACCGCACCCGTCCCGACGTGTCCGCCACCGTGCGGCGCACCTCTCGGGGAGAGGGATGGCACAGATAGGAAACCCCGGCGAGAGAGGCCCAGGGCCAACTCATGACCATGACCGACCCCATCGCGGACATGCTGACCCGTCTGCGTAACGCCAACTCGGCGTACCACGACGACGTCGAGATGCCGTTCAGCAAGATCAAGTCGCACATCGCGGAGATCCTCCAGCAGGAGGGTTACATCACCGGCTGGAAGGTCGAGGACGCCGAGGTCGGCAAGAACCTCATCCTCGAGCTGAAGTTCGGTCCGGAGCGGCAGCGCTCCATCGCCGGGATCAAGCGGATCAGCAAGCCTGGTCTGCGGGTCTACGCGAAGTCCACCAACCTGCCGAAGGTGCTCGGCGGCCTGGGCGTGGCGATCATCTCCACGTCCCACGGGCTGCTCACCGGCCAGCAGGCGCAGAAGAAGGGCGTGGGTGGGGAAGTCCTCGCCTACGTCTGGTAACCGGGAAAGCGAGGTATAGCAATGTCGCGCATCGGCAAGCTGCCCATCTCGGTTCCCGCCGGAGTGGACGTCACCATCGACGGCCGCACGGTCGCTGTGAAGGGCCCCAAGGGTTCCCTTTCGCACACCGTTGCCGCGCCGATCGAGATCGCCAAGGGCGAGGACGGCACTCTGCTGGTCACCCGCCCCAACGACGAGCGTGTCTCGAAGGCCCTGCACGGCCTGTCCCGCACGCTGGTGGCGAACATGATCACCGGCGTGACCGCGGGCTACAGCAAGCAGCTCGAAATCAGCGGTGTCGGCTACCGCGTCCAGGCGAAGGGCTCCAACCTGGAGTTCGCCCTGGGCTACAGCCACCCGATTCTCGTCGAGGCCCCCGAGGGGATCTCCTTCAAGGTCGAGAACCCGACGAAGTTCTCCGTCGAGGGCATCGACAAGCAGAAGGTCGGCGAGGTGGCCGCCAACATCCGCAAGCTGCGGAAGCCCGACCCGTACAAGGCCAAGGGCGTCAAGTACGCCGGCGAGGTCATCCGCCGCAAGGTCGGAAAGGCTGGTAAGTAGCCATGGCATACGGTGTGAAGATCGCCAAGGGCAAGGCGTACAAGGGTGCGGCACTCAAGCGTCGCCACATCCGCGTCCGCAAGCGGGTCTCGGGCACGGAGGCGCGTCCGCGTCTGGTCGTGACCCGTTCCAACCGTGGCATCGTGGCGCAGGTCATCGACGATCTCGCGGGCCACACGCTCGCGTCCGCGTCGACCCTCGACGCGTCCATCCGCGGCGGCGAAGGCGACAAGAGCGCCAAGGCCAAGCAGGTCGGCCAGCTCGTGGCCGAGCGTGCGAAGGCCAAGGGCGTCGAGGCTGTCGTGTTCGACCGTGGCGGCAACCAGTACGCGGGGCGCATCGCCGCCCTGGCGGACGCCGCCCGCGAAGCCGGACTGAAGTTCTGATCCGGTTCCGTAGCTAGCGGAAAACGAAGAGAGGTAATTCCAATGGCTGGACCCCAGCGCCGCGGAAGCGGTGCCGGTGGCGGCGAGCGACGGGACCGTAAGGACCGGCGGGACGGCGGCCAGCAGGCCGAGAAGACCGCCTATGTCGAGCGTGTCGTCGCGATCAATCGCGTCGCCAAGGTTGTGAAGGGTGGTCGTCGCTTCAGCTTCACCGCGCTGGTCGTGGTGGGCGACGGTGACGGCACCGTGGGTGTCGGTTACGGCAAGGCCAAGGAGGTGCCGGCCGCCATCGCCAAGGGTGTGGAGGAGGCCAAGAAGCACTTCTTCAAGGTCCCCCGTATCCAGGGCACCATCCCGCACCCGATCCAGGGCGAGAAGGCCGCGGGCGTCGTCCTGCTCAAGCCCGCTTCCCCCGGTACCGGTGTGATCGCCGGTGGCCCGGTGCGCGCCGTTCTGGAGTGCGCCGGTATCCACGACGTGCTGTCCAAGAGCCTCGGCTCGGACAACGCGATCAACATCGTGCACGCCACGGTGGCCGCGCTCCAGGGGCTTCAGCGCCCCGAGGAGATCGCCGCCCGCCGCGGTCTGCCGATCGAGGACGTCGCGCCCGCCGCCCTGCTGCGTGCGCGTGCCGGGGTGGGTGCGTAATGGCTCGCCTCAAGGTCACCCAGACCAAGTCCTACATCGGCAGCAAGCAGAACCACCGTGACACCCTGCGGTCGCTCGGCCTGAAGCGGCTGAACGACGTGGTGGTCAAGGAGGACCGGCCGGAGATCCGCGGCATGGTCCAGACCGTCCGCCACCTCGTCACGGTCGAGGAGGTCGACTGATCATGGGTAACGAAAGCCCGATCAAGATCCACAACCTCCGTCCGGCCCCCGGCGCCAAGACCGCCAAGACCCGTGTGGGTCGTGGCGAGGCGTCCAAGGGCAAGACGGCCGGTCGTGGCACCAAGGGCACCAAGGCCCGCTACCAGGTTCCGGAGCGCTTCGAGGGCGGGCAGATGCCCCTCCACATGCGTCTCCCGAAGCTCAAGGGCTTCAAGAACCCGTTCCGCACCGAGTACCAGGTCGTCAACCTGGACAAGCTCGCGACCCTCTACCCCGAGGGTGGCGAGGTCACGGTGGCCGATCTGGTCGCCAAGGGCGCGGTACGCAAGAACCAGCTCGTCAAGGTGCTCGGCACCGGCGAGGTGACCGTGGCGCTCCAGGTGACCGTGGACGCGGTTTCCGGGTCCGCCCAGCAGAAGATCACCGCCGCCGGCGGTACCGTGACCGAACTCATCTGAGTCAGATGTCACACGACGACCGGGGATGCCCAGCACCTAGGGGCATCCCCGGTCGTTGTTTCCTTGTATTTCCTTGGCCGATTGGTCATTCCTAGGGAGCCCGCCTCGCGGGTAGGGTGACGTCGGTTGTTACTGTTCGCAGAGCCTGTGTGCTTTCGCGGGTGGTACAGCCGTATGGCCAGCGCCGTATCTGCCCGTATCAGTCAGTACCTCATCAGACCGTCCTTCCGCCGTGCGCGGGGGGTGCAGGAGGCACCGTGCTCACCGCGTTCGCACGGGCGTTCAGGACGCCCGACCTGCGGAAGAAGCTGCTGTTCACGTTGGGCATCGTGGTGATCTATCGCCTCGGTGCGCATGTTCCGGTGCCGGGGATCGACTACTCGGTGGTCAACCAGTGCATTAAGGACACGAAGAGCAGCAACAGCCTCTTCGGCCTGGTGAACATGTTCAGCGGCGGCGCTCTTCTCCAGCTCACGATCTTCGCGCTCGGGATCATGCCGTACATCACGGCGAGCATCATCCTGCAGCTCCTCACGGTGGTGATCCCACGCCTGGAGGCCCTCAAGAAGGAGGGCCAGGCGGGCACCACCAAGATCACGCAGTACACCCGGTACCTGACCGTCGCGCTCGCGGTCCTCCAGGGCACCGGCCTCGTCGCCACCGCCCGCTCCGGCAGCCTGTTCTCCAGTTGCCAGAACAAGTTCGACATCGTGCCGAACCAGTCGATCTTCACCACCGTGACCATGGTGACCACCATGACCGCGGGCACCGTGATGATCATGTGGCTCGGTGAGCTGATCACCGACAAGGGCATCGGCAACGGCATGTCGATCCTGATGTTCGTGGCCATCGCCGCCGGATTCCCCGGCTCGCTGTGGGCGATCAAGGTCTCCGGCAAGATCGCCGGCGGCTGGGTGGAGTTCCTCGCGGTGATCGCCGTCGGTCTCGCGATGGTCGGCCTGGTGGTCTTCGTCGAACAGGCCCAGCGCCGAATTCCGGTGCAGTACGCGAAGCGCATGATCGGCCGCCGCTCGTACGGCGGCACCTCCACGTACATCCCCCTGAAGGTCAATCAGGCGGGTGTGATCCCGGTCATCTTCGCGTCGTCGCTGCTCTACATCCCGGCGCTGATCGTGCAGTTCTCCGGGTCGACCGCGGGCTGGGCGCAGTGGATCAGCCGCAACATGACCAAGGGCGACCACCCGATCTACATGGCCGCCTACTTCCTGCTGATCGTGTTCTTCGCCTTCTTCTACGTCGCTATCTCGTTTAACCCCGAGGAAGTGGCGGATAATATGAAGAAGTACGGTGGCTTCATCCCCGGCATCCGGGCCGGCCGCCCCACCGCGGAGTACCTGAGTTACGTGCTGAATCGCATCACGTGGCCGGGATCGCTGTATCTGGGTCTCATCGCTCTCGTGCCAACGGTCGCCATCGCGGTCTTCAACGGGAGCAACGGCAGCTTCCCGCTGGGCGGCACCAGCATCCTGATCATCGTGGGTGTCGGTCTGGAGACGGTGAAGCAGATCGAGAGCCAGCTCCAGCAGCGTAACTACGAAGGGTTCCTCCGCTGATGCGAATCGTCCTGGTCGGTCCCCCCGGCGCGGGCAAGGGGACGCAGGCCGCGTTCCTCGCCAAGAACCTGTCGATCCCGCACATCTCCACGGGAGACCTGTTCCGCGCCAACATCAGTCAAGGGACCGACCTGGGCAAGCAGGCGAAGGCGTTCATGGACGCCGGTGACCTGGTACCTGACGAGATCACCATCGGCATGGCGGAGGACCGCCTGGAGCAGGCGGACGCGGCGGAGGGCTTCCTGCTCGACGGCTTTCCGCGCAACGAGTTCCAGGCCCGCGCGCTGGACGCGTACATGGCCGGGCACGGGATCGCGCTCGACGGTGTGCTCGACCTGGAGGTCCCCGAGGACGAGGTCGTCAAGCGGATCGCCGGCCGCCGGGTGTGCCGCAACAACAGCGCGCACGTCTTCCATGTCGAGTACAGCAAGCCCGCCACCGAGGGCGTCTGCGACGTCTGCGGCGGCGAGCTGTACCAGCGCAGCGACGACGCGGAGGACAAGGTCCGCAACCGGATCGAGGTCTACCACCGCGAGACCGAGCCGATCATCGACTACTACAAGCAGCAGGACCTTGTGGTGACGATCTCGGCGCTCGGCCCGGTGGCCGAGGTCACGCAGCGCGCGATGGACGCGCTGCGCGCGGGCGAGCGGCGGTAGCCGCCGCAGAGCACGGCATCGGCCGTGGTGCCCTGACGGGCGCCACGGCCGTATCGTTGAGTGGGCACATGCCGTCCCCGAGGGGACGAGCGGTGCCCGAGCACTGACGTACACGAGGAAGGCGCCAGCCGTCATGGTGGAGATCAAGACCCCCGAGCAGATCGCCAAGATGCGCGAGGCCGGGTTGGTCGTGGCGGCGATCCACCGGGCGACGCGCGCCGCGGCGGTGCCCGGCGCCACCACCAAGGACCTGGACGAGGTCGCCGCGAAGGTGATCGCCGACCACGGCGCCAAGCCGAACTTCCTGGGGTACGGCGGCTTCCCCGGCAACATCTGCACGTCGGTCAACGACGTGGTGGTGCACGGCATCCCGGACCGCGAGACGGTGCTCAAGGACGGCGACATGATCGCCATCGACGCCGGCGCCATCGTCGACGGCTGGCACGGCGACGCGGCCTTCACGTGCTTCGTGGGCAGCGGGCACGCGCCGGAGCTGATCGAGCTGAGCCGGGTCACCGAGGAGTCCATGTGGGCGGGCATCGCCGCCTTCCGCAAGGGCAACCGGTTGGAGGACATCTCCAAGGCGATCGAGGGCTACATCCGCCGCCAGCCGCGGCCCGCCTCCGGCAAGTACGGCATCGTCGAGGACTACGGGGGCCACGGCATCGGCACCCAGATGCACATGGACCCGCACCTGCTGAACTACGTCACCAAGAAGCGCGGGCGCGGCATCAAGCTGATCCCCGGTGTCTGCCTCGCCATCGAGCCGATGGTCACCCTCGGCACCCCCCGCACCCACGTCCTCGCCGACGAGTGGACGGTCAAGTCCGACGACGGCTCCTGGTCCTCCCACTGGGAGCACTCCATCGCCCTCACCGAGGACGGCCCCCTCGTCCTGACCGCCGAGGACTGCGGCAGGGCCAAACTGGCCGAGTACGGCATCACGACCGCCCCAGACCCGCTTGCTTAAGGATCTTCGGGGCAGGGCATACATCCCTGATTCGTCTTTCCGGGTGGCGTGACGTAGACTGACACGTCGGCTCTCGCGTGTCTTTTGGCATGTCTGGGGCCGACCAAGGTAGCCGATCCCGAAAGCAGGACATGGCCAAAAAGCAAGGCGCCATCGAAATCGAGGGCACCGTGATCGAGTCTCTGCCGAACGCGATGTTCAAGGTGGAGCTGCAGAACGGTCACAAGGTCCTCGCGCACATCAGCGGCAAGATGCGGATGCACTACATCCGCATCCTCCCGGATGACCGGGTCGTTGTGGAGCTCTCTCCGTACGACCTGACGCGCGGACGGATCGTCTACCGATACAAGTAGCAACGAGTAGATCTCAAGACCCGGAGAACCTCACCTCATGAAGGTCAAGCCGAGCGTCAAGAAGATCTGCGACAAGTGCAAGGTGATCCGCCGTCACGGCCGGGTCATGGTCATCTGCGACAACCTGCGCCACAAGCAGCGCCAGGGCTGACGCACGCCGACCTACCTGCATCCGCAGAACTTCGCGCGACGCACACACGTACATACGCAGTGCCCATCTCCTGCCACAAGGGGATGACACCTCCGGCGGAGGCCGGGGACCTGGTCGTACCACCGCTCAGCACACGAGCGGTCGGCGGTCAGGAGCCGGTACTGCGGAAGACCTCCGAAACCATCAGGAGCCAAGAAAATGGCACGCCTTTCAGGCGTTGACCTCCCGCGTGAGAAGCGCGTGGAGATCGCCCTCACCTACGTCTTCGGCATCGGGCGCTCCCGCTCCCAGCAGGTGCTGAAGGAGACCGGTGTGAACCCCGACATCCGCGTCCGCGACCTGGCCGAGGAAGACCTCGTCAAGCTGCGCGAGTACGTCGATGCCAACTTCAAGACCGAGGGTGACCTCCGTCGCGAGGTGCAGGCCGACATCCGCCGCAAGGTGGAAATCGGCTGCTACCAGGGTCTGCGCCACCGTCGTGGCCTGCCGGTCCACGGTCAGCGCACTCACACCAACGCCCGTACCCGCAAGGGTCCGCGTCGCGCCATCGCCGGTAAGAAGAAGCCGGGCAAGAAGTAGTCCTCAGCGGACGCTCATCAGCGGTCTTCGCTGTAGGACCGACCACCTCCACCGGGAGAAGTTGACACATGCCTCCTAAGGGCCGTCAGGGCGCAGCCAAGAAGGTGCGCCGCAAGGAAAAGAAGAACGTCGCTCATGGGCACGCCCACATCAAGAGCACGTTCAACAACACGATCGTCTCGATCACCGACCCCGCGGGCAACGTGATCTCCTGGGCCTCCGCCGGCCACGTCGGCTTCAAGGGCTCGCGCAAGTCCACCCCCTTCGCCGCGCAGATGGCCGCCGAGTCGGCCGCCCGCCGGGCGCAGGAGCACGGCATGCGCAAGGTCGACGTCTTCGTGAAGGGTCCCGGCTCCGGCCGCGAGACCGCGATCCGCTCCCTCCAGGCCACGGGCCTCGAGGTCGGTTCGATCCAGGACGTCACCCCGACCCCGCACAACGGCTGCCGCCCGCCCAAGCGCCGCCGCGTCTGACAAGCTGATACAGGAGACACGAGACAATGGCGCGTTACACCGGGGCCGACTGCAAGCGTTGCCGTCGGGAGAAGCAGAAGCTCTTCCTCAAGGGGAGCAAGTGCGAGAGCGCGAAGTGCCCGATCGAGATCCGTCCTTACCCCCCGGGTGAGCACGGACGCGGGCGCACCAAGGACAGCGAGTACCTTCTCCAGCTTCGTGAGAAGCAGAAGTGCGCGCGCATCTACGGTGTCCTCGAGAAGCAGTTCGTGAACTACTACAAGGAAGCGAACCAGAAGTCCGGCAAGACCGGTGAGAACCTTCTGCGCATCCTTGAGACCCGCCTCGACAACGTGGTGTACCGGGCCGGCTTCGCCAAGTCCCGCGACCACGCGCGGCAGCTCGTCCGTCACGGACACATCACCGTCAACGGCCGCAAGACCGACATCCCGTCGGCCCGTGTGTCCGTGAGCGACATCGTCGAGGTCCGCGAGTCGTCCCGCAACCTGACCCCGTTCGCGGTGGCCCAGGGCGAGGCCGGCGACAAGACCGTGCCCGCGTGGCTCGAAGCCAACGCCGGCAAGCTGCGGATCCTCGTGCACAGCCTGCCCGAGCGCCAGGTGATCGACACCCAGGTGCAGGAGCAGCTCATCGTCGAGCTGTACTCGAAGTAAGCAATTACTTCGGCGTACGGACCGAGGCGATGCCGGGCGGTACGACGGGCGACCGTCGTACCGCCCGTATCCTCGTAGTACAGGGGGCGTCAAATAGCGGGCGCCCACGAATGAAGGACCGACACTCATGCTGATCGCTCAGCGTCCCTCGTTGACCGAAGAGGTCGTCGACGAATTCCGCTCCCGGTTCGTGATCGAGCCGCTGGAGCCGGGCTTCGGCTACACCCTCGGCAACTCGCTCCGCCGTACGCTCCTCTCCTCGATCCCCGGTGCCGCTGTCACCAGCATCCGGGTCGACGGTGTCCTGCACGAGTTCACCACCGTGCCGGGCGTCAAGGAGGACGTGACCGACGTCATCCTCAACATCAAGCAGCTCGTCGTCTCCTCGGAGCACGACGAGCCGGTCGTGATGTACCTGCGCAAGCAGGGCCCGGGTGTCGTCACCGCCGCCGACATCGCGCCCCCGGCCGGTGTCGAGGTGCACAACCCCGACCTGGTCCTGGCGACGCTGAACGCCAAGGGCAAGCTGGAGATGGAGCTGACCGTCGAGCGCGGTCGCGGCTACGTTTCCGCGGTGCAGAACAAGCAGCAGGGCCAGGAGATCGGCCGCATCCCGGTCGACTCCATCTACAGCCCGGTGCTCAAGGTCACCTACAAGGTCGAGGCGACCCGTGTCGAGCAGCGCACCGACTTCGACAAGCTGATCGTCGACGTCGAGACCAAGCAGGCCATGCGCCCCCGTGACGCCATGGCGTCCGCGGGCAAGACCCTGGTCGAGCTGTTCGGCCTGGCCCGCGAGCTGAACGTCGACGCCGAGGGCATCGACATGGGCCCGTCCCCCACGGACGCCGCCCTGGCCGCTGACCTGGCGCTGCCGATCGAGGAGCTGGAACTCACCGTCCGCTCCTACAACTGCCTCAAGCGCGAGGGCATCCACTCCGTGGGTGAGCTCGTGGCACGCTCCGAGGCCGACCTGCTCGACATCCGCAACTTCGGCGCGAAGTCGATCGACGAGGTCAAGGCGAAGCTGGCCGGCATGGGCCTGGCCCTCAAAGACAGCCCGCCCGGATTCGACCCCACCGCCGCCGCCGACGCCTTCGGCGCCGACGACGACGTGGACGCCGGTTTCGTGGAGACCGAGCAGTACTGATCGCCTCCGGCGCGGCCGGGACCCCTGGTCCCGGCCGTCGCCGGGCGCCTTCCCGGTTCGCACCGAACGGGGAGGGCACCGGGGCCCCGCCCCGGACCCCCATCGAGCTGGCAGCCGCCAGTTCGCACTGACATCGGTACCTCGTACGGCCGGTGCAGCGGAGAAGGAGAAAGACCATGCCTCAGCCCGCGAAGGGTGCCCGCCTCGGCGGCGGCGCCGCGCACGAGAAGCTGCTGCTCGCGAACCTCGCGAAGTCGCTGTTCGAGCACGGCAGGATCAAGACCACCGAGGCCAAGGCGCGCCGTCTGCGTCCGGTCGCGGAGCGGCTGATCACCAAGGCGAAGAAGGGCGACATGCACAACCGTCGCCAGGTGCTGCAGACGATCACGGACAAGAGCGTCGTCCACACGCTCTTCACCGAGATCGCGCCGCGGTACGAGAACCGCCCGGGTGGCTACACCCGGATCACCAAGGTCGGTAACCGCCGCGGCGACAACGCGCCGATGGCCGTCATCGAGCTGGTCGAGGCGCTGACCGTGGCGCAGGCCGCCACGGGCGAGGCCGAGGCCGCCACCAAGCGTTCCGCCAAGGACCGCGCCGGTGACGAGGCTCTGGCCGACCTCAAGAAGGACTCCGAGCCGGCGGACGCCACGCCCGAGACCGCGGACGACGCGGTCGAGGACGCCGCTCCGGCCGACGAGGAGCCCAAGGAGTCCAAGGACGCCTGAGCGTTCTGAGACCCCGGGAGCGACCCCGCGGGCCCGTACCCCTCTGCCGGAGGGGTACGGGCCCGTTCCGCTGGTCCCCGCGATCCCGGCCCCCGAAGTCCCCTGATCCCGCTGAGAGGAATGCGCGCGTGAGCGACGAGGTGGCGCCCGGCGCCGTACGGGTGCGGCTGGATCTGGCCTACGACGGTACGGACTTCTCCGGGTGGGCCAAGCAGCGCACCCGGCGGACCGTGCAGGGGGAGTTGGAGGCGGCGATCCCGACGGTGCTGCGGATGGCCGAGCCGGTGGAGCTGACCGTCGCGGGGCGCACCGACGCCGGGGTGCACGCGCGCGGGCAGGTGGCGCACGTGGACCTGCCCGCGGACGTGTGGGCGGCCGAGGGCGGCAATCTGCGCCGGCGGCTGGCCGGACGGCTGCCGTGGGACGTACGCGTCTGGGACGTCTCGGCGGCACCCGCCGGGTTCAACGCGCGGTTCTCGGCGGTCTGGCGGCGGTACGCCTACCGCGTCGGCGACCACCCCGGCGGTGTGGACCCGCTGCTGCGCGGCCACGTGCTGTGGCACGACCGTCCGGTGGACGTCGACCGGATGAACGCGGCGGCCGAACTCCTGCTCGGCGAGCACGACTTCGCCGCGTACTGCAAGAAGCGCGAGGGCGCCACGACCATCCGCACCCTGCTCGACCTGCGCTGGGAGCGTACGGCCGACGGTCTCGCGGTCGCCACGGTCCGCGCCGACGCCTTCTGCCACAACATGGTGCGCGCGCTGATCGGCGCGATGATCCTGGTCGGCGACGGCCACTGCCCGGTCGGCTTCCCCGGCGAGGTCCTGGCCGGGCGCGAGCGCCACTCCGCCGTCAAGGTCCTGCGCCCGCACGGCCTCACCCTGGAAGAGGTCGGCTACCCGGCGGACGACCAGCTGGCCGCCCGCTCGGTGGAGGCCCGCAACAGGCGGACCCTGCCGTGCGCCCCCGCCGCGCCCGCTGCCGCCGTTACGGGGTAGCGGCGCTCGCGGCGTCGCGGCCGCGCTGGATGACGCGCTGGAAGGCGAAGTCGGAGGCGTCGTTGGCGGCCTGCCTGGCGGTGGTGTCGGCCTTGGTGAGGGTCTTGCCGGTCTTGAAGCCGGAGATGGTGAAGTAGGCGTAGCGGCCGACGGCGTTGGACGTCATCTGGCAGGCGACGGCGTGGCAGAAGTCCTTGATGCCGCCGCCGTTGAGCGGGCCGAGGTAGTGGGCGGTCTTCTGCACCTTCGCCGCGTGGGCGGTGTCGTCGAAGACGGCGACGCCGACGGTGACGGCCACGCCGCCGCGTACGTAGGTGGCGCGGATCAGCTTGCGGCAGCCGTTGGCGGTGAGGGCGGCGGCCAGCTCGCTGCGGGCGCCGTCGGCGCACTTGGCGGTGGTGGCGGCGGCGGTCTGGGAGTAGACGTTGCCGCCGATCCGGAACTGCTTGCCGGGGAAGAGGCCGCCCACGGTGATCGGGGCGGTGTCCTTGGCGGGGGTGGAGATGAAGTCCAGCGGGTTGGGCGGCGGCGGGGGAGCGACCGAGGAGAACGAGGGCGCGGGCGGCAGCGGCGACTGCGACGTGGCGCCGCTGGTGGCTGAGGACGGCCCGGCCACCGGCTCGTCGTCCGAGCCGCCCGACATGACGACGGCGGTGGCGACGCCGCCCGCTATCACCGCGACGGCGACGATCCCGCCGCCGAGCATCATCAGCTTGCGCCGCTTGGCACCGCTGGCGGCCTGCTGCTCGGCGAGCGCGCCCCAGTCGGGTGTCCCGGCCGAGGGCGGGCCGCCCGGCCCTGAGGCGGGCGTGTGCGCCCCTTGCCGACGCTGTCCCGCGCCGCGCTGCTGGCGCGGGAAGGGCTGACGGTGGGTGCCCATGCCGGGCGCGCCCTGCGGGGCGCCCTGGGGGCTCTGCGACGGGCTTCGGGGTGCGCCCTGGGCGGGGGCCTGGGGCGTGCTCCGGGGCGCGGTCTGGGCGGCCGGCCGCGGGCCTGTCGGGCCGGTGGGCCGCGCGGGGGCGGGGCCGGGCGGCGGCGCGGGAGCCGCGGGGGTCTCGGCGGCACCCGGCGCCGCGGCGGCGGGCGGCAGCGAGGCGTGCGGCCGGGCCGCGCCCTGGCCGGGGACGCCGGGCCGTACCTGGTACGCGCCCGGCTGCTCGGCCTGCGGCGACCACGCGGGACCGGAGGACGGCGCCTGCGGCTGCGACTGTCCGGGCTCGTGGCGGAACCCGCGCCGCGGGTCGTCCGCGTAGCCCCCCGGCGGCCCGGCCGGCTGGTCGGCGGCCGGCCCCGACGGCGGCTGCGGGCCCTGCGGCGCCTGCGCGTCGTACGGCGACGGCTGCTGCGGTGGTGCCTGGGCGGCGGCGTGGCGCGGCTGGGGCCGAGAGGGGATGACGCGTCCCTCAAGGACCTCGCGCTCGCCCTCGGGGGCGCTCGTGGGGGGTTCCTGCGGAGGCTGCGGCTGCTGTCCGGGCCCATCAGTCATGCCGCGCATCATATTGCCGGTCAGGCCGCGCACATATTCCGGTGAACACACCGGTGAACACACCGGAGAACGCACCGGTGAACGCGCCGGTGGAGACCTCACGAAAACGAGTTGGGGCGGATCGCGCCCCACAGGGAGAATCCAGGACATGGGACATGTGGAAGCAGCGCACTTGGAGTACTACCTGCCGGATGGGCGGGCGCTGCTCGGCGACGTCTCGTTCCGTGTGGGTGACGGCGCCGTGGTCGCGCTGGTCGGCGCCAACGGCGCGGGCAAGACCACGCTGCTGCGGCTGATCTCCGGCGAGATCAAGCCGCACGGCGGCACGGTCACGGTCAGCGGCGGCCTCGGGGTGATGCGGCAGTTCGTCGGCAGCGTCCGCGACGACCGCACCGTACGTGACCTGCTGGTGTCCGTCGCGCACCCGCGGATCCGGACCGCCGCCAAGGCGGTCGACGCGGCCGAGCTGGCGATCATGGCGCAGGACGACGAACCGGCGCAGATGGCGTACGCGCACGCCCTGGCCGAATGGGCCGAGGCGCGCGGCTACGAGGCCGAGACCCTGTGGGACATGTGCACGATGGCCGCGCTCGGCGTGCCGTACGAGCGGGCGCAGTGGCGCGAGGTGAAGACGCTCTCGGGCGGTGAGCAGAAACGGCTGGTTCTGGAGGCCCTGCTGCGCGGCCCCGACGAGACGCTGCTGCTCGACGAGCCGGACAACTACCTGGACGTACCGGGCAAGCGCTGGCTGGAGGAGCAGCTCGCCCTCACCAAGAAGACCGTGCTGTTCGTCAGCCACGACCGGGAGCTGCTGGCCCGCAGCGCGCAGAAGATCGTCGCCGTCGAGACCGGCCCGGCCGGGTCCACGGTGTGGGTGCACGGCGGCGGTTTCGACACCTTCCACGAGGCCCGCAAGGAGCGCTTCGCGCGCTTCGAGGAGCTGCGGCGGCGCTGGGAGGAGGAGCACGCCAAGCTCAAGGCGATGGTGCTGCGGCTGCGCCAGCAGGCGGCGAACAGCCCCGACATGGCGTCCCGCTACCACGCGGCGCAGACCCGGCTGAAGCGGTTCGAGGACGCGGGCGCCCCGCAGGAGCCGCCGCGCGAGCAGGACATCCGGATGCGGCTGCGCGGCGGACGTACCGGCGTACGGGCGGTGACCTGCGAGAAGCTGGAGCTGACCGGTCTGATGAAGCCGTTCGACCTGGAGGTCTACTACGGCGAGCGGGTCGCGGTGCTCGGCTCCAACGGCTCGGGGAAGTCGCACTTCCTGCGGCTGCTCGCCGGGGACGGGAGCGTCGCGCACACCGGGACGTTCAAGCTCGGCGCGCGGGTGGTGCCCGGCCACTTCGCGCAGACCCACGCGCACCCGGAACTGCTCGGCCGCACCCTGGTCGACATCCTGTGGGGCGACCACGCGCACGACCGGGGCCGCGCCATGGGCGTCCTGCGGCGGTACGAGCTGGAGCGGCAGGGCGACCAGCCCTTCGACAAGCTCTCCGGCGGGCAGCAGGCCCGCTTCCAGATCCTGCTCATGGAGCTGGCCGGGACCACCGCGCTGCTGCTGGACGAGCCCACGGACAACCTCGACCTGGAGAGCGCCGAGGCCCTCCAGGAGGGCCTGGAGTCGTACGACGGCACGGTGCTCGCGGTGACGCACGACCGGTGGTTCGCGCGCAGTTTCGACCGCTATCTGGTCTTCGGGTCCGACGGTCTGGTCAGGGAGTCCACCGAGCCGGTCTGGGACGAGCGGCGGGTCGAGCGCAAGCGGTAGGGCCCGGCGGACGCCCGGTCCCCACGGGTCCCGAACGGCCCCTCCCGGCCCGGGAATCCGACGCGTTTTGACCCGTACGGGGGCGCGCGGGTATTCTTCGATGTCGTTATGCGTATTGGCTTGCTCTATCTCACGTGAGGGGCCCTTACGCCGGTCCACCGGGCCGATGACCAGCGGCAGGCAGACGGGTTGCGTCCCCGAATGCCGCCAGGGCTGGCCTGATCGTCCGGGTGGCCTTGTACAAGGACCCGTTTCCCCGGCCCCTCACGGGCTCGTGGAGACACCATCACTGAAGAAGCGAAGGCGACCGTGCGTACGTTCAGCCCCAAGCCCGGCGATGTCACCCGCCAGTGGCACGTAATCGACGCGCAGGACGTTGTCCTGGGCCGTCTGGCCACCCAGGCCGCGACCCTCCTGCGGGGCAAGCACAAGCCCATCTACGCCCCGCACGTCGACACCGGTGACTTCGTCATCATCATCAACGCCGACAAGGTGCACCTGTCGGGCAACAAGAAGACCCAGAAGATGGCGTACCGCCACTCCGGGTACCCGGGCGGCCTGCGCTCCGTGCGCTACGACGAGCTGCTCGACAAGAACCCGGAGAAGGCCGTGGAGAAGGCCATCAAGGGCATGCTCCCGAAGAACACCCTGGGCCGTCAGATGCTCTCGAAGCTGAAGGTCTACTCGGGCGACCAGCACCCGCACGCTGCCCAGCAGCCGGTGCCGTTCGAGATCACCCAGGTCGCGCAGTAGTACCGGCCACCAGCTACCAGAAAGAATCTGAGGAGAATCGTGGCTGAGACCACTGCCGAGACCGTCGTCGAGGGTGAAGAGACCTTCGAGGAGATCACGACCTTCGAGTCCGAGACCCCCGAGTCGGAGTACACCTCCGAGTCGCTCGCCTCGCGCTTCGGCGACCCGCAGCCGGCCGCCGGCACCGGCCGCCGCAAGCAGTCCATCGCCCGTGTCCGGATCGTTCCGGGCAGCGGCAAGTGGAAGATCAACGGCCGCACCCTTGAGGGCTACTTCCCCAACAAGGTGCACCAGCAGGAAGTCAACGAGCCCTTCAAGGTGCTCGAGCTGGACAACCGGTACGACGTCGTGGCCCGCATCAGCGGCGGCGGCATCTCCGGCCAGGCCGGTGCCCTGCGCCTGGGCGTCGCCCGCGCGCTCAACGAGGCGGACGTGGACAACAACCGCGGCCCGCTGAAGAAGGCCGGCTTCCTGACCCGTGACGACCGCGCGGTCGAGCGGAAGAAGGCCGGTCTGAAGAAGGCCCGCAAGGCCCCGCAGTTCAGCAAGCGCTAAGTCGCCTCCGGCGCGGGAACCAAACCCGCGCCGGGCGCATCGAACGCCTCGGAGACACTTTGTGCCTCCGAGGCGTTCGCATTCCTGGGAATCGGCACATTTGTCTGTTGATATGGCTCTGAGCCCTGGATGGTGGAGCCATGTCCCCGCACCGGGGGCGCGGACCGCGGGGCACGGGAGGCCCGGCGGCGCAGGGATCGTCGCGTCCCGGGACGGCCGCACGACCGCACGGATCATCGGAGGAAACACTGTGGGACGACTCTTCGGCACCGACGGCGTGCGGGGCATGGCCAACGCCGACCTCACCGCCGAGCTTGCTCTCGGCCTGTCGGTCGCGGCGGCACACGTGCTCGGCGAAGCGGGCAGCTTCGCGGGCCACCGGCCGGTGGCGGTCGTGGGGCGCGACCCGCGCGCCTCGGGCGAATTCCTGGAGGCGGCCGTCGTGGCGGGCCTCGCGAGCGCGGGCGTGGACGTCCTGCGGGTCGGTGTGCTGCCCACCCCGGCGGTGGCGTATCTCACCGGCGCGCTGGGCGCCGACCTCGGCGTGATGCTCTCCGCGAGCCACAACGCGATGCCGGACAACGGCGTGAAGTTCCTGGCGCGCGGCGGCCACAAGCTCGACGACGAGCTGGAGGAGCGGATCGAGGCGATCTACGAGGAGCACCGCACCGGCGCCCCCTGGAACCGCCCGACCGGCGGCGGCGTCGGCCGGGTCCGCGACTACGACGAGGGCTTCGACCAGTACGTGGCCCACCTCATCGCGGTGCTGCCCAACCGCCTCGACGGCCTGAAGGTCGTCCTGGACGAGGCGCACGGCGCGGCCTCCCGCGTCTCGCCCGAGGCGTTCTCGCGCGCCGGTGCCGAGATCATCACCATCGGCGCCCAGCCCGACGGGCTCAACATCAACGACGGCTGCGGCTCCACCCACCTGGAGCTGCTGAAGGCCGCCGTGGTCGAGCACGGCGCCGACTTCGGCATCGCGCACGACGGCGACGCCGACCGCTGCCTGGCCGTCGACGCCACCGGTGAGGAGGTCGACGGCGACCAGATCCTCGCGATCCTCGCCCTGTCGCTGCGCGAGCGCGGCGCCCTGCGCGAGAACACCGTCGTCGGCACCGTGATGTCCAACCTCGGCTTCAAGCTGGCGATGGAACGCGAAGGCATCGAGATGGTGCAGACCGCCGTCGGCGACCGCTACGTCCTGGAAGCGATGAAGGAGCACGGGTACGCGCTCGGCGGCGAGCAGTCCGGGCACGTCATCGTGCTCGACCACGCCACCACCGGCGACGGCACCCTGACCGGTCTGCTGCTGGCCGCCCGCGTCGCCGCCACCAAGCGCACCCTGGCCGACCTGGCCGGGGTCATGGTGCGGCTGCCGCAGGTGCTGGTCAATGTGCCGGACGTCGACAAGAGCCGGGTCGACTCCACGCCCGAGCTGCTGACCGCCGTCGCCGAGGCCGAGACCGAGCTGGGCACCACCGGCCGGGTCCTGCTGCGGCCCTCCGGCACCGAGCCGCTGGTGCGCGTGATGGTCGAGGCCGCCGACATCGACCACGCCCAGTCCGTCGCCGGGCGGCTGGCCGACGTCGTCAAGTCCACCCTGGGCTGAGCCGCCCCGCGCGGGGGCCGACCGTACGTCGTCAGGCGGCGGGTACGTGCCGCTTCGCCCAGAGCCACTTCTGGGCGAGCAGCGTCAACGTGCCCGCCACCGCGATGCCCGCCAGGTTGATCACGAGCTGCAAGGTGGAACCCCACGCCTCGCCCCAGGCCCCGTAGCTGATCCCCAGGGCGGCGTTCGCGGCGGCCGGCACCGTCGTCACCGAGATCGCCACACCCACCAGCGCGCCCGACTTGGACGAGGTCAGGGAGAGGATTCCGGCGATCCCGGCGAGGAACGCGACGACGAACGAATCCCACGTCGGCTGCCAGATGAACTCCGTCGCCGGGTGCGGCGCGTCGAACCGCGCCTGCGTGAACAGCCCGAACAGGCTCATCAGATCGCTGAACCCGCCGGTGATCAGCATCGCCACCGGGAAGCCGATCAGCAGCGCCGCCACCGACCGCCCCACCAGGCGGCGCTGACGCCGCACCACCCCCGTACAGATCCCGGCCAGCGGCCCGAACTCCGGCCCGACCACCATCGCGCCGACGATCAGGATCGAGCTGTCCAGCATCACGCCGTACGCGGCCAGCATCGTCGCCACCGTCAGGAACGCGATGTACGTGACCGTCAGCGTCGACTCCTCGTGCGTCTCCTCGACCAGCGACTCCCACAGCACCGCGTCCGCGCCCTCGCCCGGCGCGTCCTCCTCGGCCTTCTCCGCGCTCGTCGACAGCGTCAGGTCGATGTTCTCGACCGCGATCGAACCGGTCTCCGCCACGCCCAGCTCACGCAGCCCGGCCAGCAGGCCGTCGGCCGCCTCCCGCGCCACGTCGCAGGTCAGCACGTCACCGAGCGGGTCGTACGCGGCGCCGCGCATCACCGTCAGATGGGTGGCGCCGAGGGTCGCGCCGACCAGTCGCGCGACCTCCTCGGTGCGGTCGGCGGGCACGATCATCCGCAGGTGCAGCACGGCGGGGCTCCCGTTTCCTCGACATCTGGCGGCCGCGTCGGGCGAGCCGCGTCATGTGACCGGCGCCGGGTGACCGGCGTCAGAGCTTGCGCAGCGACAGGCGCTGCACCTTGTGCCCCGGTCCCTTGCGGAGCACCAGCGTCGCCCGGCTGCGGGTGGGCAGCACATTCTGCTGCAAGTTGGGCTGATTGACGGTGCGCCACATCAGCCGGGCGTACTCCAGCGCCTCGTCCTCCGAGACCTGGGTGTACTTGCGGAAGTACGAGTGCGGGTCCTGGAAGGCCGTCTCGCGCAGTTTCCTGAACCGTCCCAGGTACCACTGCTCGATGTCCTCGGTGCGCGCGTCCACGTACACGCTGAAGTCGAAGTGGTCGGCCAGGCCGATCCTCGTCCTGCCGTCCTTGCCGGGCAGCGCCGGCTGGAGGACGTTCAGGCCCTCCACGATGAGGATGTCCGGGCGGCGCACCGTCAGCGTCTCGCCGGGCACGATGTCGTAGATCAGGTGCGAGTAGACCGGCGCGGTGACCTCGTCGCGGCCGGCCTTCACGTCCGCCACGAAGCGGGTCAGCGCGCGGCGGTCGTACGACTCGGGGAAGCCCTTGCGGGACATCAGGCCGCGCCGGTGCAACTCCGCGTTGGGCAGCAGGAAGCCGTCGGTGGTGACCAGTTCGACCCGCGGGTGCTCGGGCCAGCGGGCCAGCAGCGCCTGGAGCAGCCGGGCCGTGGTCGACTTGCCCACCGCCACACTGCCCGCCACCCCGATCACGAACGGCGTCCCCGGCTGCGCGTGGTGCCCTCCCCCTGCCTTCGGCGGAGGCGCCCCCACCGCGTCCCCCAGGAAGGTGTTCAGCGCGCCGCGCAGCCGGTTGTGCGCGGCCACGTACAGATTCAGCAGCCGGGACAGCGGCAGATAGACGTCCACCACCTCGTCCAGGTCGATCACGTCGCCCAGGCCGCGCAGCCGCTCCACCTCCTCGGCGGTCAGCGGCAGCGGTGTGCGCTCGCGCAGCGCACTCCACTCCTCGCGGGTCAGGTCGACATAGGGGCTGGTCGCGGCTGGGGTCGTCGGCACGGGCCCCATTGTCCAGACGTGCGTGTACGGAGCGCGGGCGGGGGGTGCGGCGCGCGGGCGGGGTGCGGCGCGCGGCCGGGGGTGCGCGTGCGGGCGGGGGCACGGCGGGTGGGGGCACGGCCTAAGCTGGCCGGCATGAACGGCACGTCGGGCGAAGGGGATGGCCAGTGATCGTCGGGGTCGGGATCGACGTCGCCGAGATCGACCGCTTCGCCGCCGCCCTGGAGCGCACGCCCGGCATGGCCGACCGGCTCTTCCTCCCCGGCGAACTGCTGCTGCCGACCGGCGAGCGGCGCGGTGTCGCCTCGCTGGCCGCCCGGTTCGCGGCCAAGGAAGCGCTCGCCAAGGCCCTGGGCGCTCCCGCCGGGCTGCACTGGCTCGACGCCGAGATCACCACGGAGCCGTCCGGCCGGCCCCGGCTGACCGTCACCGGGACCGTGGCCGCGCGGGCCGCGGAGCTGGGGGTACGCGGCTGGCACGTCTCCCTCAGCCATGACGCCGGGGTCGCGTCCGCGGTGGTCATCGCGGAGGGCTGACCCGCGGGCGGGTGCGCCGGGCGCGTCCGGTGCGCCTGGTCGGGGGGCTGGGTGCGCCGGTCCGCCTGGTCGGGGGGCTGGGTGCGCGCCGGGCGCGTAGTGTCCGTTGAGGCTGTTTTCGTCGAGCCCTGCCGGAGGACTTTCCATGAGGTACGCGCACGCGGTGGAGACCGTACGGGCCGCCGAGGGCGAGTTGATGGCCCGGCTGCCCGAGGGCGCGCTCATGCAGCGCGCGGCGGCCGGGCTCGCGGCGGCGTGCCGGGACCTGCTCGGGCGTACGTACGGCGCGCGCGTCGTCGTCCTCGCCGGGAGCGGCGACAACGGCGGTGACGCGCTGTACGCCGGTGCCCGGCTGGCCCGCCGCGGCGCCGCCGTGCACGCCGTGCTGCTGGCCCCCGAACGCGCCCACCGCGGGGGCCTCGCCGCCCTGCTGGCCGCCGGGGGCCGCGCCGCCGCCGCGGCGGACGCCGAGGCGCTGATCGGGCGGGCCGACCTCGTGCTCGACGGGATCGTCGGCATCGGCGGCAAGGGCGGGCTGCGGCCCGGCGCCGTACCGCTCGCCGAGGCCGCCGGGGCCTCCCGCGCCCTCGTCGTCGCCGTCGACCTGCCCAGCGGCGTCGACGCCGACACCGGGGAAGTCCTCGGGGACGCCGTGCACGCCGACGCGACCGTCACCTTCGGTACGTACAAGCCGGGGCTGCTCGTCGACCCGGCCGCCACCTTCGCCGGGGCGCCCCGGCTCGTCGACATCGGCCTCGGGCCGTACCTCGGCGAACCCGAACTGGAGGCGCTCCAGCACGCGGACGTCGCCGCCGCGCTGCCGCGGCCGGGGGAGTCGAGCGACAAGTACCGGCGCGGTGTCGTCGGCGTCGTCGCCGGGTCCGGGCGGTATCCGGGGGCCGCCGTCCTCGCCGTCTCCGGCGCGCTGCGGGGCGGCGCCGGGGCGGTGCGCTACGTCGGGCCCGGCGGCGACGCCGTGCTCGCCCGGCACCCCGAGGTGCTGGTGTCCACCGGGTCCCCGCACAGCGCCGGGCGCGTTCAGTCCTGGGTGGTCGGGCCCGGCATCGGCGACTCCCCGGAGGCGCGGCAGGCCGTCACCGACGTGCTCGCCACCTCGGTGCCGGTCCTCGTCGACGCCGACGCCTTGCGCTTCCTCTCGCCCGCCGCCGTACGGGAGCGGAGCGCCCCCACCGTCCTCACCCCGCACGCCGGGGAGGCCGCCGCGCTGCTCGGCTGGGCGCGGGAGGAGGTCGAGGCGCGGCGCCTCGACGCCGTGCGGGGGCTGGCCGGGCGGTTCGGTGCCACCGTTCTGCTCAAGGGGGCCACCACGTTGGTGGCTTCGCCGTCGCCCCGGGCGCCCGTTCGCGTCAATCCGACGGGGGTCGCGTGGCTGGCGACGGCGGGGAGTGGGGACGTGCTGTCCGGGCTTACGGGGTCGTTGCTCGCGGCGGGGCTTGCGCCGATGGACGCGGCTGCTTGTGGGGCGTACCTGCATGGGCTCGCTGCGCGGCTGGGGTCGGGGGGAGCGCCGCTTGCGGCGTTGGATGTGGCCGCCGCCGTTCCCACTGCGTGGCGCAGCCTTTAGCTTGTCTTGCCCGCCCTCCCCCTACCTTCGGCGGGGGGACCCCCATGCCGTGCGGGTGCTTTTTCGTCTGCGGGTGCCGCTTGTGCCTGGTCGGTGCCGGTCCGGGGCACCTCCTCGGGCGACGAACGTGTCCGCACTTCGAAGACGTCCAGCCCTTGTCTGTTCGTCCCCCTGCGGGGGCACCCCGGCCCGTCCCCTCCCGGTACGTCGGCGTCCGCCCGCCGGTGGGGGTTGCGGAGGGGGGTGGGTGGGCTTGGGTACGTCGGTGTCCGACGGTCCGTGGGGGTTGCCGGGCGGGGTGGGTGGGCTTGGGTACGTCGGCGTCCGCCTGTCCGTGGGGGTGGGCGGAGGGGGTGGGTGGGGGTGCGGCTGCTTCCGGTGCGTCGGCGGCCGACGGTCCGGTGGGGGTGGGCGGGGTGCTCGTCCGGGGGCGGGGGCAGGTGAGGCGGGGGATCGGGGGGGGGCTTGGGGTGGGGGGTAGGATCTGCGGGCCTTGTCGGGGTGTGCCGGTGGGGGTGGGCTGGTCCTGTGGGGGGATTGTCGATGACGTTCCGGCTGCGTGCTGTGCGCGCGTTGGTGTTGCTGGTCGGGTTCGTGTTGTTGGGGTTTGTGCTGTTGGCGGCGATGGCGGCGCTGGACTGGCTGCTGGTGACGCGGTGGTTCGCGGCGGGGGCGGCGTGGTTCGAGGGCACGATTTTGATGGTCACGGCGTTGGTGGCGGTGGCGATCGTGCGGGGGATGCTGGCGTTTCTGCGGGCCGGGCGGCTGGGGTCGGAGCCGGGCGGGGTGGCGGTCACGGCGCAGGAGCAGCCCGAGTTGTGGGAGCAGGTGCGGGCGGCGGCGGAGGTGGCGGGGGAGCGGGCGCCGGACGAGCTGTACCTGGTTTCCGAGGTCAACGCGGGGGTGGCGGAACAGAGCCGTCTGCTGGGCCTGTTGCCGGGGCGGCGCCGTCTGCTGCTGGGCCTGCCGCTGCTCGCGGGGCTGACCGTGCCCCGGCTGCGGGCCGTTCTGGCGCATGAGTTCGGCCACTACGGCAATCGCGACACCCGGCTCGGCGGCCTCACCCTGCGCGGCCGGGCGGCCGTACTGCACACGGTGGAGGTGTTCAGCGAGGGCACCACGCGGATGCATTACGTGGTCGGCGCCGTCTACGTCGGCTACGCCCGGATGTTCCTGCGGACCTCGCAGTCCGTCGCCCGCCAGCAGGAGTTCGCCGCCGATGAGTCGGCCGCCCGGTACGCGGGCCGTGACGCGACGGTCGGCGCACTGCGCGCCATGCCGGTCATCGACGCCGCGTACGACCACTACGTGGACACGTACGCCGGGATGGGCGGCCCCGTGGGGGCGCTGCCTCCGGTCGGCGAGGTCCTCGGCGGATTCTCGCGACTGCTCGCCGCCCGGCCGGGGGAGAGGCTCGCCGCGCTCGCGGACGGTCGGCGTCCGCCGAAGCCGCACCCGTACGACTCCCACCCGCCGCTCCAGGACCGGATAGCCCGGATCGAGCGGCTGCCCGCCGACGGTGCGACGGATGAAGGTGAGGGGGAGGCGAACGCGCTGTCCCTGCTGCGGGACCAGAGCCAGGTGTTCGCCGCTCTGGAGGCGCGCACGCTGCCCCCGGAGGCGGCCGAGCGCCCGCGTCTGGCCTGGGACGACCTGGTCATGGCCCGCGCCTCAGCGGATGCCGAGGGCTGGTCCCGACCGCTGCTGCTCGCGGTCGCCAGGGCGCTGCGCGCGGAGTCGCCGGACCAGGACGGCGCGGCCCGTACGTCCCGCCGCGCGTCCTCCGAGACGGTGACGGACACCGATCTGCCCACCCTGGAGGACGTGCTCGACGCCTTCGACCACGGCCTGCTGTGGATGGCGGTCGCCGACCGTATCCCCAAGCCGCCGCAGGCGGGCCGCCTGACCGGCGCGTCGGCGCGCAACTTCATCCGGCCCGTGGTCTTCGACGGGCTGGCCGGTCTCATCCAGCTCCGTCTCATCGAGTCCGGCCTCGCCGCCCCCGACATCGCCTGGGCGGGCCGCCCCGGACTTGTTCTCCCGCCGGCCTGGGAGAACGGCATGGACGACGCCATCGACGCGGCCATCGCCGACACGCCCGACACGGCCCCCCTCCGCACGCTCCTCGCCGCCGCCGACCGGGAGGTCGTCCCGTAGCCGTGGCGGGGGTCAGGCCGGGCGAACGCAGAAGGGGTGCCCGGCCGGACTGGCGTAGACCCGGGCACCCTCGCGGTCGGCGGGGCCGACATCGCCGGTCGGCCGCAGTCGGCGGCCGCCGGCCGCGAGCACCCGCGTGTCGGCGCTCTCCATGTCGTCCGTCGCGAGGTCGAAGTGCATCTGCTGGGAGGTCCCGTCGGGCCACCGCGGCATGACATGCCCCGGAACCCGCTGGACCACGAGCACGGGGAATCCGTCGCTGCGCAGGAAGTGGTGCGTGGCCGTCCGGGTGACCGAGCCGCCGAGCAGGCGGTGCCAGAACGCGCCTTCGCTCTCCGGGTCCGCGGCGTCCACGATCAGTGACGTCAGGCTGAAGGTCACGGTGTCTCTCCTCGGAATCGCTGGGGCTCAGACGGTGGGGATGATGCCGCCGTCGACCCTGAACTGGGCGCCGGTGAGCCATTTGGCGCGGTCGGACGCGAGGAACGCGATCATCTCGGCGACGTCCTCGGGTTCGCCGGGCCGTCCCATCGGCAGCTTCAGGTGCTCCACGATCCGCTGCGTGACGTCGTCGACGCCGATGCCCTCACTGTCGGCCATCCGCCGGAGGTGGCCGGCGGCTCCCTCGGTGACGACGAAGCCCGGCAGCACGCACACCACGCGTACGCCGTGGCCGCCCACTGCCGTCGCCAGTTCGCGGCTGTAGGCGTTGAGCGCCGCCTTCGACGCGGCGTACGACGCCTCGGCGGGCTGGGGGAGGTGGCTGGCGATGGACGAGACGTGCACCACGACGCCCGAGCCGCGCTCGACCATCCCCGGAACCAACGCCCGGTCGAGCCGGACCGCGCTGAGCAGATTCATCTCCAGGTCGGCGAGCCACGACGCGTCGGACCGCTCCAGAGTCGGCATCGGCCCGGTCGCGGCTCCCGCGTTGTTCACCAGGACGTCAACGCCTCCGACGCTGTCCAGCACGCGCTGCCCCAGCTCCCGCACCCCCTCCTCGGACCGCAGGTCGGCCGGGATGAAGGCGGCGTCCAGGTCGTCCGGCGGCGCGGTGCGCGAGGCCGTCAGCACCGTGGCGCCCGCGGCGGCGAAGCGGCGGGCCGTCGCCTCCCCGAGCCCTCGGCTGCCGCCGGTCACCAGCACACGCAGGCCGTCAAGCCCCTCGTTCTCGATCGGCACGGACGTTCTCCCCAGTAAAGTGAACCCGACTCCGGAAACTGTACACAAGCGGAGTCCGATTCACCTTATGGGGGACTGTTGCCGTCACCACGCCCGTTGCGCGCCGACGCCCGCCGCAACCGCGAAGCGCTCCTCGCCGCCGCGCGCGAAGCACTCCTCTCCGACGACGACGCCCACGTCGAGGAGATCGCCCGCCGTGCCGGTGTGGCCGTCGGCACGCTGTACCGCCACTTCGACACCCGCGAAGCCCTTGTCGCCGACGTGTACCGCCAAGAGGTCGCCGACCTCTGCGCGGCCCCCTCCCGGCTGCTCGCCCAGCACGCCCCCGACGAAGCCCTGCGCGCCTTCCTCCTGCTGCTCGTGGAGCACGCGGCGGTCGGCCGCGGCATGGGCGAAGTGCTGGAGAGCATCATGGCGACCGACTCGCCCGTCTTCGACGACACCCGCGCCGAGATGGCCCGTGCCCTGGACCACCTCCTCACCGCCGGCGCCGCCGCCGGCCTCATCCGCGAGGACGTCAGCGGCCGCCTCCTCCTCCGCGCCCTCGGCGGCATCTGCGGCCTGCGCTCCGAAGGCTGGCAGGACGACGCCGTACGCATCGCCTCACTCCTCTACAACGGCCTCCGCCTCCCCACCTAGCGCCTGTCCGGCGGATCACGAACGGCCCCTGCGACCCCTGCCCCGCCCGGCCCCACTGACGGGCACCCGTAGCCGTACGCCACCAGCCCACCCACCCCCTCCGCCACCACAGCGGACCGTCGGCCGCCGACGTACCCGTGCCCCCACCCACCCCCCTCCGCCCACCCCCACCGGACCGTCGGCCGCCGACGCACCCGAGCCCACCCACCCCCTTCCCCGGCCACCCCCACCGGCAGGCGGACGCCGACGTACCGGGAGGGGACGGGCCGGGGTGCCCCCGCAGGGGGACGAACGGAAAGGGGCTGGACGTCATCGAAGTGCGGGCACGTTCGTCGCCCGAGGAGGTGCCCCGGACCGGCACCGACCCAGGCACAAGCGGCACCCGCAGACGAACAAACACCCGCACGGGTGGGCGGGCGGGCGGGCGGGAAAGACACGCCCAGCACCCGACCTGAGACACTGACCGCAATGGACGAGAAGCGGATGCGCGGCTGGGCACAAGTGGACCTGACCGCGCTGCGAGCAAACGTGAGAGCGCTGCGCGCAAAGGCACCCACGGCCGCGTTCATGGCCGTCGTGAAGGCCGACGCCTACGGCCACGGAATGGTCCCGTGCGCCAAGGCGGCCGTCGAGGCCGGAGCGACCTGGCTCGGCGTGGCCACCCCCGAGGAAGCCCTGACCCTGCGGGCAGCGGGCCTGAAGGCCCGCACCCTGTGCTGGCTGTGGACCCCCGGAGGGCCCTGGCAGGAGTGCGTCGAAGCCGACATCGACGTGACGGTGAGCGCGATGTGGGCGCTCCGCGAAGCCACGGCGGCGGCCGAGGCGGCCGGCCGCCCGGCCAGGGTGCAGCTCAAGATCGACGCGGGCCTCGGCCGCAACGGCGCCCAGCCCGCCCAGTGGCCCGAACTGGTCGCACGGGCCCGCGCGGCCGAGCGCGACGGCCTCATCCGGGTGACAGGAGTGTGGGCGCACTTCAGCTGCGCCGACGAACCGGGCCACCCCTCCATCGAGCGGGAGCTGAACGTCTTCAAGGAGGCCCTGGCGCAGGCCGAGGCGGCGGGCCTCACCCCCGAGGTGCGGCACCTCGCGAATTCGCCGGGCACCCTGACGCTCCCGGAGGCGCACTTCGACCTGGTGCGGCCGGGCGTGGCGATGTACGGCATCTCGCCGGTGCCCGAGATCGGCGGTTCCGCGGACTTCGGGCTGCGGCCGGTGATGACGGTCGTCGGCCGCCTGGCATCGGTGAAGCGGGTGCCGGGCGGCCACGGGGTGAGCTACGGGCACAAGTACGTGACGCCGGGCGAGACGACGTTGGCGCTGGTGCCGCTGGGCTACGCGGACGGCGTGCCGCGGCACGCCTCGGGCACGGGCCCGGTGCTGGTCGCGGGCAAGTGGCGGACGGTCGCGGGCCGGGTCGCGATGGACCAGTTCGTGGTGGACCTCGGCGGCGACGCGGCCGAGCCCGGCGACGAGGCGGTGCTGTTCGGCCCCGGTGACCAGGGCGAGCCGACCGCCGAGGACTGGGCACGGGCGTGCGGCACGATCGCGTACGAGATCGTCACCCGCATCGGCGCGCGGGTCCCGCGGGTATACGTGGGGGAAGGCGCCGGTCCCGGCGCAGGCGACAGCGATGGAGCACCGTGCCAGAAGGCGTGAAGTGGGAGAAGGCAGGGCTGGTCGGCGCGGCGATCGGGGTGGTCGCGGCGGGCGCCGCCGCGGGCGTGGCGATCGAGCGGGTGACCGTCGGCCGCGGGATGCGCCGCCGCGCCCGGCTGGCGCTGGACTCGGCGGGCCCGTACGGAACGCTGCGCGGACAGCCCGGCACGGTCGCGGCGGAGGACGGTACGGAGCTGTACTACGAGACCGAGGACGTCGCGCCGCCCGAGCCCGAGCCGCAGACACCGCCCTCGCGCCGCAGCCGCGGCTGGCTGCGCCGCCGCGCCGAGGCGCCGCAGCCGGTGACGGTGGTGTTCTCGCACGGGTACTGCCTGAACCAGGACTCCTGGCACTTCCAGCGGGCGGCGCTGCGCGGCACCGTACGGGCGGTGTACTGGGACCAGCGCAGTCACGGCCGCAGCGAGCGCGGCCGGGACCAGGTGGCGGGCGGGCCCGCCACCATCGACCAGCTGGGCCGCGACCTGAAGGCGGTGCTGGACGCGGCGGTGCCCGAGGGCCCGGTGGTGCTGGTCGGGCACTCGATGGGCGGGATGACGGTGATGGCGTTCGCCGACCAGTTCCCCGAGTACGTCGAGGAGCGGGTCGTCGGCGTCGCGTTCGTCTCGACGTCGGCGGGGAAGCTGGCCGCGGTGACGCTGGGGCTGCCCGCCGCGGGCGCGCGGGCGTTCCGGGCGCTGGCGCCCGCGGTGCTGCGGGCGCTGGGCAGCCAGGCGGATCTGGTCGAGCGGGGGCGGCAGGCCACCGCCGACCTGTTCGCGGGGATCATCAAGCGGTACTCGTTCGGCTCCGACGTGGACCCGGCGGTCGGCCGGTTCGCCGAGCGGCTGATCGAGTCGACGCCGATCGACGTGGTCGCCGAGTTCTATCCGGCGTTCACCGACCACGACAAGGGCGACGCGCTGTCGGTGCTCGACGGGCTGCCCGGTCTCGTACTGGCGGGGGACAAGGACCTGTTGACGCCGAGCGCGCACAGTACGGAGATCGCCGAGAAGCTGCCGGACGCCGAACTGGTGATCGTGGAGGGCGCGGGGCACCTGGTCATCATGGAGCGCCCCGAGGTGGTGAACGCGGCGCTCGCGCTGCTGATCGCGCAGGCCGCGGACTCGGTGCGCGCACCGGTCCCGCAGGTGCTGCGCGACCTGGCGGCGGCGCGGGCGTCGACCCGTACGACGGCCGCCGACGCGTAACATTCGCGTTCATGGCCACACCGCACGATGCCACGCCGCCGCACGAGACCGCCGCGCAGAACGCCGCCGAGCACGAGGCGGTGCGGCGCGGCGCGACACCGCACGAACCGGGCTCCGTGGGGATCACCGTCCCCACCCCCGACCTGATGCGCGACCTGGGCCGCCGCCTGGCCGCGCTGCTCGCCCCCGGCGACCTGGTGCTGCTCAGCGGCGAGCTGGGCGCGGGCAAGACCACGCTGGCCCGCGGCCTCGGCGAGGGTCTGGGCGTACGCGGCGCCGTCACCTCCCCGACCTTCGTGATCGCCCGCGTCCACCCCTCCCTGACCGCGGGTCCCGCGCTGGTGCACGTGGACGCGTACCGCCTGGGCGGCGGCCTGGACGAGATGGAGGACCTGGACCTCGACGTGTCGCTCCCCGAGTCCGTGGTCGTCGTGGAGTGGGGCGACGGCAAGGTCGAGGAGCTGTCGGAGGCGCGGCTCCAGGTCGTCATCGCCCGTACGGTCGGCGGCCCGGCGGACGGGGACGGCGAGGGCGACGACGTACGCGAGGTGACCGTCACCGGCGTCGGCCCGCGCTGGACCGGCCAGGACCTCACCGCGCTGCGCGCCTGACCCTCGCTCCGATCCCCCGTTCGGCCCCCGCTCCGCCCTCCGTTCCGACAGGCTGTCGGCAAGATGTTGCGCGAGGGCGGCCGGGCGTGGTCTGCTGGTTGCGGGTACCTGGTTAGGGCGCCCTAACTACGTCTCTTCGGGGAGGCGCACATGCCGGCCCAGATCCGGACCCAGGACACGCGGGACCCGCGGCGGGACACCCCGCCGCCCAACGTCGGCGCCCTGCTGGCCGCCGGAGCCGCGGCCCGCACACTGTCGACCCCGCCGGACGACGGCGAGGAGCCCGCGCCGGCGGACCCGCCGGTCACCACGGCGACGGGCAGGACGACGGACGCGCCGGAGGCAGAAACCGGCGCGTGAGACGCGCGGCTACTTCACGACGCGGCTACTTCACGACGCGGCCACTCCGCGCGGCTACTTCACCGCACGCCTACTTCACGACGAAAACACTGCTGCCGATCGTCGCGATCTGCCACAGCGCCGTGCCGTCGAGCCGCGTCTCGCGGATCGCCGCCGTCTGCTTCGAGGGATCAGGCTTCGCCAGCGACCCGTCCGCGGCCGCGCTGAAGCCGACGTTTATCCCGTCGGTCGTCGCGAAGAGCACCACGTGCTCGACCTGGGCGCCGTCGCCTCCTATGCCGGAGGCGCGCCGCGAGAAGACGCGGTGTATCCCCACGCTCGGCGCCACATTGCCCGCGACCACCGCGTAGGTGCGGTCGACCTTCTCCGCGTCACCGACCAGCCACACCCGCTTGGCGGAGATGCTGTAGACCACGCGCCTGCCGGTGCCGGAGGCGGCGGGCAGCGGATACGTCTTCGGCGTCGGCTTCGTGCTGGGCGACTTCACGGCCGAGGTGGAGGGCCTGGCCTGCGGCGGCTGGTCGGGCGCGGAGCCCGCCGCCTGCGCGGCGAGCACGGCGATGACGACCAGGGCAGCCGCAGTGAGCCCCGAGACCAGGGTGCTCGACTTGATCCGCGCCACGGTTGTCCTCCGGATGGGGTTCGCACATGCTCCCGGTTGACGGTAGCAGCCGCGCCGCCCGCGGCCACGACCGTACGGGCGCGCGCCGTACCCTTGGGGACGTGCTGCTGCTTGCCTTCGATACCGCCACACCCGCCGTCACCGCCGCCCTGCACGACGGGGAGCGGGTCCTCGCCGAGTCGACCGTCGTCGACGCGCGCCGGCACGGCGAGTTGCTGATGCCCGCGATCGACCGGGTCCTGGTCGCCGCCGACCGTACGCTCGCCCACGTCACCGGCGTCGTGGTCGGCGTCGGCCCGGGACCGTACACCGGGCTGCGGGTCGGCCTGGTGACGGCCGCGTCCTTCGGGGACGCGCTGGGCGTCCCCGTGCACGGCGTGTGCACCCTGGACGGGCTGGCCTGGGCCGCGGGCGCGGCCGGGCTCGACGGGCCGTTCACCGTGGCCACCGACGCCCGCCGCAAAGAGGTGTACTGGGCGCGCTACGACGACCCGCGGCACCGCGCCACCGAGCCCGCCGTGGACCGCCCGGCCGACATCGCGGACGCGGTACGCGGCCTGCCGTCGGTCGGCGCGGGCGCCGCGCTGTACCCGGAGGTCTTCACCGACCGCCGTCAGGGCACCGAGGACCAGTCGGCGGGCGCGCTCGCGGCGCT
Organism: Streptomyces sp. NPDC088910; assembly: GCF_044749865.1. Classification (NCBI taxonomy): domain Bacteria; kingdom Bacillati; phylum Actinomycetota; class Actinomycetes; order Kitasatosporales; family Streptomycetaceae; genus Streptomyces; species Streptomyces sp. NPDC088910. The sequence goes on from NZ_JBIVIV010000007.1 coordinate 261,615, forward strand.
GGCCGCGTACCGGCTGGCCGCCGACGAGCCCTTCGACCCGCCGCTGCCGCTGTACCTGCGGCGGCCGGACGCGCAGGTGCCCGCCGGGTACAAGGCGGTACTGCCGAAGTGACCGGGGCCGCTCACGGGAGCGCCACCGCCGTGACGCTGCGCGAGATGCGCTGGTGGGACCTGGACGCCGTACTGGCCCTGGAACACGACCTGTTCCCCGAGGACGCCTGGTCGCGCGCGATGTTCTGGTCGGAGCTGGCCGACGCCCGGCACCCGGCCGCGACCCGCTTCTACGTGGTCGCGCAGGACGCCGGGGGACGGCTCGTCGGCTACGCGGGGCTCGCCGCCATCGCCGGAACGGGTGATGTGCAGACCATCGCCGCCGCCCGCGACCACTGGGGCACCGGGCTCGGCGCCCGGCTGCTCAGCACGCTGCTGCGCGCCGCCACCGACGCCGAGTGCCACGAGGTGCTGCTGGAGGTACGGGTCGACAACACCCGCGCCCAGCGGCTCTACCAGCGCTTCGGCTTCGAGCCGATCGGCTTCCGCAAGGGCTACTACCAGCCGGGCAACGTGGACGCCCTCGTCATGCGGCTCGCCGACCCGGCCGCCACCCCCGTCGCCCCCGCCGCCTTCGCGCAGACCGACGAAACCGATCCGGCCGCCCCGCCTCCCACCCGTACAGGAAACTGAGATCCATGGCTGACGAACCCCTTGTCCTCGGCATCGAGACCTCGTGCGACGAGACCGGCGTCGGCATCGTGCGCGGCCACACGCTGCTGGCCGACGCGGTCGCCTCCAGCGTCGACGAGCACGCCCGGTACGGCGGTGTGGTCCCCGAAGTGGCCAGCCGCGCGCACCTGGAGGCGATGGTCCCCACGATCCAGCGCGCGCTGAAGGACGCCGGGGTCGCCGCGAGCGACCTGGACGGCATCGCGGTCACGGCGGGCCCCGGGCTCGCGGGCGCGCTGCTGGTCGGGGTGTCGGCTGCGAAGGCGTACGCGTACGCGCTCGGCAAGCCGCTGTACGGCGTCAACCACCTGGCCTCGCACATCTGCGTCGACCAGCTCGAACACGGCGCGCTGCCCGAGCCGACGATGGCGCTGCTGGTGTCCGGCGGGCACTCGTCGCTGCTGCTCGCGCCCGACATCACCAGCGACGTACGGCCGTTGGGCGCGACCATCGACGACGCGGCGGGCGAGGCGTTCGACAAGGTCGCCAGGGTGCTGGGGCTCGGCTTCCCCGGCGGCCCGGCGATCGACCGGCACGCCCGCGAGGGCGACCCCGGGGCCATCGCCTTCCCGCGCGGCCTGACCGGCGGGCGCGACCCGGTCTACGACTTCTCCTTCTCCGGCCTGAAGACCGCCGTGGCCCGCTGGGTCGAGGCCCGGCGCAGGGACGGCCAGGACGTGCCGATCGCCGATGTGGCCGCGTCCTTCCAGGAGGCCGTGGTGGACGTGCTGACCCGCAAGGCGATCCGCGCCTGCCGGGACAACGGCGTCGACCACCTGATGATCGGCGGCGGTGTCGCCGCCAACTCCCGCCTGCGGTCACTGGCGTTGGAGCGCTGCGAGGACGCGGGCATCCGGCTGCGGGTGCCGCGCCCCGGCCTGTGCACCGACAACGGCGCGATGGTCGCGGCCCTCGGCGCCGAGATGGTCGCGCGCGGCCGGGCCTCCTCCACCCTCGACCTGCCCGCCGACTCCTCGCTGCCGGTCACGGAGGTGTCGGTGCCCGGCCACACCCACCCCGGCCCGCACGGCCACGGGCCGGGCCACGGGCACCCGCACGCACACGACCACGGGCCGGGCCACGGGCACGACCACGACCATGTGCACGAGCTGAGCAAGGACAACCTGTACGGATGACCGTCACGCTGATGTGGGAGGCCGCCGCCGCAGAAGGCCGCGGCCCCGACCTCCTCGACTGGGCCAGGAAGCAGGCCCGTACGCTCCCCGGCACGCCGACCCGCCGCGAATTCCTCACCGCGCCCGACGACCGGGTGCTCATCCTCACGTGGTGGGACGCGCCCTACGACGCCGTACTGCCGGAACTGCCCGACCCGGACGGGACGTTGGTGCGCCGCCAGGTGCACCGCTGGCGCTTCACCTCGGTGTCGGTGGAACCCGGCGCCTGAAAGTCGCATCAGCCAGGGTGTGCACCACGATCCCCTGACCCCCGTCCCCACCCGCGCCCGTCGCCGCCCCGGCGGTCGCCCGGGCCGTACCGGCAGCAGGGCCGCTCTCCCGCTGCTGGCGGCGGCCTGCCTGCTGCTCGTCGCGGGCTGCTCGGGCAGCACCTCGACGTCCGCCTCGACGCCCGGCCCGTCCGCGCCGACGGGCACGGCCACGAGCGCGGGCGGCACCGGGAAGCCCACCACGCCGGCCGGCTCCGCGCAGGCCGAGCGCGCCGCCGCCTTCCGCAAGTGGGGCATACCCGTGCTCGCGGACCCGCCCCCGCCGCCCGCGGTGAAGCCGGTCAAGAGCGGCAAGGGGCTGCTGCCGGTGGTCAGCGACGTCCCGACGACGCGGAAGATCGTCTTCGTCACCTTCGACGACGGCGCGGAGAAGGACCCGAAGTTCGTGCGGATGATGCAGGACCTGAAGATCCCCTTCACCATGTTCCTGACGAACGCGATCATCCAGAACGACTACGGCTTCTTCAAACCGCTCCAGGCGCTGGGCAACTCGATCGAGAACCACACCCTGACCCACCCCAACCTGAACACCGAGTCGCTCGCCGCGCAGAAGCACGAGATCTGCGGCCAGCAGACGAAACTCACCCACGAGTACGGCACCGCGCCCGGCCTCTTCCGCCCGCCCTACGGCAACCACAACGCCGCCACCAAGGAGGCCGTGCGGTCCTGCGGGGGCCTGCGCGCGATCATCCTGTGGCGCGAGTCGATGCAGATCAAGAAGGTGCAGTTCCAGCGGCCCGACCACATGTTCCACCCCGGCGACATCATCCTGGCGCACTTCCGCGGGCCCAGTGAGCTCAAGGGCGAGTCGATGACGAAGATGACCGCGAACATGCTCCGGCAGATCGCCCAACAGGGCTTCACCGTGGCCCGGTTGGAGGACTACGTCTGAGAGGTCCCGGTCACCGGCCGCCCGAGCAGCATCGAGGGCGCGCCCGCCACCCGGGTCAGGAACACGGTCGCCGCGTGCGGCCCCCGCGGCTTGACCCGGCGCCGCACCTCCTCGGGCTCCACCGCCGACCCGCGCTTCTTCACCGTCAGCACGCCGACCTCGCGCTCCCGCAGCAGCGCCTTGAGCCGCTTCAGCCCGAACGGCAGCACATCGCCGATCTCGTACGCCGTCGCGTACGGCGTCGGCCGCAGCTCGTCCGCCGTCACGTACGCGATGGTCTCGTCGATCAGGCCGCCGTCCAGCGGGGCCGCCGCCTCCGCCACCAGATGCGCGCGGATCACCGCGCCGTCCGGCTCGTACAGATACCGGCCGACCGGGCGGACCTCCGGGTCGGGCAGCGGCGCCGCCGTGCGCAGACTGGCCCCGCCGGGCAGCAGCGTGGCGCGTACGGCGCCGGGCTCGGTGCCGAACCACAGCGCCGCCTCCTTCACGTCACCGCGGTCCGAGACCCACTCCGCCTCGGCCTCCGGCGGCACCGCCTCGTGCGGAATGCCGGGCGCGACCTTCACCGCGGCGAACGGCACCGCACGTGCCGCGGCCAACGCCCAGGACAGCGGCGGCGCGTACGCCTCGGGGTCGAAGGTCCGCCCGCCCGTCGCCCGGCCGCCACCCCTCATCGACGTGCCGCGCGCGGCCCCGCCCGGTCCGCCGGTCCGGCGCGCCGGGTCCACGAACACCGCGTCGAACCCGGCGGTGTCCACCTCCGTCACGTCCGCGCAGCGCACCTCGATCAGGTCGGCCAGGCCCAGCGCCGCCGCGTTCGCCCGCGCCGCCGCGCACGCCAACGGGTCCCGGTCCACGGCCAGCACCTCGATCCCGGCCCGCGCCAGCGCGAGGGCGTCCCCGCCGATGCCCCCGCACAGATCCGCCAGCCGCCGCACGCCGAGCGCCCTGAAGCGCTCCGCGCGGTGCGTCGCGACACTCTTCCGAGTGGACTGCTCCACGCCGTTCGGCGTGAAGTACATCCGGTACGCGTCCTCCTCGCCGAATTTCGCCACGGCCCGCTGCCGCAGCCGCGCCTGCCCCAGCGCCGCCGACACCAGCCCGGCGTCGTACGTGCGCCGCAGCCGGGTGGCCGCCGCCAGCTCGTCGGCGGGGCTGTGCTCCCGCAACTCCGCGAGCAGCGCCTGTCCGTCGCCGGACAGCAGCCCGGCAAATCCTTGGAGGTCCACCCGGCCATTGTCCCCGCCCGCCATGCGCCGGACGACGGGGCCTGGTACCCCCGAGGGGTACCCCTTTGGAGGGCGTCGCCTGGCACTCCGCTTGACCGAGTGCTAAGCGCGTCCTAGTCTCGGTTCTGGCACTCGGCACCGCTGAGTGCCAGCACTCAGCGACGGGCAGGTCCGGCACCCGCGACGACGGGCCTACCAGGTCGCCGACCCAGACAGACACTCTTCCGTGAGCCCTTTGAAGGGGGAGGTCGGATCGTGACGACCGCCAGCACCAAGGTTGCCATCAAGCCGCTCGAGGACCGCATCGTGGTCCAGCCGCTGGATGCCGAGCAGACCACGGCCTCCGGCCTGGTCATCCCGGACACCGCCAAGGAGAAGCCCCAGGAGGGCGTCGTCCTGGCCGTCGGTCCGGGCCGCTTCGAGGACGGCAACCGCCTGCCGCTCGACGTCTCCGTGGGCGACGTCGTGCTCTACAGCAAGTACGGCGGCACCGAGGTGAAGTACAACGGCGAGGAGTACCTCGTCCTCTCGGCTCGCGACGTCCTCGCGATCGTCGAGAAGTAAGCACCGCTTTTACCGCAGCAGTGATCCCGCCCCGGGTTTCCGCGTCCTACGGACCGGGCGCCCGGGGTGGTTTCGTTGCCTGCTCCTGCCGTCCTTGACGACGTGATTTGACGAGTAGACGAGGTAGTTCACAGGCATGGCCAAGACCCTGAAGTTCGACGAGGACGCCCGTCGCGCCCTTGAGCGCGGCGTCAACAAGCTCGCCGACACCGTGAAGGTGACGATCGGTCCCAAGGGCCGCAACGTCGTCATCGACAAGAAGTTCGGCGCCCCCACCATCACCAACGACGGCGTGACCATCGCCCGTGAGGTGGAGCTGGAGGACGCCTACGAGAACCTGGGCGCCCAGCTCGTCAAGGAGGTGGCGACCAAGACCAACGACATCGCGGGTGACGGCACCACCACCGCGACCGTGCTGGCCCAGGCCCTGGTCCGCGAGGGCCTGCGCAACGTGGCCGCGGGCGCCTCCCCGGCCGCCCTGAAGAAGGGCATCGACGCCGCCGTCAAGGCCGTGTCCGAGGAGCTGCTCGCCACCGCCCGCGCGATCGAGGGCAAGGAGGACATCGCCGCCGTCGCCGCGCTGTCCGCGCAGGACAAGCAGGTCGGCGACCTGATCGCCGAGGCGATGGACAAGGTCGGCAAGGACGGTGTCATCACCGTCGAGGAGTCCAACACCTTCGGCCTGGAGCTGGACTTCACCGAGGGCATGGCGTTCGACAAGGGCTACCTGTCGCCGTACTTCGTCACCGACCAGGAGCGGATGGAAGCGGTCCTCGACGACCCCTACGTCCTCATCCACCAGGGCAAGATCTCCTCGATCCAGGACCTGCTGCCGCTGCTGGAGAAGGTCATCCAGTCCGGCGCGTCCAAGCCGCTGCTGATCATCGCCGAGGACGTCGAGGGCGAGGCCCTGTCGACCCTGGTCGTCAACAAGATCCGCGGCACGTTCAACGCCGTCGCCGTCAAGGCGCCCGGCTTCGGTGACCGCCGCAAGGCCATGCTGGGCGACATCGCGACGCTGACCGGCGCCACGGTCATCGCCGAGGAGGTCGGCCTCAAGCTCGACCAGGCCGGTCTCGACCTGCTCGGCACCGCCCGCCGCATCACCGTCACCAAGGACGACACCACGATCGTCGACGGCGCCGGTGACAAGGCCGAGATCGAGGGCCGCGTCAACCAGATCAAGGCCGAGATCGGCACCACCGACTCGGACTGGGACCGCGAGAAGCTCCAGGAGCGCCTGGCCAAGCTCGCCGGCGGCGTCTGCGTCATCAAGGTCGGCGCGGCCACCGAGGTCGAGCTCAAGGAGAAGAAGCACCGTCTGGAGGACGCCATCTCCGCGACCCGCGCCGCGGTCGAGGAAGGCATCGTCTCCGGCGGCGGCTCCGCGCTCGTCCACGCCGTCAAGGTCCTGGAGGGCAACCTCGGCAAGACCGGTGACGAGGCGACCGGTGTCGCCGTCGTCCGCCGCGCCGCCGTCGAGCCGCTGCGCTGGATCGCCGAGAACGCCGGTCTCGAGGGCTACGTCATCACCGCCAAGGTGGCCGAGCTGGAGAAGAACCACGGCTTCAACGCCGCCTCCGGTGAGTACGGCGACCTCGTCAAGGCCGGCGTCATCGACCCGGTCAAGGTCACGCGCTCCGCGCTGGAGAACGCGGCCTCGATCGCGTCGCTGCTGCTGACGACGGAGACGCTGGTCGTGGAGAAGAAGGAAGAGGAGCCCGCTGACGCGGGGCACGGTGGGCACGGTCACTCCCACTGAGTGACGTCCGGCGGTTCCACCGGGGCGGCCCCGGCACCCTCACGAGGGTGCCGGGGCCGCCCCCTTTCCCCGCCCCGGCCCTACGTCGCCTCCCCGACAGACGGCACACCGCCTTCCCCGCGGCGCCCCCCCGGACGGCTCCCTTGCCCTGGGCGTCACGCCGATCTTTTTCGGGGCGCGGCCCCGGGGCGGTTTCCTTGCGCTGGGCGTCAGGCACGGCTTTTTCGGGGCGCGGCCCCAAGGCGGTTCCTTTGCCGGGGCGTCGGCCACGTGTTTTTAGGGGCGCGGGGAACTGCGCGCTCAGCCACGGCGCTGGTGCGCCGTGAAAACCGGCCCCAGCGGGGCAGCCGCTGTTGTTCTCGGGCTGAAAGCCCGGTGGGGGCTGGTCGCGCAGTTCCCCGCGCCCCTAAAAGCAGGCCCTGCGTCGGCGCCGCGCGCGTACCCGTGCCCCTAAAAAACAGGTCCTGCGCCAGCGTGGCGCGCGTACCCGTTGCCCCTAAAAACAGGCCCTGCGTCAGCGCCGCGCGCGTAGCTGCGGCCCTGGGGGCGTGAGCTGAGGGATCGGCTTACCCACGGGGGTCGAAGCGGCGGCCGGCGCGGGTGGAGGCGGCTGCGTAGAGGCCGGGAGGAAGGTGCCGGGCAAGGGACACGGCGAGTTTGTAGCGGGCGGAGGGCACGCTGAGAGTGCGCCGGCGGGCGAGATCACGCAGGGCCGCCGTGACCACGGCATCGGCGTCGAGCCAGGCGAAGGAGGGCAGCCGGGAGGCGTCCATCCCGGCCCGGGCGTGGAATTCGGTGCGGACGAAGCCGGGGCACAGGGCGAGGAGCCGCACGCCGGACCCGGCCGTCTCGGCGGCCACGCCCTCGGTGAAGTGGACGATCCACGCCTTGCTGGCCCCGTACGTGCCGCGAGGCATGTAGGCCGCGACGGACGAGACGTTGATCACGTACCCGCGCCCCCGCGGACGCATGGTCTCGACGGCCGCGCCGGTGAGGCGCAGCACGGCCTCGCAGTGCAGCTTGAGCATGCGCAGCTCGTCGGACATGGGGGCGTCGAGGAAGGTGCCGTGGTTGCCGAAACCGGCGTTGTTGACGAGGACGTCGACGGGCCGTTCCCGGTCGCGCAGCCGCGCTTCGACGGCGGCGATCCCGTCGTCGGTGGTGAGGTCGGCGGGGAGCACCTCGACGTCGGCCCCGTACCGCTCGCGCAGCCCGGCCGCGGTGTCGGCGAGCCGCTGTTCGTCGCGGGCGACGAGGACGAGGGCGTGTCCGTCGGCGGCGAGCCGTCGTACGAAGGCCGCTCCGATGCCGGAGGTCGCCCCGGTGACCAGTGAAGTCGTCATCCCGGCAGCGTACGGGCCGCCGCCGGACCCTTCGTCAACGCGCCGGACTCAAGCGGCTGTTGACCGCCTCCAGATACGTACGGTTCATGGTGTCGGCCGCGGCCATGACCCGCGGCAGCAGCTCGGACTCCAGGGTCATCGCCCGGAAGAGGAAGGCGACGGTGACCTCGTGGTCCGGCCGGTGCACGACCTCGACCGGGTCCCCCGCGCGGACCTCGCCCGGTGTGATCACCCGCAGGAACGGGCCCGGCAGCCCCTCCCGGGTGAACCGCTTGACCCATCCGCGTTCGTCCAGCCACCCGGCGAAGGTGCGGCACGGGATGCGGGGCGAGGTCACTTCGAGGACGAGCCCCGCGGCGCCGATCCGCCAGCGCTCGCCGATGAGCGCGGCGTTGACGTCGATGCCGGTGGTGGTCAGATTCTCGCCGAAGCGGCCGTCGGGCAGCTCGCGCCCCAGCCGCCGCTCCCAGCGGTCGAGATCCTCGCGGGCGTACGCGTACACCGCCTGTTCGTCGCCGCCGTGGAAGCGCAGGTCGCAGACGGTGTCCCCGGCGAGGCCGCCGCCCGCGACGCCGCGCGGTCCGGGCGCCGTGACGGCGACGGGTCCGGTCACCGGGAGCTTCCCGATGCCGGTGAGGCCGCCTTCGCCGTCGGTGTAGGGCACGACGAGGGGGCGGGCGACGTTCACGGAGCGCACTCGGGACATGGGAGGCAGCCTATTTCGCGTCGCGGGCGAGGCGGCGGCGGATCGCGTCGCGGTCCTCGCGGGGGAGGGCGTCGAGGCCGGTCAGCAGCGGCAGCAGCTCGGGCTCGGTGGTGAAGGCCCGGAAGGACAGCGCGACGGTGACCTCGTGGTCCGGCCGGTGCACGGCCTCGACCGGGTCCCCGGCGCGGATCTCGCCCGGCTCGATCACCCGCAGATACGGGCCCGGCAGCGCCGCGTCGGTGAAGCGCCGCAGCCACCGGTTCTCGCCGAGCCAGCCCGCGAAGGTCGCGCACGGGATGCGCGGGCAGGACACCTCCAGGAGGGGTCCGCGCGCGCCGATCCGCCAGCGCTCGCCGATCAGCGCGGCGTTGACGTCGATGCCGGAGGTGGTCAGATTCTCGCCGAAGAAGCCGTTGGCGAAGGTACGGCCCAGCTCGCGGCCCCAGTGGTCGAGGTCTTCGCGGGCGTACGCGTAGACGGCCTGGTCGGCGCCGCCGTGGTGCTTGACGTCGTGCGCGCGGTCACCGGCCAGACCGACCGCGCCGTCCCCCTTCGGACCCGGCGCGGTGACCCGTACCGGGCCGGTGACCGGCCGTTTGTCGATACCGGTCGCCGGCAGCCGCTTCCACGGGTTGGGGCGCGGGTGGCCGATGTTGACGCTCAGCAGCAGTCCCATGCGGGGCGCGCCTCCGCTCTCAGGGCTGGTAGAGGTACGGGGTGGTGACGCTCAGGGCGCTGAAGCCGAGGCGCTGGAGGATGGGGCGGCTGGCGTCCATCGCGTCGACCTGGAGGTAGCGGTAGCCGCGGGCGGCGGCGATACGGGCCCGGTGGGCGATCAGCGCGCGGTAGACGCCGCGCCCCCGCCACTCGGCGACGGTCCCGCCGCCCCACAGGCTCGCGAAGTCCTTGCCCGGCGGCATCTCCATGCGGGCCCCGCAGACCGGCCGGTCGCCCGCCATCGCCAGCACCAGCGCGATCTCGTCCGGCGCCTGCGCGAGCGCGTCCAGCAGCCGCTCGCGCAGCTGCTCCGCGCCCGTACCGAACGCCTCCTCGTGCACGGCGGCCAGCAGGTCCACCCCGGCGGCGTCGGTCACCTCCACCAGCCGTACGCCGTCCGGCGGGACGGGCTCGCCGGGCAGCGCCGCGACCTCCGCGACCATCAGCGTCTCCGGCTCCTCCGGCACGAACCCCGCCGCGCGCAGCCGCTCGCCCAGATCGGCCGGCCGGTCGTGCGAGTAGAGCTTCCACTCGAACTCCCGGCCCGCCCCCTCGGGCGACTTCAGCCACGCGAGCTGCGCCTGGACCGCGGGGCCCGCGCTGTCCTCGTCCAGCTCGGACCAGAGCACCCCGCTCCAGTCGTGCACCGCGGCCCCCACCTGCCGCACCACCCCGCCGCTCCGCTCCACCCGCGTCCCCGCCCCCTCCGGCGGAGCGTCCCGCCGCATCTGAGCATCGAACAACCCGAGTACATAAGCGCGATCCATCCCCCCATCCCAACACGCCCACCCCCCCACCCCCAACCGATTTCCCCCCGCGACGCGCCCCGCCGGGAGAGGCGTCAGGCGAGGGATTCGAGGGTGTGGTCGATGTCGGAGGGGGTGTTGTAGAGGTGGAAGGCGAAGCGGAGGGAGGTGGTGGGGGTGGAGAAGCGGACGGCGGCGGCGGTGAGGCGGGCGGGGGCGGTCGGGGGGAGGGCGACGGTGACGGTGGCGGAGGGGCCGGGGACGGGGGTGTGGCCGAGGGCGGTGAGGCCGTCGCGGAAGCGGGCGGCGAGGGCGGTGTCGTGGGCGTGGATCGCGGGGACGCCGATCTCCTCGATCAGGGAGAGGGAGGCGGCGGCGCCGACGAGGGGGAGGTAGGCGGGGCGGGCGTCGAAGCGGCGGGCGCCGGGGGCCAGCCGGGTGACGGGGCCGTAGCACCACTCCCAGGGGTCGTCGGCGGCGTACCAGCCCGCGAAGCCGGGGGAGAGGGTCGGCTCGGCGCCCGCGCGCACGGTCAGGAAGCAGGCGCCGTGCGGGCTGAGCAGCCACTTGTAGGCGTGGCAGACCACGTAGTCGTAGTCGTCGGCGCACAGCGGGAGCCAGCCGACGGACTGGGTGCCGTCCAGGAGCGTACGGGCGCCGTGGGCCGCGGCGGCGGCGCGGACCGCGGGCAGGTCGGCGACCCGGCCGTCGGCGGACTGCACGGCGCTGACGGCGACCAGCGCGGTGCCCGGCCGCACCGCGTCGGCGAGCGCGTCCAGCGGCACGATCCGCAGGTCCAGGTCCTCGCGGGCGGCGAAGGGCTGCACGAGGGAGCTGAAGTCCCGGTCGGCGACGACCACTTCGGCGCCGGGCGGCAGCCGCGCCGCGATCAGCCCGACGCTCTCGGCGACCGTGCTGGCCAGCGCCACCCGCTCCACCGCCACCCCGACGATCCGGGCGTAGGCGGCGCGCGCCGAGACGACGGCCGCCTCGAAGGCGTCGGTGTCGGGGCGGCCCGCCGCCCACTCGTCGACGGCCCCGCGCAGCGCCGCCGCGGTGCGGGCCGGGAGCAGCCCGACGGTGGCGGTGTTGAGGTAGGGCGCGGCGGGGTCGAGGTCCGGATACTCGGCACGGATGAGGCGGTCCGCGGCGAGGTCGCCCCCCGAGGCGCCGCTGGCGCCCGCGCCCGTACCGCTGCCCGCGCTCGTACCGCTGCCCGTACCGTTGCCCGCGCCCGTACCGCTGCCCGTACCGCTGCCTGTGCTGCCGAATGCGATGGCGTCCATGGCTCCTCAGCGTGGCGCGGGCCCGCCTCAAAGTCCATTACCGATATCTGTCGGGTATCCCTAAGTTCCGCTTATGGTGGGCGGATGATCGAGGCACGTCATCTCCGGGTGCTGCGGGCCGTCGCCCGCACCGGTTCGTTCTCCGCGGCGGCCCGCGAACTGGGCTGCACCCAGCCCGCCGTCAGCCAGCAGATGAAGGCGCTGGAGCACTCCGCGGGCACCCCGCTGCTGGTCCGCGGCGCCCGCGAGACCCGGCTGACGGAGGCGGGTGACGTGCTGGTCAGGCACGCCGTCGGCATCCTGGCCGGGCTGACGGCGGCCGAGGAGGAGGTCGCGGCGATCGCGGGGCTGCGGGCCGGACGCGTACGCCTCACCTCGTTCCCCTCGGGCAGCTCCACGCTGGTGCCGGGCGCGGTCGCGGCGATGCGCGCGCAGTACCCGGGCACGAAGGTGTCGCTGGAGGAGGCCGAGCCGCCGCGCTCGGTGGAGATGCTGCGCGCGGGCGACTGCGACATCACCCTGGCGTTCCGCTACGTGGATCTGCCGACCCCGGCCGAGGAGTCGTGGGACGACCTCGTCGTGCGCCCGCTGCTCACCGACCGGCTGGTCGGCGTCGTCCCGGAGGGGCACGCGCTCGCCGTCGGCGGGCGCCCGGTGGAGATCGCGGAGCTGGAGCAGGAGCAGTGGATCGCGGGGTGCGCGCGCTGCCGCCGCCACCTCGTGGAGGTGTGCGAGCGGGCCGGGTTCACCCCGCGGATCGACTTCGCGACCGACGACTACCCGGCGGTGGTCGGCCTGGTGGCGGCCGGTCTCGGGGTCGCGGTGCTGCCGGAGCTGGCGCTGGAGTCGGTACGTCCCAAGGGCGTCGCCGTGGTGGAGGTGCGTCCGGCCGTGCAGCGCGAGGTGGTGGCCCTCACGCTGCCCGATCTGGCGAACGTCCCGGCGGTGGACATGATGCTCGGCCGCCTCGCGCAGGCGGCGGCCCGCTGATCTCAGGGCACCGGTCGCCCGTCAGCCGGGCCCGGCGGGCGGCGCGCCGCGCGTGCCGTACGCGGCAGGGCGGACGGAGCCGACGCGGCCGACGGGGCCGACGGAACCGGGAGTGCCGACGGCGCCGGGAGTGCAGGAACGATTCTGCTGGCGTCTCGCGGAAGCGCGCTCACACGTGGGACGCGTCGCGGATGTCGGACGCGTCGTGCAGGTCGGCGTCGTGCAGGTCGGCGTCGTGCAGGTCAGCGTCGTGCAGGTCAGAGTCGTGCAGGCCGGCGTCGTCCAGGTCGGCGTCATGCAGGTCGGTCGCGTCGCGCACGTCCGACGGCTCGCGCTCGGAGCGGGCCGCCTCGGCGTCCGCCGAGGGCATCCGCGACCGCGAGCGGCCCATCATCGCCTCGCGCTCGTCCTCGGTGAGGCCGCCCCAGACCCCGTAGGGCTCGCGGACGGCGAGGGCGTGGGTGGCGCATTCGGCCCGTACGGGACAGCGCATGCACACCTCCTTGGCGGAGGCCTCGCGCGCGCTCCGGGCGGCGCCCCGCTCGCCCTCGGGGTGGAAGAAGAGCGAGCTGTCGACGCCTCGGCAGGCGGCCACGAGCTGCCAGTCCCAGAGGTCGGCGTTGGGGCCGGGAAGGCGGGAGAAGTCTGCCATTGCTTATCCCCTCGGAGGGTGTGTGTCGGTCTGGGAGGCCGTGAAGAGTCAGCGTCTCGACCGTACATCTACTGTCGTAGTAGATGTAAATATGACTCATCGCCAATCTAGTGGCGAATAGCCCACAAGGCGCGAAAGAGCGTCCAAACAGTGAAAAATCTGGCATAACACCCGTTCGGCAGCATCCGGGCAGGGCCGCTCGGCCGTAGAGGAATCGTTCCGCCTCCGAAATACCGGCTCTCTCACCCGTCTGACCTGCGGCCTGGGCGATCCGTGTGCGCATGATCACGTAGAGTGCCGATGACCGTCGGCAAACTTCGTAACTCTTTCGGGTGAGGGTCGTTGAGTCTGGCGGAAGCGGTTGGCGGACAAGTGAATCGGGCAGGTGCCCGAGGCCGTCAGCCTCAACGGTGAACATTCGTACAGCCTGGAGGCACAACGTGACGCGGTTCAGCTGCGGAGGGCGGTCATGACTTCTGTCCTCGTCTGCGACGACTCCCCGCTCGCCCGAGAGGCCCTGCGCCGCGCGGTGGCCACCGTGCCCGGTGTCGAGCGCGTAACCACCGCGGCCAACGGCGAGGAAGTCCTCCGCCGCTGGGGTGCCGACCGGTCGGACCTGATCCTGATGGACGTCCGCATGCCCGGCCTCGGCGGCGTCGAGACCGTACGGCGGCTGCTGTCGGCCGACCCCGGCGCCCGGATCATCATGCTCACGGTCGCCGAGGACCTGGACGGCGTGGCGCTCGCCGTCGCCGCCGGTGCCCGCGGCTACCTGCACAAGGACGCCTCGCGCGCCGAACTGCGGGCGACCGTGACGCAGGCGCTGGCCGACCCCACCTGGCGGCTCGCCCCGCGGCGGCTGCGCTCGGCCGAGATGGGCGCCGCGCCCACCCTCACCGCCCGCGAGATCCAGGTGCTCGAAGGCATGAGCCACGGACGCTCCAACGCCGAGATCGGCCGCGAACTGTTCCTCTCCGAGGACACCGTGAAGACGCACGCCAGGCGGCTGTTCAAGAAGCTCGGCGCGTCCGACCGGGCCCACGCCGTGGCGCTCGGCTTCCGCTGGGGCCTGGTTCGCTGAGCCGTCGTGTCGTACGCCCGAGAGGGCGGCCGTTCCGGCGAAGTCGCCCACAAGTCCTCGGTTTCCCGGGGGAGGACGCATGCTTGACGTATGGACTTCCTCGGGGATCGGCGGGGGCCTCACATGGCGGAGATGACAGCGTCGGGTTCGGCCGCTCATAACGCTTCGGTGCAGAAGTACGGCCGCGATGACGCGGATCGCGCCGCGGCGAGGCACCATGGGTGGATGCGCGACGACGACACTCCGGCCATCGGTGCCCTTGTCCGGCGCGCAGTCGACGGCGACGAGCAGGCGACACACGACCTGCTCGCGCATGTCCACCCGCTCGCCGAGCGGTACTGCCGCACCAAACTGTCCCGTCTTCCGGGCGACGCCCGGCACTTCGTCGACGACCTCGCCCAAGAGGTCTGTCTCGCGGTGCTGTGCGCCCTGCCCCGCTACCGCGACCTGGGGCGGCCGTTCGAGGCCTTCGTGGTCTCCATCGCCGCCCACAAGGTCGCCGATCTGCAACGGGCCGCCATGCGCGGGCCCGGCAGCACCGCCGTTCCGTCCGACGAGATGCCGGAGAAACCGGACGATTCGCTCGGCCCCGAGGAGCGCGCGCTGCTCAACAGCGACGCCGCCTGGGCCAAGAAGCTGCTCGACAACCTCCCTGACCACCTGCGCGAGTTGGTGCTCCTGCGGGTCGCCGTCGGGCTGAGCGCCGAGGAGACCGGCCAGGTGCTCGGCATGTCGCCGGGGGCCGTACGGGTGGCGCAGCACCGCGCGCTCAGCCGGCTGCGCGCCATCGCGGAACAGACGGCGGGGGCGCCCGCCGCCGGGGACGCGCCGGGTCTCTCGGCGTAGGACACGCGGAAACGGACGGGCGGGCCCGGCACCGGGCCCGGCACCCGGGTGCGACGGCGCGGTCCGACACCTGGTGACCGTACGGGTGTACGGGCCCGGCCGAGGGCGTCATGGGAATAGCGGCGAAGCCACTACCATTGAACAACTCGCCGGGCAAGACCATTCGGGAAGGTGTCATGACGCTGAACGCCGACGGAGTAGCTGAGAAGTTCGCCACACTCGGGCTGACCTATGACGATGTGCTGCTGCTTCCGGGGGCGTCAGAGGTGCTGCCCAACCAGGTGGACACCTCCTCCCTCATCTCCCGCAACGTCCGGGTGAACATCCCGCTGCTGTCCGCCGCCATGGACAAGGTCACCGAGGCCCGGATGGCCATCGCGATGGCCCGCCAGGGCGGCGTCGGCGTGCTGCACCGCAATCTGTCGATCGAGGACCAGGTCAACCAGGTCGACCTGGTGAAGCGGTCCGAGTCCGGCATGGTCACCGACCCGATCACCGTCAGGCCCGACGCGACGCTCGCCGACGCGGACGCGCTCTGCGCGAAGTTCCGGATCAGCGGCGTGCCCGTCACCGACGCGTCCGGGCGGCTGCTCGGCATCGTCACCAACCGCGACATGGCCTTCGAGAGCGACCGCTCCCGCCAGGTCCGCGAGGTCATGACCCCGATGCCGCTGGTCACCGGCCAGGTCGGGATCTCCGGGGTCGACGCGATGGCGCTGCTGCGCCGTCACAAGATCGAGAAGCTGCCGCTGGTCGACGCCGACGGCAAGCTCAGCGGGCTCATCACCGTCAAGGACTTCGTCAAGGCCGAGCAGTACCCGAACGCGGCGAAGGACTCCGAGGGCCGGCTGCTGGTCGGCGCCGCCGTCGGCGCCAGCCCCGAGGCGCTGGACCGCGCCCAGGCGCTGGTCGGCGCGGGCGTCGACTTCCTCGTCGTGGACACCTCGCACGGCCACAACAGCAACGCGCTGAACTGGATGGCGAAGATCAAGTCCAGCGTCGGCGGGGTCGACGTGGTCGGCGGCAACATCGCCACCCGTGACGGCGCCCGCGCCCTCATCGACGCCGGTGTCGACGGCGTCAAGGTCGGCGTCGGACCCGGCTCCATCTGCACCACCCGCGTCGTCGCGGGCATCGGCGTCCCGCAGGTCACCGCGATCTACGAGGCCGCGCAGGCGTGCATCGAGGCCGGGGTGCCGGTCATCGGCGACGGCGGCCTCCAGTACAGCGGCGACATCGGCAAGGCGCTCGCCGCGGGCGCCAGCAGCGTCATGCTCGGCAGCCTGCTCGCCGGGTGCGAGGAGTCCCCCGGGGAGCTGCTCTTCATCAACGGCAAGCAGTTCAAGTCCTACCGGGGCATGGGGTCGCTCGGCGCGATGCAGTCCCGCGGCCAGGGCCGCTCCTACTCCAAGGACCGCTACTTCCAGGCCGAGGTCTCCTCCGACGACAAGCTCGTGCCCGAGGGGATCGAGGGCCAGGTGCCGTACCGCGGACCGCTGTCCGCCGTCCTCCACCAGCTCATCGGCGGTCTCCGGCAGACCATGGGCTACGTCGGCGCCGCCGCCGTCTCCGAGATGGAGTCCAAGGGGCGGTTCGTCCGCATCACCGCCGCCGGGCTCAAGGAGTCCCACCCCCACGACATCCAGATGACCGTAGAGGCCCCCAACTACCACGGCTGACCCCGCGCTTGCGCGGGCCCTGGTCCTCCGGGCCGCGGCCCCGTGCGGTTCTTCTCCCCGCGCCCCCACGGGGCACAGGTCCCGTGCCGGGGCAGCGCGCGGGGGCGCATCCCCGACGGGGCACGGGCCGCCCGCGGGCCGAACGGGGATACTGAGGGGCCGCAGGTCAAAAGAAAGGCGCAGGACGTGACAGAGATCGAGATCGGTCGGGGCAAGCGAGGCCGCAGGGCGTACTCGTTCGACGACATCGCCGTCGTGCCGAGCCGGCGCACCCGGGACCCGAAGGAGGTCTCGATCGCGTGGCAGATCGACGCGTACCGCTTCGAGCTGCCGTTCCTCGCGGCGCCCATGGACTCGGTGGTGTCGCCGGAGACGGCGATCAGGATCGGGAACCTCGGCGGCCTCGGGGTGCTGAACCTCGAAGGGCTGTGGACCCGGTACGACGACCCGGAGCCGCTGCTCGCGGAGATCTCGGAGCTGGACGACACCCGGGCGACGGCCCGCCTCCAGGAGATCTACGCGGCGCCGATCCGCGAGGAGCTGATCGGGCAGCGGATCAAGGAGGTCCGGGACGCGGGCGTCGTGACGGCCGCCGCGCTGTCGCCGCAGCGCACCGCGCAGTTCTCGAAGGCGGTCGTGGACGCGGGCGTCGACCTGTTCGTGATCCGCGGCACCACGGTCTCCGCCGAGCACGTCTCCGGCTCGCACGAGCCGCTGAACCTCAAGCAGTTCATCTACGAACTCGACGTGCCGGTGATCGTCGGGGGCTGCGCCACGTACACGGCGGCGCTGCACCTGATGCGGACCGGCGCCGCGGGCGTCCTCGTCGGCTTCGGCGGCGGCGCCGCGCACACCACGCGCAATGTGCTGGGCATCCAGGTGCCGATGGCGACCGCGGTGGCCGATGTCGCCGCCGCCCGCAGGGACTACATGGACGAGTCCGGCGGCCGGTACGTGCACGTCATCGCGGACGGCGGCTTCGGCGCCAGCGGTGACCTGCCCAAGGCGGTCGCGTGCGGCGCGGACGCGGTGATGATGGGCTCCCCGCTGGCCCGCGCCACCGACGCGCCGGGCCGCGGTTTCCACTGGGGCATGGAGGCGGTCAACACCGAACTGCCGCGCGGCAAGCGGATGAACCTCGGCACCGCGGGCACCACCGAGCAGATCCTGCTCGGCCCGTCCCACGCGCCCGACGGCTCGATGAACTTCTTCGGCGCCCTGCGCCGCTCGATGGCCACCACCGGCTACTCGGACCTGAAGGAGTTCCAGCGCGTCGAGGTGACGGTCTCCCCGACCCACCACCGCTAGGGCGTGTCCGTAAAGTCTCGCCTGGCTGGCGGTGCCTGGCACGCACGCTCGCTGCGTTGTCGGGCTCATCCGAATAGGCCCACTATGAGGACGACCCTCCGCCTTGCGATCGCACGCACCAGACACCGCCAGCCCCGCCCTCCGGGCGGACGACGCGACTTTACGGACACGCCCTAGACCGCACACGCCGGAGAACGCACGAGGGGCCGTACCGCGCAGGCGGTACGGCCCCTCGTCGCGTCACGGCGCGGTACGCGTCACCGCGCCGGGGCGGTTGTCGTCAGTTGTCGCCCGCGTGCTTCGCGACGCCGAAGGAGATGAACGCGGCGACGGCGAGGAAGAGGAAGCGCATGAAGCTGAAGTCCTGCTTCCATGAGTCGAGCAGGTCGCCGAAGTGGTGGAAGAAGATGTCGGTGACCGGCATCGAGCCGCCCTGGCCCGACACGTAGTGGCTGATCACCAGGGCGCCGCCGAAGAGTTCGCCGAAGA
Source organism: Streptomyces sp. NPDC088910 (assembly GCF_044749865.1). Lineage (NCBI taxonomy): Bacteria > Bacillati > Actinomycetota > Actinomycetes > Kitasatosporales > Streptomycetaceae > Streptomyces > Streptomyces sp. NPDC088910. The sequence goes on from NZ_JBIVIV010000007.1 coordinate 280,096, forward strand.
CGACCGCGAACAGCGCGAGCAGGACGGCCACGAACGGCAGGGCCGGGTTGCGTCCGCCGGCCTTGCCGACGGCGAGGCCGACGAGCGCGCCGACGCCGATCGCCATCAGCCGGAATTCGTGGGTGCTGCCGTCGTCGCTGGACAGCGCGCGCAGGATGCCGCCGTACGCGAGCGCGGCGACGATCGCGGCCAGCAGGCCGACCAGGAAGCCGAGTCCGGGGGTGTCGCGGCGGGCGACCGGCACCGGCGGCGGGTAGGCGGCCGGGTTGAAGGCGCCGGGCGCGGGCGGCGCGCCCCACTGCTGCTGGGGCTGCTGACCGTAGGGCGCCTGGGGCTGCTGGCCGTACGGGGCCTGGGGCTGCTGCGGGTAGCCGTATCCGGCGCCCGGCGGCGGTCCGTACGGATTCTGGCCACCGGGCTGCTGCGGCGGCGGGTAGTTGGCGCTCATGGGGTCCCCCGGGATACGGCATTCGACGATGGACGCCGAAATCTAGCAGCAGGGGGTGACAATCGGACAAGTTGTTCTTCCGGTCGTTACATGACCACTACACGCGGATCGGGAACCCCGCCGCGGCGGGCCGCTACAGCCGCGCCGCCGCGCCCGCGGGCGTCGCCCCCCTTGTGTCCAGCAGGAGTTGCGCCTTGACCGCCAGACCCTGGAGGTCGTACGTGCGGTGGTGCTGGAGCAGCACCGTCAGATCGGCCTCGGAGGCGGCCTCCCACAGGGAGTCGGCGCGCGGCACCGGACGGTCGAGAACGCGCCACTGCGGTACGTAGGGGTCGTGGTAGCACAGCTGCGCGCCGAGTTCGATGAGCCGGGTGCCGATCTCGCGGGCGGGGGCGCCCTCCTGGGAGGCCAGGTCGGCCTTGTAGGTGACGCCGAGCAGCAGGACGCGGGCGCCGCGCAGGGACTTGCCGTGCTCGTTGAGCAGCGCGGCGGCGCGCTGGACGACGTAGCGCGGCATGCGGGAGTTGACCTCCTGGGCCAGTTCGACCATCCGCAGCGGGTGGCCGAGCATGCGGACCTGGCCCTGGGCGGGCATGGCGGCGAAGAGCGGGACGGCGTTGGGGTCGAGGGCGGCGGCCGGGCCGCCGACGCCGGGTCCCGGTCGGAACGCCTGGAAGCCGAACGGCTTGGTCTCGGCGCAGCGGATCACGTCCCACAGGTCGACGCCGAGGTCGTGGCAGAAGACCGCCATCTCGTTGGCGAAGGCGATGTTGACGTGCCGGTAGTTGGTCTCCAGCAGATTGACCGCCTCGGCCTCGCGGGGGCCGCGGGCGCGCACGATGCGTTCGGTGAAGCGGCCGTAGAAGGCGGCGGCGGCCTCGGTGCAGGCGGGGGTGCAACCGCCGATCACCTTGGGGGTGTTGGCGAGGTGGAAGTCCCGGTTGCCGGGGTCGAGGCGGCTGGGGGAGTAGGCGAGGTGGAAGTCCCGGCCCGCGCGCAGACCGTCGGCCTCCAGCAGCGGGCGCAGGAACCCCTCGGTGGTGCCGGGGTAGACCGCCGACTCCAGGACGACGGTGGTGTGCGGGCGCAGGTGCCCGGCGAGCGCGCGGGCGGCGGCGGACACCGCCGTCAGGTCCAGGGCGCGGTCCTCGCCGAGCGGGGTGGGCGCGCAGATCACGGCGGTCCTGACCCGGCCGAGCACCGCCGGGTCCGCGGTCGCGCGGAAGCCGCCCGCGAGCATCCGGCGCAGGTCGGCGGCGGCGAGCGTGCCCGGCGGTACGCGGCCCGCGTTGATGTCGGCCGCGGCGGCCGGGTCGGGTTCGTAGCCGATGACGCCGACGCCCGCGGCGGTCGCCGCCTGGGCGAGGGGAAGTCCGGTGCGGCCGAGTCCGAGCACTGCGAGGTCTGCGGGCATGCGGTTCAGTCCTCTCCCTTGCGACCACCACGGGGACTCCACGGATGGCTCCACGGATGGCTTTAAATCAGGCTAACCAGACAAATGACTGATATGACTGCACGGCGCGCCGTGCAGTCATCCGGGTTACGGGCAGAAGAGGCACGGGATCGCCGGGTAGGAGAGGGACGGCCCGGACGCCCTGCCCGCAGGGCGTTCACCGCCTCGCCGCACCGCGGGCGCGCCCCGGCACCCCCCTCGACGGCGGGTCAAGGGTGGCCGCTCGCGGCGGTGGCGGTCACTATCGAGTGGAGGGCTATCCACCGCGGCGGCACGCGAGAGCGCCGCCACCATGGGAGGCACACGGATGCGTACGTCAACACTGGGCCCCGCCGAGCGGGCCGGGGCACTGGCCCGGATGGCCGAGCACGAGCTGGACCTGCTGGTCGTGGGCGGCGGGGTGGTCGGCGCGGGAACAGCGCTGGACGCCGTCACCCGTGGCCTGTCCACCGGTCTGGTCGAGGCCCGCGACTGGGCGTCCGGCACGTCGAGCCGGTCGAGCAAGCTGATCCACGGCGGCCTGCGCTACCTGGAGATGCTGGACTTCGCGCTGGTCCGCGAGGCCCTCAAGGAGCGCGGCCTGCTCCTGGAACGCCTCGCCCCGCACCTGGTGCGGCCGGTCCCGTTCCTCTACCCCTTGCAGCACAAGGCGTGGGAGCGGCTCTACGCGGGCTCCGGCGTCGCGCTGTACGACACCATGTCGGTCTCCTCCGCGCACGGCCGCGGCCTGCCGGTGCACCGCCACCTCACCCGTAAGCACGCCCTCCAGGTCGCGCCCGCGCTGCGCAAGGACGCGCTGGTCGGCGCGCTCCAGTACTACGACGCGCAGGTCGACGACGCGCGCTTCGTCACCACCCTGGTGCGTACCGCCGCCTCCTACGGCGCGCAGGTCGCCAACCAGGCGCGGGTGATCGGCTTCCTCCGCGAGGGCGAGCGCGTCGTCGGCGCGCGGGTGCAGGACGGCGAGCAGGGCGGCGAGTACGAGATCCGCGCCAAGCAGATCGTCAACGCCACCGGGGTGTGGACCGACGACACGCAGGCGCTGATCGGCGAGCGCGGCCAGTTCCACGTCCGCGCGTCCAAGGGCATCCACCTGGTGGTCCCCAAGGACCGGATCCACTCCACTACCGGGCTCATCCTGCGGACCGAGAAGAGCGTGCTCTTCGTCATCCCCTGGGGCAGGCACTGGATCATCGGCACCACCGACACCGACTGGGACCTGGACAAGGCCCACCCGGCGGCGTCCAGCGCCGACATCGACTATCTGCTCGAACACGTCAACTCGGTGCTGTCCACCCCGCTGACCAGGGACGACGTCCAGGGCGTCTACGCGGGCCTGCGTCCGCTGCTGGCCGGGGAGTCGGACGCCACCAGCAAGCTCTCGCGCGAGCACACCGTGGCGCACCCGGTGCCGGGACTCGTGGTGGTCGCGGGCGGCAAGTACACGACGTACCGCGTGATGGCCAAGGACGCGGTCGACGAGGCCGTGCACGGCCTGGACCACCGGGTGGCCGAGTGCTGCACGGAGGATGTGCCGCTGGTCGGCGCCGAGGGCTACCACGCGCTGTGGAACGCCCGCGCCCGCACCGCCGCCCGCACCGGACTGCACGTCGCCCGGGTGGAGCACCTGCTCAACCGGTACGGCTCGCTCGCCGAGGAGGTGCTCGCGCTGATCGCCGAGGACCCGTCGCTGGGCGCCCCGCTGACCTCGGCCGACGACTACCTGCGGGCCGAGATCGTCTACGCGGCGATGTACGAGAGCGCCCGCCACCTGGACGACGTGCTCGCCCGCAGGACCCGGATCTCGATCGAGACCTTCGACCGCGGCACCCGCAGCGCCCGCGAGGCCGCCGAGTTGATGGCACCCGTCCTGGGCTGGGACAAGGACCAGATCGACAAGGAAGTGGCCTACTACGAGAAGCGCGTGGAGGCCGAGCGCGAGTCGCAGCTCCAGCCTGATGATCTGACCGCGGATGCGGCCAGGCTGGGCGCGCCCGATATCGTTCCCCTCTAGGCACGGTGCGTCTCGGGGGAGACGCGGCGCGCGTCGGGGGAGCGGGCGGAAGGGCGCGAGATGACGGGACAGGCCGACGAGGGGCGGTTGGTCGCGGGCCGGTACCGGCTGCTCGAACGCATCGGCCGGGGCGGCATGGGCACCGTGTGGCGGGCCGAGGACGAACTCCTCGGCCGGCAGGTCGCGGTGAAGAAGCTGCACCCGCCCCAGCCGCACATGCACGACGACGAGTTGGCCACCCTCTTCGAACGCACCCGCCGCGAGGCGCGCGCCGCCGCCCGGATCAGCCACCCCAACGTGGTGGTCGTGCACGACGTCGTGGACGACGAGGGACTGCCGTCCATCGTCATGGAGTACGTCCCGTCGGTCACGCTCGGCGAACAGCTCAAGAAGCACGGACCGCTGCCGGTCGCCGAAGTCGCCAGGATCGGCCGCGGCATGGTCGCCGCGCTGCGGGCCGCGCACCGCGCCGGAGTGCTGCACCGCGACGTCAAGCCGGGCAACGTCCTGCTCGGCGTCGAGGGCGGCGCGCCCGTCGAGGGCGCTTCCGCGGAACAGGGCTACGGCAGCGGGCGCGTGGTCCTCACCGACTTCGGCATCGCCCAGGCGTCCGGCACCTCCACCCTCACCCGGACCGGCGAACTCATCGGCTCCATCGACTTCCTGTCGCCCGAGCGGATCAGGGGCGCCCTGCCCGGACCCGAGGCCGACCTGTGGGCGCTGGGCGCCACCCTCTACCAGGCCGTCCAGGGCGAGTCGCCCTTCCGGCGGCCGACCGCGATCGAGACCGCGTACGCCATCGCCGAGGAGCCGGTGCTGCCGGCCGCCAACGCGGGCGCGCTGACCCAGGTGATCGCCGGGCTGCTCGCCAAGGAACCGGCCGAGCGGCTGTCCGCGGCCGAGACCGAGCGGCTGCTGCGGATTCCGCTGGCAGAACCCGACACCGGGCAGGTCGACACCGACCGGTTCACCTACCCCGCGGGCGACGGCCGGACCGCCACCGTGACCCAGGTGCCCGGCGCCCCGCCCCCCGGCGGCGCGCACTCCCCTCCGTACGCCGACTCCTTCGGGCCCCCGCCGCCCTACTCCACGGGAACCGGTACGGGAACGGCCGCCGGTTTCGGTACGGGCGCGGGCGGTTCAGGCCCCGACACCGGCCCGCACTCCGGCGCGCACCGCCCCGAACGGCCGCGCCGCCGTACCGGAGCGTGGATCGCGGGCGTCGCCGTCCTCGCCCTCGTGGCCGCGGGCACCGCCTTCGCCGTCATCCACAACGGCGGCTCCGGTAAGGACGCGAGCCCCGGCCCCACCACCGCGGTCAGTACACCGCCCACCGGCACCACGTCCTCGGCCGGTCCCACGCCGAGCACCACGGCGCCGCCCCCGCCGGTCCCCGACGGCTACCACCTGGTCACGGAGTCCGACCACGGTTACGCGGTGCCGGTGCCCGACGGCTGGACGCGGCAGGTCAAGAACGACGGCGACGAGGTCGACTTCATCGACCCGACCGGCAAGATCGGCCTGAAGATCAGCTCGCTGGACTTCGGCAGCGACGACCCGTACGAGCACTGGCTGACTCTGGAGCCGCAGACCCAGGAGCAGGTTGACGAGTACCACCGTGAACGGATGATCCGCACCGTGCAGTTGGGGATGCCCGCCGCGCTGTGGGAGTTCACCTTCCAGGGCTCGGTCCGCAAGTTCCATGCGATCGACCTCGGATTCGGCAAGCCGGGTGGTCGTGAGTACGCGGTCTACCTGTCGGCTCCGGACGCCGAATGGGACACCTACCGACCGGTGTTCACGAACGCTGTGGCCGGTTTCCGGCTATCGAACCCATAAGCCGGGTTCGCTTCCGCGTCCCCCGTTCGGGGATGATGGGTGTTTACACGTCCAGCACTCCAGAGGGATCCCATGAGCGAGGTCGAAAGTACCGACGGACGCGTGCTCGCCGACCGGTACCGCCTCGGCGAAGTCCTCGGCAAAGGCGGCATGGGCACGGTGTGGCGCGCCGTCGACGAGACGCTGGGCCGTACCGTCGCGGTCAAAGAGCTGCGTTTCCCCGGCAACGTCGACGAGGACGAGAAGCAGCGCCTGGTCACCAGGACCCTGCGCGAGGCCAAGGCCACCGCGCGGATTCGCAACACCGGCGCGATCACCGTCTTCGACGTGGTCAAGGAGGACGACCGGCCGTGGATCGTCATGGAGCTGGTCGAGGGCCGCTCGCTGTCCGACGCGATCCGTGAGGACGGCCCGCTCACGCCCAAGCGCGCCGCCGAGGTCGGCCTCGTCATACTCGACGTCCTCAAGGCCGCCCACAACGCCGGCATCCTGCACCGCGACGTGAAACCCTCCAACGTCCTGCTCGCCGACCGCGGTTCGGACCCCGCGGGCCGCGGCGCCGGGCGCGTGGTCCTCAGCGACTTCGGCATCGCCCAGATCGACGGCGACCCGTCCGTCACCTCCACCGGCATGCTCGTCGGCGCCCCCTCGTACATCTCGCCGGAACGCGCGCGCGGCCAGAAGCCGGGCCCGCCCGCCGACCTGTGGTCGCTCGGCGCGCTGCTCTACGCCTCGGTCGAGGGCCGCCCGCCCTACGACAAGGGGTCGGCCATCGCCACCCTGACCGCGGTGATGACCGAGCCGGTCGGGCCGATGACCAACGCCGGGCCGCTCGCCGAGGCGATCAAGGGCCTGCTGGTCAAGGACCCGGCCCAACGCCTCGACCACGACGCCGCGTACGCCCTGCTGTCCACCGTCGCGCACGCCCCCGACCGCCCGGTCGCGCCGCCCACCTCCGACGCCCGTACCGTCGTGCTGAACGTGGACCCGCAGCCCACCCCGACCGACGCTCCCGCTGCCTCCGGCGGGGGGACCCCCACCGCCGGAGGCGAAGCCGCCGCCGACCAGGCCCGGGTGCGCGACGCGCTGCGCTCGGTCCGCAAGGCCGCCGCCGCCAAGATCCCCGCGAAGCCCGCGACGTCGGCCGCCGCCCCTGAGCCGGGCGGCCCCGTCCCGCCGCCCGCCCCGCCGCGCGCGTCGCTCACCGACGTCGTACCGCGCCGCACGATGGTCATCGTGGCCGCGGCGATCGTGATCGTCCTGCTGGGCACGGTGATCGGCATAGCGCTCGCCAACTCCGGTGGCGGCGACGGCGGGAACGGATCGGCGTCGAAGCCGAAGGGCGGGGCCTCGGCCTCCGCGTCCGCGTCGACCGGCGCGAAGAACGACGACGACAGCAAGGGCGGCACGGACGACAGCAAGTCGCCGTCGTCGCCGGGCGGTTCGGCCTCCGCGCCGACCACCCCCGCCTCGTCCCCGCCGGCCACCGGCGGCTCGGACGCCGTACCGGCGGGCTTCTACCGCTACGACGACTCCGAGGGCTTCTCGATAGCCCTGCCCAACGGCTGGAAGCGCGTGGGGGACAACGGGTACGGCAGCGGCTCGAAGTTCCGGGGCTCGGACGGCAGCGAGTTGCTCGTGGACTGGACGCATTCGCCGGGGCCGAGCGCGCTCAAGGACTGGCAGAACGCGGCGAAGACCGCCAAGTCCGGCCGGAACGGCATGCCCGGCTACCAGGAACTCAAGGTGGCCCAGACGCAGTACCGCTCGTACGACGCGGCCGACTGGGAGTACAAGCGGGACGTGAAGGGTAAGCAGGTACACGTCCTGAATCGCGGCATGGTGACGGACCCGAAGCACGGGTACGCCATCATGTTCACGACTCCGGCCGACGCGTGGACCAGCGATACCAGCACCAAGGCCCTCACGACCTTCTTCGCTACCTTCAAACCGGCCAAGTGAGCCTTCCGCAGCACGTATTGTGAGTAGCCGTGGACTGTCCGCAGCCGGATTCCGTTCGGATCGGACCGCTTCGGGTACAAGGTGGGGTGCGGGCGAGGGTTCCCGCACGGATGGCATCGGGTCGGGAAGGGCCGGAGAGGGGGCGTCGTGGACGAATACGCGGGCCGCGTGCTCGCCGACCGGTACCGGCTGCCCCGGCCGCCCGCCGACGAGTTCGAACTGGTCGAGACGCGCGCCTTCGACACCTACAGCGGCCAGGAGGTCCTGGTCCGGCAGGTGCTGCTGCCCGAGGTCGTCACGGCCGAGGACCCGGGCGACGACCGGGGATACGGCGACCAGGACGCGCTGAGCGACAGCGCCCGGCGCGCCCTCGAGGCCGCCCGCGCGGCGGCGGCGATACCCGACCACCCCCGCCTGGTCCAGGTCTTCGACATCTTCATCGAGGGCGGCAGTCTCTGGATCGCGAGCGAACTGGTGTCCGCCCGGCCGCTCGCCGCGTTACTCGCCGACCGGCCGCTGGACGCCTACCGCGCCGCCGAGGTCGCCTCCGACGTGCTCACCGCGCTGCGCGCCGTGCACGCGTACGGCTGGACGCACCGCAATGTGACCGCGAGCACCGTGCTGGTCTGCGACGACGGCCGGGCGATGCTCGCCGGGCTCGCCGCGGGCGCCGCCCAGGAGGCGCTGTGCGGCTACGACCCCGTCCCGCAGCACATCCAGGTCCTCGCGGGCGGCGGCCTGTCGGGCGCGGGGGAAGACCAGTCGTGGCACGGCCCCGAGTCCGCGCTCGAACAGGAGCGGGCCCGGCAGAACCGGATCACCGTCATCGGCGCCGTCACCGAGCGCTGGGCGCCGGAGCAGGCGCACGAGGTGCACGAGAACTGGCGGCTGTCCCCGCCGGTCGGCCCGGCCGCCGACCTGTGGGCGCTCGGTTCGCTGCTCTTCCGTACCGTGCAGGGGCATCCGCCGTTCCCCGAGGAGAGCGCCGCCGAACTGGTGCAGATGGTGTGCGCCGAGCCGCCCGCCTTCGCCGAGGAGTGCGGCGCGCTGCGGCCGATCGTCGAGTCGCTGCTCCGGCCCGACCCCGAGGAGCGGCCGGAGGCCGAGGAGTTGGGCGGCTGGCTGCGGTCGCTGATCCGCTCCGCGCCCGAGCCGGATCTCGGCCTCGACATGGTCCAGGTGCCGACGGATCCGGCCAAATTGCCGATCGTGCGCCGCAAGGGCGAATTGGTACGGCGGCGGCGCCGCAAGGCCGCCGCCGAGGCCGACGTCGCCGGGATTCAGCACCGCAGGCACGCCCGCGGCAAGCAGGCCAGGGTCACCAAGGCCAAGCGCGAGCAGGCGCGGCGCAGCGAGATGCGGCAGGAGCAGATCCACCAGGAGCAGGAGGTCGTCTACCGCAAGCCCCCGCGCGGCGGCGACGAGGCACCGCGCAAGCTGGGCGTGCGGCTGCTGATCGCGGTCCTGGTGGTGCTCGCGGCCGTCGTCGCGTACGCGGTGCTCGCCATGCCCGGCAACGGCGACACGTCGGACAACGGGGCCAAGGGCGGCGACCGTACGGTCCCGGCCGAGGTGCCGGGCGGCCACAGCGGCGGCAAGAAGCCGACGCCGACGCCCACTCGTACGACCGCGGCGCCGACGACGAAGCCGGCCACCACGAAGCCGGCCCCGCCGCCGAGTACGGTGGTGCCGCCGCCGGACCTCGGCAGCGACTTCGTCATGCGGACCGACTCCGCCGGGTTCACCGTCGCCGTCCACACCGGGTGGCAGCGCTCCGGCAAGAATGGTCAGGGGCAGGTCCGTTACTCCGGCAGCGACCTCCAGCTCACCGTCGTGCCCGGCCGTGACAAGGTCTCCGACCACGGCAGCGATCCGCTCGCCTACCAGCTCGAAGAGCCCGAACTGGCCGCCTTCCGCGGCTCCTCCTGGTCCGCCGCCTCCGGTCTCCACACGCTCGACCTGCGCGGGCACAGTGCCGCCGAGGGCGAGTACAGCTACCGCGACGCCAACGACACGCAGATCTACGCCCTCAATCTCGCCGTCATCATCGACGGCTCCTACCACGTCGTCGTCGTCAGCGGGCCGGACGCTCGGCGCGCCGATGTCCAGCGTGCCTTCGACAAAGCCGTCGAAACCTACGCGGCGAGCTGACGCCCGCCCCACGCCAAGGGCTCGCCGCCCCGGCCCGTTCACCTTGCGCGGTGGGGTCCGCCCCCTCAGGGGCGCGGGGAACTGCGCGAGCAACCCACCACCGGCCGGTGGTCCGGAGACAACCGAACTGCCCCGCTGGGGCGGGATCTTCGCCCGCGCCACTGCCAGCGGCTGCTCGCGCAGTTCCCCGGAGGGGATTCCTCAAAACGCACGTGACGTGCGGGAGGGGTAGGCGGACCATGGAGAGCATGTACGCGACGGCTATTGCTGGCGATGACGGCGGCGGGGGCCGTGCGCGCGGGGCGCGGTCGTGGTCGGGGTAGGAGGGCGCGGATTCCGGCGGGGCCGGTGACGGCTTATGACGGGTGTGGGAAGTGTCTGGTGGCGGTGCGCAGGCTGAGCCGGAAGAAGGACGCGACGTCGTCGCCGGAGAGGCAGGAGGCTCAGGACCTCAAGGCGGCGGCGAGAGTCGGTGGTCACATCATCGCTTGGGCGGACGACTGGGAGGGCCCGCATGCCGGGCGGTCCACTCCGCACGCGCCGCCACAAGCAGGGGGTATACCTCGCGGTCGAGGTAGTCGGCCTGAGCGCGCAGTTGGGCGGCGAACTTCGCCAGGCCGGTCGGATCGAGCCCGTTGACCCAGTAGTCGTCAACGATCCAGACGTTCGCCACCGGAAGACGCCCCGCAGTGTCTTCGGCGTACGGCGTGCAGTCGATGGTCCCGCTGAACACCGCCGACTCCTCGCCCGGTTCGCGGGCATGCGCGACGCGCATCCGCTGACCGTCGAAGTGAGCCTGGTGGCACATGTCTCCCAGCAGGACGAAGAGCCGTGCGAGCGATACGCCGGACGTGCTCGGATCGTCCTCGGCCCAGGTCGGCAGGTAACCCGTAGCGGTGTAGTTGTCCGTGCTGGCGATCTCCCACGTCCGGCCAGGGCGTGCGGGAACGTCGGTTTCGGCGGCAGGGCCACGGGAGACGGTCTTCATTCCGCTCACCGGCCCGGCACCTCGCCCTCGGCGTCCGCGTCGTCCTGCGCGACCACCGCCCATACCCGCTTTCCGACGCCTTCTCGCGCGCTCACACCCCAACGTGCCCCGGTAATCGCGTCCACCAGCGCCAGCCCCCGGCCGCACTCCGCGTCCGCCGACGGCTCCCGGAGTACGGGCCAGGACTCGTTGGCGTCATGCACCTCGATCTGCACGCCGCCGTCGAGGCGTTCGTACCGCGTCTCGATCAGCCGCCCCTGCGGGGAACGCGCATGGCGCAGAGAATTGGTCAGTAACTCCGAGAGGACGACCTCAGCGCGGTCGGCGAGCGTGGGCATCCCCCAAGCTCCCAAATGCCCCCGCAGCTCATGCCGAGCCACCGGTACACACCTCGGATGGTGGGCCCACCGCTTCACGACCAGGGAACGCCCCTCCGCAGCGGGCGGCACAGTCAACGTCACCGCACTGCCCCCACCCACACGAACGAACGCCGGTTAAACTCACGCATGTCAGCCTGCTCTCTCAGGTTGGCCACGCCCCCGAACCGTTCACGCGGTTGCGGGGGTCGTACGGCGAATCCGCCAGGAGCGCGGCTTGCACGTCCTGACCCGAGTAGCGTTGCTTGTCGGCAAAGTCCGGTGCAGTAGTTACGTGTCCGCGCTCGTCCGCACCTCTGCGGACACGGCGGACAGCGGAGGACTCATGAGCGAGTCATTCGGTCAGGCGTTGAAGCGGCTTCGCGGAAGCCGGTCGCTTCGAGACGTAGCCCGATTGGCAAGTGTCAGCAAGAGTCAGGTGTCTGATCTCGAAAACGGTCGGCGTAAGCCAACCGCACAGTCAGCGGCGGCACTTGATCGGGCGTTGGAGGCACACGGAGAGCTGGTGGTCCTGGCCGAAGCGGAGTCCGGTCCGTCGTCACTTGAGCAAGCGGACTCCTTGCAACGCGGGCTGCACGAAGCCTTCGCCGCTGGTCCCCTCTCAGGTGTGAGCCTGGACGAGGTGGAATGGACGGTCGCACGCCACGGCAGAGCCACCCGATACCGTCCGGAGTCCGAGCTGTTGCCAGATCTGATCACCGACTTCGCAGATCTCCGCCTCTTAATGACGGGGCGTCAGTCGGAGCGCGTACGTAAGCGGCTCACCATCGCCGCCGCACGTATGTCCGGTCTCGTCGCCCTGACATTGCTCAAGATGGGAGACGAGCGAGCGAAGAGTTGGTGGCGCACGGGGCGTGCCGCAGCGGCGTCCGCCGAAGACCGGGCCACCCTCTCGTGGATCTACGCGCAGGAGGCGTACCAGCTCTACTACAGCGGTGACCTCTACGGGGCGGTCGAACTGGCTGTACGGGCCCAGCATTGGGCCGGTGGCCTCCCTTGCGTCGGGCCTGCTCTCGCCGCGCCGCTTGAAGCACGTGCCCACGCCTTGCTCTCCCGACCCGACGCCACGGCGGTGGCGCTGGCTCATGCTCAAGATGCGCTGAACCGGCTTCCGGACGAAGACCGGGAGGAGTCCGCGTTCAGCTACTCCGAATCGCAGATGGCCTTCCACGCCGGGAACGCCTGGACGCACCTTGAAGACAGTGACCGTGCCAGCGCGGAGTTGACCCGCGCTCTCGATCTCTACCCATGCTCCGATCACACGGACCGGGCTCTCGTCCGGCTGGACTTGGCCATGTGCACGGCGATTGCGGGCGATCCCGCCTCGGCCGCCGAACAGGCCATGAACACCGTGGTCGAGTTGCCCGAGGAGCACAGGACCGCACTGATCATGTGCCGCGCCCGAGATGTCGCCGATAGGGTGCCGGAGGCTCGAAGAGTGCTGGAGGTGAAGGCGCTGCGTGAGATCCTCGCGCAACCTTCGGAGTGAGAAAGGGCGGGCGCGGTGCAGATCAGCGAGGCGACCGAGGCGGACACGGACGAAATCTCCGTGATCCTCGGAGAGATAGAGCACTACTACGGCGGCGAGCCGACCGCCGCCGATCCCGAGCAGATCCGCCGGGCCCTGTTCTCCTCCAGGCCCGCCGCGACCGTTCTCCTCGCCCGGAATGACGGCAACGTCGTCGGGCTCGCGTCCTACACGTTCCTCTGGCCCGCAGCGGGCGCGGACACGTCGCTGTACCTCAAGGAGCTTTACGTACGCGAGAGCGCTCAGCGTCGCGGCGTAGGTCGTGCGCTGCTGGCTGAGCTGAAGAGGATCGCCGCCGAATCCGCGTGCTCCCGGATCGAATGGACGGCAGATACCGACAACCCCCCGGCCCTCGCGTTCTACGAGGCACTGGGCGTGGAACAGAAGGCGGGGAAGGTCTTCTACCGCCTCGGCCTGTAGCACTAGATGTTGCCGTCGACGGACCGCACACCGGTTCAAGCAGCTACGGCTGATGGGCGGCTGATCGGGGCTTTAGGCAGCCACCATGGGGCGAGCCTCTAAGATCGGGGCCCACTTCGGGCTATTGCGGGCAGGTCCACAGCCTGCCCGAGTCGCGCGAGCTTACGGGCCCCGATCTCTCGCCCCATGGCAGCTCCCGCCCAAAGCCCCGCCCAACCGCCAGCCCGCACGCGCACCCAGCAATGCGCGCACCCCAACCGACCAGCGTGAATGCCTCATTTTGCCTGTTCAGAGCGACTTCTCGCCGGTAGAACGGACCTTGTCTTTAGGCGAAGTCCCCCCGCGCCCCTGAGGAACAGGTCCTGCGGGGAGGGGCTGTTCGGGGCGGGGGCCCTGGAGGGTGGGCCGGGGTGAGGGAGGGTGGATAGCCTGGGGGGTATGGGGAGTGACGGGGGGTGGACGGCGGAGGCGGAGCCTCGGGATGTGGTGGCGGGGAGGTACCGCATCACGGGGCGGCTCGGCCGCGGCGGGATGGGGACGGTGTGGCGGGCGGAGGACGAACTGCTGCACCGACCGGTGGCGGTCAAGGAGCTGCACCTGCCCGAGGGCGGCCAGGACCGGGCACTGCGCGAAGCGCGCAGCGTGGCCAGGATCAGGCACCCGCATGTGATCGTCGTGTACGACGTGCTGGAGCAGGACGGCCGCCCGTGGATCGTGATGGAGCTGGTGGACGGCCGTTCGCTGGCGGACGTGCTGGCACAGGACGGCCCCCTGGAACCGCGGGAGGCGGCGCGGATCGGCGCGGCCGTGGCGGGCGCGCTGCGGGCGGCGCACGCGAGCGAGGTCCAGCACCGTGACGTGAAACCGGCGAACGTACTGCTCGAGCGCGGCACCGGACGCGTCGTCCTGACGGACTTCGGAATCGCCCGGGTCGCGGGCAGCGCGACGATCAGCGAGACCGGGTCCTTCGTGGGGTCGCCGGAGTACACCTCGCCCGAGCGGATGTCGGGCCGTGCGGCGGGCCCGGAGTCCGACCTGTGGTCGCTCGGCGCGCTGCTGTGCGCGGCGGTGGACGGCGAGTCCCCGTTCCACCGCGAGTCGATAGGCGAGATCGTGCACGCGGTCGCGATCGACACGATCAGAACGCCCGAGGCGGCGGAGCCGCTGCTGCCGGTGGTCACGGCGCTGCTCGACCGGGACCCGGGCCGCCGGATGGGCGCGGCGCGGGCGCAGACGCTGCTGACGGCGTACGCGGAGACCGGTGAGCCGCCGCCCGCCCAGCACGTACCGGTGGTCCCGGCGGCCGAACCCCCGCGTGACGCGGAGCCCGAGCCGCGGGCGACCCCCCGCCCGAAGGGCCGCAGGCGCCGTGTCCTCGCCGCCGCCGTGAGCGTGGCGGCCCTCGCGGTCGGCGGCGGCGCGCTGGCCGCGGTGCTGGTCGTCCGGCACGACGACGGCGGCGCCCGCGCCGCGTCGCCCCCGCCGAGCACGGCGCCGGTGACGGGCACGACCCCGCCGCCCACGACGCCGAGCCCGACGACACCCCCGCCGACGACCCCGGCCCTCCCGGCCGGGTACGAGCGCGTCACCGATCCGACCGGCTTCTCGCTGGCGCTGCCCGCCGGATACGTGCGCGACGCGCAGCGCGACAGCAGCGGCGTCCTGCGGGTGTACTACTGGTCGCCCGACCGCGCCTTCCGCTTCGGCGAGCGCGAGCAGTCGCCCGACCCGCGCGGCCCGTACGCGGTGCTGCGCGACCAGGATCTGGCCGGTCCCCGGGCGGGCAGTGTCTATCCCGGGTACCGGGACGGCGTGATCACCGAGACCACGCAGCGCGGGCGGCCCGCCGCGCTGTGGCAGTTCACGTACGACGGTTTCGCCGACGGCAACGGCGCGCGCCGGACGTTCGACCTGTGCTGGACGGAGGGCGGCCGGATGTACGACATGTGGCTGTCGGCGCCGATCGAGCAGGTCGAGCGGGCGCGGGACACCTTCGACGCGGCGCGCGCCGCCTTCCGTCCGCACTGATGTTCCACCGACACGTACGCGCCCCGCGGGCGCCCGGCACCTGCCGCCACTGCCCCTCCGGGCAACCCGCGTGACCTGCGAAGATCCGTACGACGCCACCGATTGCTGGCTTAGTTGCACGGATCACGAGGAAAATACTTACTCACGGGTATCCAATCGGTGCCGGACGGTCGTAATCTCACCGGCATGACGGATTCGCTGGAGCGCAGCACGCCCCCCGCAGACGGCCGCCCCACCGACGGCCCCACCGACGGAAACCCGGTCGCGCCCACCACGGCGCGCGGCCCGAAGGACGTCGTCACCCCCGATCTGGTCGCCCGCCTCACCCGCGACGTCATCGGCTGGGGGTCCCCCCGCTGGCAAGCAGGGGGAGGCCGTACCGCCAGCCACACCCCGCTGACCGGCGACAGGCTCGCCGAGCTGCCGGAGACCACGCCCGAGGAGGTCGCGGAGGCGTTCGCGCGCGCCCGCACGGCGCAGAAGGCGTGGGCCGCCACCCCCGTACGGCAGCGCGCCGCGGTCCTGCTCCGCTTCCACGACCTGGTGCTCGCCCGGCAGGCCGAGGTGCTCGACCTGATCCAGGTGGAGACCGGCAAGGCGCGCATGCACGCGCACGAAGAGGTGCAGGTGGTCGCGATGGCGGCCCGGCACTACGGCCGCAAGGCCCCCGCGTACCTGAAGCCCAAGCGGCACACCGGCGCCATCCCGACGCTGACCAAGGCCGTGGAGCTGCGGCAGCCGCGCGGGGTCGTCGGCCAGATCGCGCCCTGGAACTACCCGCTGGAGCTGTCCGTCGGCGACGCGCTGCCCGGACTCGTGGCGGGCAACGCCCTGGTGATGAAGCCGGACACCGAGACCGCGCTGACCGCGCTGTGGGCGCGCGAGCAGTTGGTCGAGGCGGGGCTGCCCGCCGACGTGTGGCAGATCGTGATCGGCGAGGGCCCGGTCGTCGGCCCGGCCCTGGTCGAGCACGCCGACTACGTGTCCTTCACCGGCTCGACGCGCACCGGCCGCGACGTGGCCCAGCGCGCCGCCGCCCGGCTGATCGGCGCCTCCCTCGAACTCGGCGGCAAGAACCCCCTGTTGGTGCTGCGCGACGCCGACCTCGACAAGGCCGCCGACGGCGCCGTCCGCGCCT
This sequence comes from Streptomyces sp. NPDC088910, assembly GCF_044749865.1. Classification (NCBI taxonomy): domain Bacteria; kingdom Bacillati; phylum Actinomycetota; class Actinomycetes; order Kitasatosporales; family Streptomycetaceae; genus Streptomyces; species Streptomyces sp. NPDC088910. The sequence goes on from NZ_JBIVIV010000007.1 coordinate 296,442, forward strand.
GCTTCGCCTCCGCCGGTCAACTCTGCGTCTCCGTCGAGCGGTTGCTGGTGGACGAGTCGGTCGCCGACGCGTTCCTGGAGAAGTTCGCCGCGCGCACGAAGGCGATCAGGCTCGGCACGGCCCTCGCGTACGGCGCGGGCATGGGATCGCTGGCCGGGGAACGGCAGTTGGAGACCGTCGTCCGGCACGTCGAGGAGGCCCGCGAGAAGGGCGCCACGGTGGTGGCCGGCGGCCGGGCCCGCCCCGACATCGGCCCGTACGTCTACGAGCCGACGATCCTGGACGGCGTCGAGGCCCCGATGGCCGTCTGCGCGCAGGAGACCTTCGGCCCCGTCGTGTCCGTCTACCGCTTCCGCGACGAGGAGGAGGCGATCGAGCGCGCCAACGACACCGACTACGGCCTCAACGCCAGTGTGTGGACCAAGGACACCCGGCGCGGCGCGCGGATCGCGGCCCGGCTGCGCTCCGGCACGGTCAACATCAACGAGGCGTACGCCGCCGCGTACGGCAGTGTCCGGGCGCCGATGGGCGGCATGAAGGACTCCGGGCTCGGCCGCAGGCACGGCTCCGAGGGCATCCTCAAGCACACCGAGGCCCAGACCGTCGCCACCCAGCGCCTCCTGCCGATGGCGCCCTCGCTCGGCATGACCGACGAGACGTACGCGAAGTTCCTCACCGTCTCGCTGAAGGCGATGAAGGCCCTGCGGATGCGCTGACCCCCGCCCGCCCGCGCGCTGCCCGGCCCTCGCCCGCCGCCCGCGCCCCGCCCACGCCCTGCCCGCCGACCCGGCCGGATCAGACGAGTCCCGCACCGACGCACGGAGGATCACGTGTCACAGGAAGACGGCTACGACTACGACGTCGTCGTCATCGGCTCCGGCTTCGGCGGCTCCGTCTCCGCGCTGCGGCTGACCGAGAAGGGCTACCGGGTCGGCGTGCTGGAGGCCGGCCGCCGCTTCGCCCGCGACGAACTGCCGAAGAACTCCTGGGACGTCCGCAACTACCTGTGGGCGCCCGCGCTCGGCCTCTACGGCATCCAGCGCATCCACGTCCTCGGCAACGTCCTGGTGCTGGCGGGCGCGGGCGTCGGCGGCGGCTCGCTGAACTACGCCAACACCCTGTACGTGCCCCCGAAGGCGTTCTTCGAGGACCGGCAGTGGGGCGCGATCACCGACTGGCAGCAGGAGTTGGCGCCGTACTACGACCAGGCCCAGCGGATGCTCGGGGTGCGCACCAACCCCACGCTCACCCCCTCGGACGAGCACCTGAAGGCGGCGGCCGAGCGGATGGGCGTCGGCGACAGCTTCCACCTCGCGCCGGTCGGGGTGTTCTTCGGCGACGGCCAGGACGCGGGCGGCGCGTCGAAGGCGGCGCCCGGCGGCGAGGTGCCCGACCCGTACTTCGGCGGAACCGGCCCCGCGCGGCGGGCCTGCACCGAGTGCGGCGAGTGCATGACCGGCTGCCGGCACGGCGCGAAGAACACCCTCACGGAGAACTATCTGCACCTCGCCGAGCGCGCGGGCGCCGTCATCCACCCGATGACCACCGTCACCGACCTCACCGAGGACCCCGAGGGCGGCTACCGCGTCACCGCCGTCCCCACCGACCAGCGCAAGAAGGGCGAGCGGGCGGTGCTGAGGGCCCGTCAGGTCGTGGTCGCGGCGGGCACGTACGGGACGCAGACGCTGCTGCACGCGATGCGCGACGGCGGCCGGCTGCCCGGCATCTCGGCGAAGCTCGGCGAGCTGACCCGTACCAACTCCGAGGCGCTGGTGGGCGCGCAGACCTCCACCCGCCGCTACCGCAAGCGGCACCCGGACCGCGCGCTGGACTTCACCAAGGGCGTCGCGATCACCTCGTCCGTGCACCCCAACGACCACACCCACATCGAGCCGGTCCGCTACGGCAAGGGCTCCAACGCGATGGGGAATCTGTCGATCATGGCGGCGCCGTACGGCGGGAAGGTGCCGCGCTGGGCCGAATTCGCCGTCAACTACCTGCGCCACCCGGCGGTCGGCCTCCGCTCGCTGTCCAACTTCCACTGGTCGGAGCGGACGATCATCGGCCTGGTCATGCAGACCAGCGACAATTCGCTGACCACCTACCGCAAGGCCAAGGGCCTGGGCAAAGGGCTGCTGACGGCCCGTCAGGGCCACGGCGCTCCCAACCCGACGCACATCCCGGAGGGCGCGCGGGCCGCGGAGTTGATAGCCGAGGAGATCAACGGCTTCGCGGGCAGCAACGTCGGCGAGGCCACCGAACGCCCCATGACCGCGCACTTCCTGGGCGGCTGCCCGATCGGCGAGGACGCGGACCACGGCGTCATCGACCCGTACCACCGGCTCTACGGGCACCCGGGCATCCACGTGGTCGACGGTTCGGCCGTCTCGGCGAATCTCGGCGTCAATCCGTCGCTGACGATCACCGCGCAGGCGGAGCGCGCGATGTCGCTGTGGCCCAACAAGGGCGAGGCGGACCCGCGTCCGGCCCAGGGCGAGGGCTACCGCAGGATCGCCGCGGTACGGCCCGCCGCCCCGGTGGTGCCGGAGGGAGCCTTCGGCGCGCTGCGGCTTCCGATGCTGCCGGTCCCCGCGGTGCCGCCCAGGTCCGCGGCAGAGTGACGCGGCTGAACCGGCTGAACCGGCTGAACCGGCTGAACTGCCTGAACCGGCTGAACTGCCTGAACTGACTGCGGTGACTGACGCGTTCGGGTGACGCGTCCGCGCGCGCCGACGCGTACCCGTGCGCACGGGCACGCGCTGTGTCACCCGATCGTGGACGGGAAGTCCGTGCCGGGAGCCGTACATGAGTAATGTGGGTTCTCGCAGAGCGGCCGGATCCAAGCGTCCCCGGAGCCGACCGCCTCTTTGAGTCGTGACCGGGCTGCTGTCCCCTGCCGTCCGGTCACATAGCACCGACACGAGGTCCCACGGCGACCGCACACCTGCGGTCGCCTCATCGCATCGGTCACACCCCGCCTAGCTGCGTCTAGGCGGTGTCCAGTTCCACGCGTGGTGTTGGGTTACCGCCCCTGGATGGCACGGACACCACCTCCAACGAAGCCATCGCGGGCCGGTCACGTGCCGTACGGGTGATGCCGCTCGAAAGGGCGAAACGTCACGCCTCGCGGGCCGCTCCGGCCGCGCCGCTCACACCTTGCCGCGGCACAGTTCCAGCAGCGTCATCGCCAGTGACGTGCCCGGCCTCCCCAACTCCGCGCTGTAGTGCGTCAGCACCTCCATCTCGCGGTTCAGGCTCACCCGGCGACCGCCGGACGTCATGCGGGCGCGCTGGATGTCGGCCGACTCGGTCATCCGTTCCCTGACCAGGCCGATGATCCGGGTGTCGAGATCGTCGATCCGCCGCCGCTTGCGCGCGATGACCGCGTCCGCGGACTCCGGGACGCCGTGGGTGTCCGGGGCGTCCGGGACGCTCTCGGTGCCCGCGGTCGCGGTCGCGGTCGCGGTCGCGGGGGCCGGGGCCGGAATGGGGGCCGGGACGGAGATAGGTGTCGGGGTCGGGGTCGTCATGTCTGCTCTCCTCGGGAGGGGCGGGCGGCGCCGCGGGCCTCGGGTCCCGGGGGAGCGAAACGACAGGCGCCCCGGGCCGTCCGGCCCGGGGCGCCTGGGAAGTCGCTCGTCAGCTCACGCGACGCGACCATGGCAGCCGGACCAGCCGGTGCCATAGGTAAACGTGACGCTGCGCGTGTGCATGGCGTCAGTGTGCCCCCCTCGCCTCCCGCGGGGCAAGCCGGGGGAAGGAGGGAGTCCGCCGCCCCGGTAGAATCGGGTCCTATCCCCGTTGGAACCGCCGGAAGGCACACCGTGGTAACGCCAGTCGCCCCCGCCCCCTCGTCGGGCACACCGGATACACCGGACCTGGTCCTGGTCGTGGACTTCGGTGCGCAGTACGCGCAACTGATCGCGCGCCGGGTCCGTGAGGCCCGGGTGTACAGCGAGATCGTGCCCTCCACGACGCCGGTGAGCGAGATGCTGGCGAAGCGGCCGAGCGCGATCATCCTGTCCGGCGGCCCGTCCTCGGTCTACGAGCCGGGCGCCCCCACCCTGGACCCGGCGATCTTCACGGCGGGCGTCCCCGTCTTCGGCATGTGCTACGGCTTCCAGCTCATGGCGACGGCGCTCGGCGGGACCGTCGACAACACCGGGGCGCGGGAGTACGGCCGCACCGCGCTGGCCGTCTCCAAGCCCGGCTCCACCCTCTTCGAGGGCACCCCCGCCGAGCAGTCGGTGTGGATGTCGCACGGCGACGCCTGCTCGGCCGCGCCCGAGGGCTTCGCCGTGACGGCGTCCACCGACGTGGTGCCGGTCGCCGCGTTCGAGAACGACGAGAAGCGGCTGTACGGCGTCCAGTACCACCCCGAGGTGCTGCACTCCACGCACGGCCAGCAGATCCTGGAGCACTTCCTCTACCGCGGCGCGGGCCTCGCGCCGACGTGGACGACCGTCAATGTCGTGGACGAGCAGATCGCGCTGATCCGCGAGCAGGTCGGCAGCAGCCGGGCCATCTGCGGGCTGTCCGGCGGCGTGGACTCCGCGGTCGCCGCCGCCCTCGTCCAGAAGGCCATCGGTGACCGGCTCACCTGCGTGTACGTCGACCACGGACTGATGCGCAAGGGCGAGACCGAGCAGGTCGAGAAGGACTTCGTGGCCGCGACCGGCGTCCAGCTCAAGGTCGTGGACGCCACCGACCGCTTCCTGGACGCGCTCGCCGGGGTCAGCGACCCGGAGCAGAAGCGGAAGATCATCGGCCGGGAGTTCATCCGGGTCTTCGAGCAGGCGCAGGCGGAGATCGTCGCCGAGGCCCCCGGCGACGAGCCGGTGGAGTTCCTGGTCCAGGGCACCCTCTACCCGGACGTGGTCGAGTCCGGCGGCGGCACCGGCACCGCGAACATCAAGTCGCACCACAATGTCGGCGGCCTGCCCGAAGACCTCCAGTTCACGCTCGTCGAGCCGCTGCGCAAGCTGTTCAAGGACGAGGTGCGGATGGTCGGCCAGGAGCTGGGCCTGCCCGAGGAGATCGTGCAGCGGCAGCCGTTCCCCGGCCCCGGGCTCGGCATCCGGATCGTCGGCGAGGTCACCCGCGACCGGCTCGACCTGCTGCGCGAGGCCGACGCCATCGCCCGCGAGGAGCTGACCGCGGCCGGGCTCGACCGCGACATCTGGCAGTGCCCGGTGGTGCTGCTCGCCGACGTCCGCTCCGTCGGCGTCCAGGGCGACGGCCGCACCTACGGCCACCCGATCGTGCTGCGCCCGGTCTCCTCCGAGGACGCCATGACCGCGGACTGGTCGCGGCTGCCGTACGAGGTGCTGGCGAAGATCTCCACCCGGATCACCAACGAGGTGGCCGACGTCAACCGCGTGGTGCTCGACGTGACGAGCAAGCCGCCGGGCACCATCGAGTGGGAGTGACGCGCGGTCAGTGCGCCGCCAGGCTCTCGCGGGCCGCGGTGACGTAGCGGCTCCTGGCCGCCTTGTACTCCTCCCACGCGCTGTCCGGGATCTCGTCCATGTCGTAGAAGGACCGGATGCGGCCGACCAGGGCCTTCGCCTCGGTGAGCGGGCCGCCGCCCTCGATGTCCAGCACATTGAGGGCGGCCTGGGTCCTGCCGTACGCGGCCTCCGTACGCTCCAGGAGGTCGGCCCTGTCGGTGTGGTCGCCCTGCCTGCGGTGCCAGACGACGGACGCCTCCTCGTCGGTCGCGGTGAGGAAGTCCGCGTAGTCGTCGCGGTGGGCCAGGTAGATCGTCAGGTCGTACGGCAACTCGGATACCTCCACCCGTCGGGTCCGTGCGATGCCTGAGTATCGGGGGCGGGGCCGCGTACTGCCAGAGACGTGCGGGTCTTTCTGCGGTCCCGCGCTTTCTGCCCGCCGCCTTGAGTGACAGCCGCCGGGCGTACGTATGTCCCCCCGAGGGCGCCGTACCGGCAGAATCGTTCTCATCAGGGAACGCACGGGCGGCGGGATTGGCGGAACACGATGCTCGAACGGCTCGACGTCCGGCGGGACACCGCCCGTCGCTACGCACTGCTGCCGCTGCGGATCTTCCTCGGCGTCACGTTCATCTACGCCGGGCTCGACAAGCTGACCAGCGACACCTTCTTCACCGACTCCGCGAATGGCTCGCTGGTGCAGATCCTGCACGGCGCCCACGACACCGCGGCGATCCCGGCGATGATCGACCTCGCGCTGAAGGCGCCGCACGGCTTCGGGTACGCCATCGCGCTCGGTGAGACAGCGGCGGGGCTCGGCACGCTGTTCGGGCTCCTCGGCCGGGTCGCCGCCCTCGGCGGCGCGCTGGTCTCGCTCAGCCTGTGGCTGACGGTGAGCTGGTCCTCGACGCCGTACTACTACGGCAACGACCTCGCGTATCTGATGGCCTGGCTGCCGCTGGTGCTCGCGGGCACGCCCTACCTGTCGCTGGACGCGCTGCTCGCGCGGCGGCGCGGCAAGGGCGGCGGCGCGGTGCCGGGGCCCGGCGCGCACGCCGCCGACGGCTCGGGCTCCGCTACGCGCGGCGGCGCTTCCGGCGCCCCCGTACCGCCCTCACGACCTGTGTGACGATCGCGGTGGCCACCGTCAGGGCCAGACCGCTGACGACGAGCGGGACGGAGTCCTCGGGCCGCAGGTCCCAGACCTGGCAGGCGTCGAGGATGAAGCACGCCGTCAGCCAGAGCAGCACCAGGCCCATGACCAGGACGGCGGGTTCGAAGCGGTGCCTTCTCATCGGTTCACCTGTCCTGCGGGCGGGCCGGGCACGCCGGGTACGGGCACGTGGCGCGCGCCGGGTACGGCGGGCGCGGTCGGCGCGAGCGGGGCCGTCCCCGTACCGGTCCCGGCCGTGGCGGGCTCGATCCGCAGGTCACCGGCGCCGATCCGCACGTGGACGTTGACCGTGCCGGTGTTCATGGTGCCCGCGGGCGGGGCGAAGACGACCGGCACGGCCCCTTCGCTGTTGACGTTCAGTCCGCCGTGGTCCTTCTCCGGCAGGCGGATGGCGCCGACGGCGACGTGGTAGGTCAGGTGCACGGTCGCGTCCTTGGGCAGTCTGATCAGCACTTCGCCGACGCGCAGGTCGACCCGTGTGTTGACCGTCCTGCCGTCGAGCGTCAGGTCGGTCAGGTCGAGGACGCCCTGTCCGCTGCCGCGTTCGTACGTCGGCTGGACGGCGGCGGCGGTCATCGGCCTCCAGGTGTCGCGCCACCCGGCGTTGTCGTGCGGCACCGACGCGGTGCCGATCAGCCCGGCGAGGGTCAGCAGGGTGAAGAAGACGGTGCCGCCGCGCGCCCGCCCGGCGAACGACGCGACGACGAAGGCCAGGCCGAAGACGCCGAGCACCGCGATCAGGCCGATCTCGACGCTCACGGCGGGAGACTGGTACGGCGCTGCGGCCCCGGTGCCGATCGCGCCCGCCGCCACGACCAGCACGAAGACGGTCAGGCCGAAGACCCACGAGCTCTCCTTCTTGCGGGCCGCGCGCTTGCGCTCCCGCCAGGCGACCTTGTCCTCGTCGCCGTAGGGGCCGTCGTCCGGGCCCCACAGATACGACGGCTCCTTGGTCAGCGGGCCGCGCCACCAGGACGCGGAGCCGCCGGGCTCCGGCGGCGCCTGCACGGCGGGCGGCGCGTCCACCACCGCGCTCGCCGCGCCCGACGGGGAGGCGGCCTCGCCCGCGGCCTGCCGACGCCGTACCTGGGCCCAGTAGTAGACGGCGCCGGTCGTCGCGGCCAGCAGGATCAGTGAGAACGCCTGGTCGTCGCCGTTGTCCAGCATCGAGGCGTACAGCCCGCAGCCGACCAGCGCCATCAGCACGGCGGTCAGCGGCGCGCCCTCGATCCGGCCGGACAGCAGCCGCTGCGCCTCGCTCTGCCGCTCGCCCTCCAGCGGGATGACCAGCCAGCCCATGCCGTAGATGATCAGACCTATGCCGCCGGTGAGAGAGAGGACGGCCAGCACCACGCGGAAGATCACCGGGTCGATGTCGAAGTAGCGGCCCGCCCCGTCGCACACGCCCGCGAGGACTTTGTGGTCGCGGCCACGGGTCAGCCGCCGCTTGGGCGCGGCGCTGTCGCCGTCCGGGCCGCCGGTGCCGCCGGTGCCGAGGTCGCTGCCGTCGGCGGCGCTGGCGCGCGGTGCACTCGGCCGGTCGCGCGGCTCGTCGCTCGGCTCTTCGGGTGGCTGGTCCGTCATACGACCATGGTGACGGTTCGCGGGGGCGGCCGGCATCGGCCCCGACCCTGGTACGTCCCTGATCCGTACCCTGCCCTACCCCTGGGGGGACAACCCTGATGCCCCGGGCGGCCCGGACGTGTGACGATCGGGGTATGTCAGCGAGCAGCCCGGCCGGAGCGTCCGGCATGCCCGGAGCGTCCCGTATGCCGGGCGGGTCCGGCGGACCCGGCGTGCCGGGCGGCCCCGGTCCCGGCGGTCCCGGCCTGGGCGGCTCCGGTGGTCCCGGCCTCGGCGGGCCCGGTGCTCCGCGCGGTCCCGGCGGTCCCAGCGGGGCGTCCTTCCTCTCCTCGCCCCTGTCCTCGCACGAGCCGGGGGACTCCGGGGTGCGCAAGCTCTACCGCAGCTCCGAGGGGCGGATGGTCGGCGGCGTCGCGCGCGGCCTGGCCGGGCACTTCGGCCTGCCCGTGCTGTGGGTACGCGGCCTGTTCGTGCTGCTCGCCTGCTTCAACGGCATCGGCGTGCTCCTCTACGCCGTCTTCTGGTTCTTCGTACCGCTCGGCGTCGGCGGTGTCGCCATGGCCAAGGAGCCGCGCGACGCCCGCTCATGGCTGGCGGGCAAGCGGCCCGACAAGGGCCAGATCATGGCCCTGATCGCGCTGGCCGTCGGCGCGGGCATCCTCATCGACAACCTCAACCTCGGCGCCGCCAACCGCGCCGTGTGGCCGCTGCTGGTCATCGGCCTCGGTGTCGCGCTGGTCTGGCGGCAGGCCGACAACGCCCGCAAGGCCCGCTGGGTCGAGATGAGCCACGGCAAGCGGTTCTGGCCGCTGGCCCGCGCGGCGGCCGGTGTCGCCCTGGTCGTCGCGGGCGTCACCGGCTTCATCGTGGTGCGCGGCTCCGGCAGCCACCTCGGCGGCATCCTCCAGGCCGCGCTCGCCGTCCTCGTCGGCGTCGCCCTGATCGCGGGCCCGTACCTGGTCCGTATGACACAGGACCTGTCGGCGGAGCGGCTGATGCGCATCCGCGCCCAGGAGCGCGCCGAAGTCGCCGCCCACGTCCACGACTCGGTCCTGCACACCCTGACCCTCATCCAGCGGCACGCCGACGAACCCCGCGAGGTCAACCGGCTGGCCCGCGCCCAGGAACGCGAGCTGCGCGCCTGGCTCTACCGCCCCGAGGGCACCGGGCGCGACGACGAGCCGACGACGGTCGCCGAGGGCGTACGCGCCGCAGCCGCCGAGGTCGAGGACGCGCACGGCGTCCCGGTCGAGGTCGTCTGCGTCGGCGACTGCCCGCTGGACGAGAAGCTGGCGGCGCAGATGCAGGCCGCGCGGGAGGCGATGGTGAACGCGGCCAAGTACGGTGGCAGCGGACCCGTTCAGGTCTACGCGGAGGTGGAGGGCGTCAAGGTGTTCGTCTCCGTGCGCGACCACGGCCCCGGATTCGACCTCGACCAGGTGCCGGACGACCGCATGGGCGTCCGCGAGTCGATCATCGGCCGGATGCAGCGCAACGGCGGCGAGGCCCGGCTGCGGGCCGCACCCGGCGGCGGTACGGAAGTCGAACTGGAGATGGAGAGGGTGGCGGCATGAGCACACCGAGTGCGCCTTTGGCGGGGGAGCGGCGGGTACGGGTGGTGCTCGTCGACGACCACCGGATGTTCCGTACCGGGGTCCAGGCGGAGATCGGCGCCACCGAGGAGACCGGTGTCGAGGTCGTCGGCGAGGCCGCCGACGTCGACCAGGCGGTCAGTGTCGTCACCGCGACCCGGCCCGAGGTCGTCCTCCTCGACGTGCACCTGCCCGGCGGCGGCGGTGTCGAAGTCCTGCGCCGCTGCGCCCCGTTGGCCGCCGACCCCGACAACCCGGTGCGTTTCCTGGCCCTTTCGGTCTCCGACGCGGCCGACGACGTCATCGGTGTCATCCGGGGCGGCGCGCGCGGTTATGTCACCAAGACCATCACCGGGCCCGACCTGATCAACTCGATCTTCCGGGTGCGCGACGGAGACGCCGTCTTCTCCCCGCGGCTGGCCGGTTTCGTGCTGGACGCCTTCGCGTCCACCGACGCCCCGCCGGTCGACGAGGACCTGGACCGGCTCACCCAGCGCGAGCGCGAGGTCCTGCGCCTGATCGCGCGCGGCTACGCGTACAAGGAGATCGCCAAGCAGCTCTTCATCTCGGTCAAGACCGTCGAGTCCCATGTCTCGGCCGTCCTGCGCAAGCTCCAGCTCTCCAACCGCCATGAGCTCACGCGGTGGGCGACGGCACGGCGCCTGGTCTGAGCCGGGCGCGCATGCCGGAGCCCGCAGGAGAGCCCGTACGCGAACCTGGCCGCGAGCCCGCAGGAGAGCCTGGCCGCGAGCGACGCGTCACGCCCGGGCGTGTGCTGTGGCTGGCGTGCCTGGTCCTCGTGTGGGCGCTGCTGCTGCTGGCCGGGGTGCTGGACGTCGTCGCCTTCGTCGCCAGCGCGTCCGACACCCCTTACCAGGGCCGGGCCGACGACCGTACCGCCGCCTGGTGGACGCTCTTCGGCCTGGTGATCCCGCTGGCCTTCCTGGCCGCCGTCCTGACCTCCCTGGAACGACGCGCCCGCCGTCGCCGCGGCGGTCCGCCGGGCGGTGACCGCAGGTCGCTGACGGACGGCAGCGTCGGATAAGCGGTGTCAGAGGGCGGCGATACGGTCGCCCGCATGACGGAATCCACCGACCTGACGGACATCCGCGCGGCCTACGACACCGTCGCCGACAGCTACGCCGACCTGCTGCGGGACGCGCTGGCGGCCGGCGTCCTGGACCGCGCGACGCTGGGGGCGTTCGCCGAACTGGCCCAGCGGGGACGGCCGGTGGCGGACATCGGATGCGGCCCCGGACGGATCACCGGGTATCTGGCGGAGCTGGGACTCGACGTCTTCGGCGTCGACCTCTCGCCCGAGATGGTCGCCGTGGCCCGCCGCGATCTGCCCGGACTGCGCTTCGACGTCGGCTCGATGACCGACCTGGACCTCCCGGACGGCTCCCTCGGCGGCCTCGTCGCCTGGTACTCGATCATCCACCTGCCCCCGCGCCTGCTGCCGCGCGTCTTCGCCGAATTCCACCGCGTCCTGGCCCCCGGCGCCCCGCTCGCCGTGGCCTACAAGATCGGCGACACCCGCCACCACCTCTCCCACGGCTACGGCCACCCCATCTCCCTCGACGTCTACTGGCATCCCCCCGCCCGTATCACCGCCCTCGCCGAATCCGCCGGCCTCACCGTCACCGCCACCACGACCCGCGCTCCGGCCCCGGACGAACGCCAGCCCCAGGGCTACCTGTTGGCGGCCAGGCCCGTCTGAAGGGCGGGGGTCAGGCCAGGGCGACGGTGATGATCTCGCGGCTGGCCGGGGTGACCGGGGTGCGGGGCCAGTCGCCGTAGCGGGACTCGGTGCGGAAGCCCGCGGCGGTGAGGAAGGTGTCGAGGGCGGGCTCGGAGAGGAAGCGGAGGGTGGAGCGGTCGGTATGGAGGGGGGTGCCGTCCGGGGCGGCGGTGGTGGTGGTGAAGGTGACGAGGTCGGGGGTGACGGAGTCGACGCTGTGCCAGACGCGGAGCGGACCGGCGGTGGGGTGGGTGGTCGTGACGGGGTGACTGGGGGTCCAGGACAGCCAGGCGCGGGCCTGGGGGTGGCGGGTCTCGAAGACGAAACGGCCGCCGGGGCGCAGGGCGGCGCGGACGGCGGCGAGCGAGTCGCGGATGTCGTCGTCGGTGAGCAGGCACTGGAAGGCGTGCCCGGTCATGATCGCCAGGTCGAAACCGGCGCCGGGCGGGGCGTCGGCGGCGCGGCCGTCGAGCCACTCGATGTCGGTACGGCGCCGGGCCCGGCGCAGGGACGGGGGGTGCGGGTCGAGGCCGGTCAGACGGCCGCGGTGGCCCAGCGCCCGCGCGTGATGCAGCGTCATGCCGGTGCCGCAGCCCACGTCGAGAACGGAGTCGGCGGCCATGACCAGGTCGGTGTAGAACCGGTCGCCGGGTGACCGCTCGGGGTCCCACTGATTGAGCAGGTCGTAGAGCACGGCATCGTCGTCGTCGGTGAACACCGGGACAGTATTGAGGCGCGGCCGTCCGCGGCCAACCGGTTATTCCGGCCGCCGGGAAGGTGCCCCCGGCACGTATGCCTTTCCGGCGCGCTCCGCTATTCGGCCGGCCTCGCCGTTCCCGCGCCAATCCTTACGAACACGGGGGTTCGTAGTCACCACCCGGCGACCGGTGATTCGATACGCGGCTGTAGGTATCGCTGAGCGTGGGGTGGGGGAAATGGCTCGGGGTGGAGCGGGGCTGTTCGGCGTGCGCGAGGGGCGGTTGAGGCCGCGCGCGGCGGGTCCGGTGCGTGTGAGCGCCGCCGTACCGCCGACGGCGGGAGCCATTCCCGGAGTGCCGCCCCTGCCGACGTCACCTACGGATTCCGGTCGTCCGGATTCCGCCGCTCCGGATTCCGGCTATACGGATTCTGCCCGTCCGGATTCCGCCCGTCCGGATTCCCGCGCGAATACAAAAGCGTCCACGGCTTCCACCCCGCCCGGGGCCGTCGCCTCGCGAACGGCCCTCTCCTCCGGCGGCGGCGACACGGCCGGGGCGGCGGCGCGTCGGGAACGGGCCGCCGCGGCCGTCGGCGGGTGACGGCCGCCGGGCGGGGCGGGACGGACCGGCCCGGCCGGGCGCGTGGTGATCGTTCGTGGGGTTGTACGGCCGCGGGGCGGGATGTCCGTCCGCGGCCGGTGTCGGGACTGCTCGTGCCGCGGTGCTCCGGTCCGCGGCCGTCATTCACCAGGGGGTTGTCATCGTGAGATCGGGATTCGCCGGCCGCGGGCGGCGGGCACGCGCCCGCGCGTACCTGCCGGGCAGGCGCGCCAAGCTGTTCGTCGTGGCGCTCGCCGCCGCGCTGACCGTGCCGGTCGGGCTGAGCCCGCTCGCCCACGCCGCGCCGGGGCCGCTGGGCCGCCCCGATCTGCCCGCGCCGCGCAACGGCACGGTGCACACCGCGGGCCTCGGCGCGCAGCAGGCCCGCGCGAAGGCCGCGGCGGGCAAGGCGGCCGACGACCGGAGCGCGCGGCGCGCGCTCGCCGAGCAGCACACGACCTGGCCCAAGGGCAGCACCCTCAAGAGCGCCGCGTCCGGCACCTCCGAGGTCACCGTCCTGGACCGGGCCGCGACGGACGCGGCAGGCGTACGAGGTGTGCTGCTCGCCGTCACACCGCGGGCGCGCGAGGCGAGTTCGGCCTCCGCCGCGCACACCGGCCCGACCGGCGCACGCGTCCACGTCTCCGTCGACTACTCCTCCTTCGCCTCCGCCTACGGCGGCGACTGGTCCGGCCGCCTGCGCCTGGTGCGGCTCCCGGCGTGCGCCCTGACCACCCCGCAGAAGGCGCGGTGCAGGACCCGGACCCCGGTCCCTTCGTCCGTCAACGACCTTGCCCGGCAGACGGTTTCGGCCGACGTCAGTGCCGATGCCGGTGCCGGTGCCGGTGGTGACGCCGGTGCTGACGCCACCGACGACGCCCCCGCCACGGCCGGTACCGACGCCGGTACCCTGAGCGCCTTCGCCGTCACCGCCGACAGCGGCGAGTCCGCCAAGGGCAGTGGCGACTACGGCGCCACCCCCCTGTCGGCGTCCTCCAAGTGGTCGGCGGGCACCTCCTCCGGCTCCTTCGACTGGTCGTACCCGATGGAGGTCGCCCCGTCCGTCGCGGGCCCGGTGCCCGCGGTGACGCTCACCTACGACTCCGGCAGCATCGACGGCCGCACCGCATCGACCAACAACCAGGGCTCGCAGGTCGGTGAGGGCTTCACCGTCTCCGCCGACTCCTACGTCGAGCGCCAGTACGGCGGTTGCGACAAGGACGGGCACGCCGAGGTCTTCGACCAGTGCTGGAAGTTCGACAACGCCTCGGTCGTCCTGAACGGCAAGTCCACGGAGCTGGTCAAGGACGACACCACGGGGAAGTGGCGGCTGGCCGACGACGACGCCTCCACCGTCACCCACTCCACGGGCGCCGACAACGGCGACGAGGGAGACAGCGTGGACGGCGCGGGCGAGTACTGGACGGTGACGACCGGTGACGGCACCCAGTACGTCTTCGGCCTCAACAAGCTCACCGGCGCGGGCTCGCAGCGCACCAACTCCGTATGGACCGTCCCGGTGTTCGGCGACGACTCCGGCGAGCCCGGCTACGCCAAGGGCAGCGCCTTCGCCGACCGCTCCTACAACCAGGCGTGGCGCTGGAACCTCGACTACGTCGTCGACACCCACGGCAACGCCGAGTCGTACTGGTACACGGCGGAGTCCAACTTCTACAAGAAGAACGGCTCGAAGACCGCCAACGCCTCCTACACGCGCGGCGGTCACCTCGACAAGATCCTCTACGGGCAGCGCTCCGACACGCTCTTCAGCGCCACCGCGCCCTACGAGGTGACCTTCGGCTACACCGAGCGCTGCACCGCCTCGGACTGCTCGAAGCTGACCAAGGACACCGCGCACAACTGGCCCGACGTGCCCTTCGACGCGATCTGCGCCTCCGGCGCGTCCGACACCGACTGCGCCGCCCAGGCGCCGTCGTTCTTCACCCGCAAGCGCCTCACCTCGGTGCAGGCCCTGGTGCTGTCGGGGACCTCGTACACGCCCGTCGACACCTGGGCGCTGGCGGAGAAGTACCTGGACGCCGGTGACCTCGGCGACAGCAGCGACCAGACGCTGGTGCTCGACTCGATCAAGCGGACCGGCGAGGCCGGCACCGCGGTCCCGCTGGACCCGGTGTCGTTCACCTACCAGATGCTGGCGAACCGGGTCGACGCCACCGACGACATCCTGCCGCTGCACCGGCCCCGCATCCAGTCGGTCACCTCGGAGACCGGCGCGGTCACCAGCGTCACGATGTCGACGCCGGAGTGCGTGCGCGGCTCGCACATGCCCGCCGCCGAGGACAGCGACACCATGAACTGCTATCCGCAGTACTGGCACATCAACGGTGCCGAGGACGCCGGACTCGACTGGTTCCACAAGTACCGCGTCGTGGACGTCACCACCTCCGACCCGGCGGGCAACAACGAGGCGCTGGAGCAGAGTTACGTCTACACCGACCCGGCCTGGCACTACAACGACAGCCCGTTCACACCCGACGACGAGCGCACCTGGTCGGTCTTCCGCGGCTACGGCACGGTCACCTCGTACTCCGGGACCGGCGCGGGCAACCGGCTCAGGACCGTCACCCGCTACATGCAGGGCATGAACGGCGACAAGGTGAAGGCGGGCGGCACCCGTACGGTGACCGTGGCGGGGCTGACCGTGCCGGGACTGACCACGGCGGCGCTCACCGACTCCGACCAGTACGCGGGCTTCCAGCGCCAACAGGTCACCTACAACGGGGACACGCCCGTCTCGGCGACCGTCAACGACCCGTGGTCGGTCAGGACCGCCACGCAGCACAAGTCGTACGCCGACGTCGAGGCGTACTACGTGCGCACCGCGAAGACGTACTCCGACACCTATCTGACCGTGCCCGCCAAGTGGCGCACCAGCACCACGGCCAGCACCTACGACTCCTACGGCATGCCGGTCACGGTCGACGACGCGGGCGACACCGCCAAGAGCGGCGACGAGACCTGCACCCGCACCTGGTACGCCCGCAACGACAGCGCGGGCATCAACTCCCTGACCTCCAGGGTCCGTACGGTCGGCCAGCCGTGCGGCACCGCCGACGCGTCGCTGTCGCTGCCCGCGAACAGCACCACGCGCGGCGATGTGCTCGCCGACACCGCGACCGTCTACGACAGTTCGGCCGCGACGGCCTGGACCGCGAACCAGAGCCCGGCCAAGGGCGACGCGATGTGGAAGGGCCGGGCCGCCGCGTACCCGGCGGGCGCGGACGCCAACGGCGACCGCAACCCCAGTAGTTGGCAGACCACCGGCACCTCGGCCTACGACACCCTCGGCCGGATGACCCTCGCCAAGGACGGCGCGGGCAACCCGACGTCCAACACCTACACCCCGACCGGCGCGGGCGTCCCGACCCGTTCGGTGATCACCAACGCCAAGAGCCAGAAGACCACGACCTTCTACGACGGTCTGCGCGGCCTGCCGACCACCACCTACGACGTCAACACCAAGAAGACCGAGCTGACCTACGACGGTCTGGGGCGGCTGACCGGCGTGTGGCAGCCGGGCCGCGTCAAGTCGGCGGGCGACAGCGCCAGCATCGTCTACGGCTACCACATGGAGCGCGGCTCGGCGCCGTACGTCAGCACCTCCACGCTCGGCCCGAACAACGTCCGCAGGGTCACCTACCAGATCGACGACGCGCTGCTGCGCCCGCTCCAGACGCAGTCGCCGAGCCCGCTGGGCGGCCGGGTCCTCACCGACACCCGTTACGACTCACGGGGGTTGGCGTACGAGACCTTCGCCGGGATCTTCGACCAGGACCACACGCCGAGCGGCACGTACGCCCGCGCCGAATACGGCGGCGCGCCCACCCAGCACGAGATCACCTTCGACGGCGCGGGCCGCACCACCTCCGACAAGCTGCTCGTCTACGGCGTGCAGAAGGGCGTCACCGTCACCTCGACGTACACCGGTGACTCGACGGCCACCAGCGCCCAGCCGGGCGGCACCGCCTCCCGCGTGATCACCGACGCGCTCGGCCGCACCGTCGAGCGCCGCGACTACTCGGGCGCCTCGCCCGCCGACGCGGACTACGGCGGCGCCGCCCCGCTGCCCGCGCACACCAGCACCCTGTACGGCCTGACCAGGGACGGTAAGCAGTCCACCGCCACCGGCCCCGACAACGCCAAGTGGAGCTGGGGCTACGACCTGTTCGGCCGTCAGGTCTCCGCGAACGACCCGGACATGGGCGCCACGTCGACCACGTACAACGCGCTCGACCAGATCGCCACGACGACCGGCTCCACGCACAAGACGCTGCTGTTCGAGTACGACACGCTCGGCCGCAAGACCGGCGAGTGGGAGACGGCCAGGACCGACGCGACGAAGATCGCCGCGTGGACGTACGACACGGCCGCCGCGGGACAGCTCGACACCTCCACCCGCTACGACGGCGGACTGGCCGGGAAGGCGTACACCCAGAAGGTCACCGCGTACGACGACGCCTACCACGTCACCGGCAGCGAGATCGACCTCGACGCCACCGACCCGCTGGTGAAGTCCGGTGCGGCGAAGGCCAGTTACAGCTACTCCGCCTACTACAACGTCGACGGCAGCCTCCAGCACACCACCGAGCCCGCCGTCGGCGGCCTGCCGCAGGAGTCCGTCAGCTACGGCTACACGCCGACCGGCCAGATCGAGACCGCCACCGGCACCAGCGGCTACCTCCAGGACACCTCCTACTCCGCGCTCGGCGAACCGCAGCAACTCACCCTGGCCACCGCGGCGTCCGGGGTGAAGAAGGCGTACATCACCAACGTCTACGAGGAGGGCACCAGCCGGCTGACCCGCTCCTCGGTCACCGACCAGACCCACGCGTACATGACGCAGGACCTCAACTACAGCTACGACGACGCCGGGAACGTCACCAAGATCGCCGACCCGACCACGCAGGGCGGCACCGCGCAGGCCGACACGCAGTGCTTCGGCTACGACGGCTACCAGCGGATGACCAGCGCCTGGACGCCCGCCAACGCCGACTGCGCGAGCACCACGACCGGCGGCGCGGCCCCGTACTCCACCGGCTGGACCTACAACCCGGCGGGGCTGCGGCTCACCCGGACCCAGCACACCGCGACCGGCGACAGCACCGCCCAGTCCTGCTACAACGACTCCGCCCACCCGCACGCCCTGACCACCGTCACGGCGGCGGCGAGCTGCACCGGGGCGACCGCCACATACGGCTACGACGAGGCGGGCGACACCACCAAGCGGCCCGGCCCGAGCGGCACTTCGCAGACGCTGGCCTGGAACAGCGAAGGCGACCTGACCAGGACCACCGAGGGCGCCAAGGTCACCGACTACCTCTACGACGCGGGTGACAACCTGCTGATCCGCCGGGCGTCCGCGGGCGACGGCGAGAGCGTCGTCTACCTGGGCGCCACCGAGATCCACAGCAAGGTCAGCGCCGGGAAGACCACCACCTGGGCGGTCCGCACCTACACCGCGGGCGCCGGGGGACCGGCGATCGCGGTGCGCTCCACCCAGTCCGGCGCCACCACCCTGACCTGGCTCGCGGGCGACAACCACGGCACCAGCAGCCTCGCGGTGGACGCCGGCACGCAGGCCGTCACCAAGCGCTACACCGACCCGTTCGGCGCCGCCCGCGGCAGCGCGCCCGCGACGGCGTGGCCCGACGACAAGACCTTCCTCGGCAAGCCCGCGGACACCGGCACCGGACTCGTCCACATCGGCGCCCGCGAGTACGACCCGTCGACCGGCCGCTTCATCAGCGTCGACCCGCTGCTCCAGACCGACAAGGCGCAGACCCTCAACGGCTACGTCTACGCCGCCGACAATCCCACCGGGCTCGCCGACCCGACCGGCGAGGGCGTTCCCGAGTGCATGACCGGTGTCATCACCGGCTGCCACAACGGCGTGCCCGGCAAGGGCTCGGTCTACCACCCGGACCGCGACCCGGGGAACCGGCCGTCCCACAGCGGCGGCAAAGGCAACGGCAACAGCAACAGCAGTGGCAGCGGCGGCTGCGACCGGGCCTGCCAGAACGCGCTCGCCGCGCTCCAGCAGAACACCTGGAAGGACGACAAGAACGAGAAGAACGTCCACGCGGCGCTGGCCAAGGAACTGCGCGACTACGTCCTCGCCCTCGCCGGGAACACCAACCCCTGCAAGGTCGGCGCGTCCGTGACCTCCGGCACCATGGCCGCCTGCAACCAGATGGGCGGCAACTCGCCGCAACTGACCTGGACCGACCTGCTGCAACTGTGGCTCGGCGGCAAGGGCGCCAATGTGCCCTTCGACGCGAACAGCCTGCTCACCAAGCAGTTGGCGTTCAACGGCCACAGTCTCCAGATCATCAAGAATCTGGCCAGGGCGGTCTCGGACGCCGACTTCGGGGCCGACATTGACGCGCTGGGAGGCCAGGACGACTATGTCGACGGGAAGAACCTCGGGGAGAAGATGAAGAATCTGCCCAAGGACCTCAGCGGCATGGCCACCAGGGGGCGCGTGGGCACCAAGGTCCCCGAAGCCTTCACCGGCGGCTACGACCTCGTCTACCAGGTGATCAACCAGAACAAGAAGGACCACTCCATGACCGTGGCCTTCGCCGCGTTCAACGACACCGGCACCGCGTCCGCCTTCCACTTCGGGGTCCCGGACATCAAGCAGGGCTACGGAGGAGCGAGCGTGTACCAGGAGTACTACTGGTCCGTCACGGTGAGCGTCGAGTGACCACCGGTCCGCAGGCCACGCTCCCCGCCGCACCGGACGGCGGGGAGCCCGGGGGGCCGGGCTCCGGCGGTCACGGCTCCGGGCCCGCCGCCCGGCTCGACCGGCTCTGGGGGCCCGCCCGCTGGGTGCTGCTGGCCGTGCTGGTGCTGTCGTTCGCCACCGTCCTGCTGCGGATCGTGCCGGGCGGCGGGTCGACCGGCGCCCTGGCACGGGACATCGAGGCCGGGCGGACCCACTCGGTACGGGTCGACGACCAGGGCTCCGACGGGATCACCGTCCGCTGGAGCGCCGGGCCGCTGACCGAACGGCAGTACACCTACCGGCCCGCGAACCCCTTCCCCCGCGGCCGGAACGGTGTCGTCGGGGAGTTCACCGCGGACATCAGGCGGCAGGCGGGACCCGCGGCCGACGGCCTCGCCGTACGGAGCTTCGACAGCTCCTACGGAGCCGGGGGCCTGACGCTGCTGGTGCCCGTCGCCTACGTCCTGCTCACTCCGTGGGCGTGGCTGCGGGTGGCGGCGCTGCTCGCCGGTCTCCTGGTGGTCGTACGGACGCTGGCGGTGACCCGGCACCGGCGCGCGAGCGGCCCCGCGTGGCTGCTGGCGTGCGCGGTGACGGGGGCCGGTTTCTTCGGCTACCTGTGGGCGGAACCGGGAGGCGGCCCCGGCCCCGGCACCTCGGGGGACGGGTCCGTACGGGCGCCGCGGTGGACGCGGGCCTGGCTGGCGTCGCTCGCCTCGGCGGCCGGGCTGGCCGTCCTCGGCGCGCTGCTGCTGCTCGTCGCCGGGCGGTACTGACCCGGCGGCCGGTGGAGGCGTACGGCCGCGGGCGCGCGCTCAGCGCAGGATGCCCGCGGGCGCGCGCTCAGCGCAGAATGCCCGCGGCCGTCGCGGCCTTCAGCCAGGTCGGGAACTCGGTGAGCAGGCGGTCGTACAGTTCGGCGTCGGAGAGGCTGGCGATGTCGTCGACGGCGAAGAAGCCGACGTTGTCCACGCGGCGGCCGGTCATGGTGTCGAAGCGCTCCAGGACGCCGTAGTTGGACTGGCCGAGTCCGACGAACTGCCAGAACAGCGGCTCCTCGACGGCCCCGCGCAGCTCGTGCTCGATCTCCGCGTTGCGGTAGACACCGCCGTCGGAGAAGAAGAGCACGAGGGTCGGGGCGGCGGACGGCTCGCCGCGCACGTAGTCCCGTACCTGCGCGATGACCTTCTGCTCCTCGTTGCCGAAGCCGACCAGCTTCATGTCCACCTGGCCGTTCGGAGACGGCTTGCGGCGCTTGAAGATGCCGATCGCGCCGACCCGGACGTGCAGTTCCAGCCACTGCGGCAGCGAGCCGAGGTCGAGGTCGGGCAGCCGCGCCGGGTTGCTGGCGAAGGTCCACGCCTGCATGACGCCGTCCGGTACGAGCGCGGCGGCCACGGCCGCCATCCGCTCCACCACGTCGTGCACCACGCGCCGCGAGTATAGGTGGGACATCGACCCCGACGCGTCCAGCACGATGATCACCCGCGCCCGGACGTTGTCGGCGCCGTGCTTGCGCAGGCTCACCGCGACCTGCTCCTTGCGCAGCGACAGCCGCTTGCGCATGTCGACCGGCAGGTGCTCCTCGCCCTTGACGAGCGAGGGCGCGCCGGAGCCGGGGGCAGGCGCCGACGCGTATCCGGACGCGGGCTGCGCGCCGTACGCAGAGCCGTACGGGGAAGCGGGCTGGGCGGGCGCAGAGCCGTACGGGGAAGCGGGCTGGGCGGGCGCAGAGCCGTACGGCGAGGGCGCCGCGTACGGGGACGCGGGCGGCGGGGGCGCGGCGGGCATCGGCGGCGCGGCGGCGGGCGCCGTCACGGGAACGGGCGCCGCTTCCTCCTCCTCCGCGTCCACGCTGATGCCGAAATCGGTGGCGAGCCCCGCGAGGCCCGAGGCGTACCCCTGGCCGATCGCGCGGAATTTCCAGCCGTCCCCGCGCCGGTACAGCTCACCCGCGACGAGCGCCGTCTCGGATGTCGCGGTGACCGGGAAGTACGCCAGTTCGGCGCCGGACGCCGCGTCCAGCAGCCGCAGCCCGAGGCCGGTCATCGCGCCGAAGGTGCCGCCGTCGGCGGACGCGCACAGCATGATCCGCTCGATCCCCGGCTCGACGCGCGCCAGGTCCACCTCGATGGTGTCGGTGACCACGGCCGCCTGCCGCTTCCCCGCGTGCCGTACGGCCCCCGACGCGTGTCCTGGCTGGTTGTAGAAGACGAAGTCGGCGTCGTCCCGCACCTTCCCGCCGCCCGCCAGCAGCAGCGCCGACGCGTCGGCGTCGGGCCCGCCGCCCGCTCCCCAGGCCAGTTCGGCCCGTACGGCGGGCACGGCGACCGGCACATTCGCACCCTTGCTCAGCGGCGTAGACGTCATGGGGCAAGTCTGCCCGGAGTCGGGCGGTTCGTCAGGAGAAGAGCTTGTCCGGATTTCGTATCAACATCTGACGTGCGGACCGGTGGGCGGGGCGGACGGGCCGACGGCCGGGCTCAGCGGGCGGGCGGCCTCGGTCAGGTGGGGCGGGTGGCTCCCGCGAAGGGCATCTCGGAGATCGGGGCGATACGGACCGGGGCGCCCGGGTGCGGGGCGTGGATCATCTGGCCGTTGCCGATGTAGAGGCCCACGTGGCTGATGCCGGAGTAGAAGAAGACCAGGTCACCGGGTTGGAGCTGGGACTCGGAGACCCGGGTGCCCGCGTTGATCTGGGTGTACGTGGTGCGCGGGAGCGAGACCCCCGCGGCCCTCCAGGCGGCCTGGGTGAGGCCGGAACAGTCGTACGAGTTGGGCCCGGTGGAGCCCCAGACGTACGGCAGGCCGAGCGCGCGGTAGGCGAAGGCGACGGCCTGGGCGGCGCGCGAGGACGGCGCGGCGACGGGCGTCGTGTCGCCGGGCAGCGGCGTACGGGCGCTGGCGCGGGTCGCGGCGGCCGGTCCCGACGACGGGGTGTCGGCGGCCTCGACGGCCGCGCGCTGGGCGGCCGTCAGCCGGTCGAGCAGCGCGCGCGCCGCCCGCAGCTTGCCCTGCACGGTCGCCTTGCGCGCGGCCAGCTTGGACTGCGCCTCCTTGAGCGCGTCGAGTTTCGCGTCGGCCGCGTCATGGGTACGGGTGACGTCCCGCTGCTCCTCGGTGAGCTGCGCGAGCGCGGTCGCCGTCCGCGAGTCGAGGCGGTTGAGCATCCCGGCCCGGTCCAGATACGTGTCGGGCGAGGAGCTGAGCGCGAGCTGCACGCTGGGGTCGAGCGAGCCGGTGCGGTACTGCGCCGCCGCGAGGGCGCCGATCGTGTCGCGGGTGGCGTTCAGCCGCGCGGTCTTGCGGGCCAGTTCGTTCTGCAGATCGGCGACCGCGGCGCGGGCCTGATCGGCCTGCTCCTTCGCGCCGTTGTACTGCTCGGTGGCGGCCTCCGCCTGCCGGTAGAGCGTGTCGACCTGGTCCTTCACCTCGCTGAGCGAGGCCGGTGCCTGCGGCCGCGGGTCCGCGAGGGCGGATTCGCCGAGCAGGCTCACGGAGGCGGCGGACGCGAGCGCCACGGTGAGGGCGGCGCGGGTCGCGGTGAGCGCCGACGTGCGGGCGGACGTACGCGCCGCCGAGGCTCTGCGGTGTGAGGCGGGACTGTGGGAGGCCATGCGGCCGTCATTCCTTCCAGTGCTCCGACGGGCCCGCGCGGAGGCCCGGCGACGCCTGCACGGGGGAGCAGAGCGCCGCCGGACCTTCGGCGGGGGTGACCGCGCCGCCACGGTCCTGACGGCTGTGGGGATCGGTCACCTGGGGAGCGACGCTAAACCTGACCGGGGGTGCGCCAGGGGAAGGAGACCGGGACTGCTCCGATTCGACCGGCCCGTGACCGTAAACGACCGCCGTTCGACGGGTGACCCGGTCATATGCGCGCGCCTGCTGACCAAAGTGCCCGGTCGGGAGGTCCGACCGGGCACGGGGTGCTATGCGGGGCTGTGAGCCCGGCGGTCCTGAGGCTCCGCGGACGCGGGTTCAGGCGATACGGCGGGCCGCAGCGAAGGGCATCCAGCTCATCGGGGCGACCTCGACGACCGCGCCGCTGTGCGGGGCGTGCACGATCTGGCCGTTGCCGATGTACATGCCGACGTGGCTGATGCTGGAGTAGAAGAACACCAGGTCGCCGGGGCGCAGGTCGGACTGCGAGACCGCCGTGCCGTCCTTGACCTGGTCCCACGTAGTGCGGCCGATGGAGATGCCGGCGGCGCGGTAGGCGGCCTGGGTGAGCCCGGAGCAGTCGTACGCGTCGGGGCCGGTGCGGCCGGAGCCGTACGGCTTGCCGCGCTGCGACATCGCGAACTGGATGGCGGCGGCGGCGCGGCCGGACGCCGGGCCGTTGTAGGTGTAACTGACGTTGCTCGCCGTGGAGTTCGAGGAGTTCGAGGAATTCGAGGAGCCCGCGGTGTTGGTCGGGGCGGTGGGCCGCATCGCGGCGAGCTTGGCGCGCTCCTGCGCGTTGAGGCTGTTGAGCAGCTTCTGCGCGGCGGCCAGCTTCGTCTGGACGTTCTTCTTCGCCGCCGCGAGCTTGTTCTGCGCGCTGGTCAGCTCGTTGAGGCTCTTGGTGGCCTGCGCGCGCTGGATGGACGCCTGCTCCTGCTGGACCTTGAAGGTCTCCAGCGCCTGTTCCTGCGTGGTGGAGATGCGGTCCATCATGTGCGACTGGTCGAAGAACTTCTGGGGGTCGTCCGTCAGCAGCAACTGCGTCGTCTGGTCGAGGCCGCCGTCGCGGTACTGCGCGGTGGCGTACTGCCCGAGCACCCGCCGCGTCTCGTTCATCTTCGCGGTCTTCTGCGCGACCTGCTCCAGGAGCTGATTGGCCTTGGCCCGCTGGTTGTCGGTCTTCTCCTTGGCGGCGTCGAAGTGCTGCGTCGCTACCTCGGCGTCCTGGTTGAGCTGGTCGATCTGCGCCTTGACCTCGGTGATCGAGGGCTTCGCGGGCGCCGCACTGGCGCTCTCGCTGAGCAGGGTGACCGACGCGAGGGCCGCTGTGGTGATCCCGACGGCGGCCCGTGGACCGGCCGTGGACAGTATGCGATTGCGCGGCTTGCGGTGCGACGCCAAGGGAGGCGACTCCTTCCGAATACCGCCGACCGGGTTAGCTGACGGGTTCGGGCTGAAGGTCGCCCTACGGTCCCGACGCCTGCTGCGGCGTCCGTTCCGATTCACCCCACGTGCTGTTGGGTCCCCGGCTCCGGCCTGGGCCGGATTGAGCGGAGGTGATTCGCTGTCGGCTCTTCAGCCGACGGGGAAGCTCACCACCTAGCGGGCTACCGTAGTCAACTTGTGCGAGCCTTGGGAAGTTTGGATTGCAATGTGACCGAAATCGCTTTGTGATCTTACCGTTTGTGAGCGCGGCGGCGTCCGGACAAGTCGGACTATGCCGGGTGGACTATGCGGGACGGACCGCCCCGTAGAACGGCATTTCGGTAATCGGGGCGATCTTGACCACGGTGCCGGTGTGCGGCGCGTGGATCATCTGGCCGCCGCCGATGTAGAGGCCGACGTGGCTGATGTCGCTGTAGAAGAAGATCAGGTCACCCGGCCGGAGATCCGACTCCGACACCCGCGTGCCGACGTTCACCTGGTCCCAGGTCGTGCGCGGCAGATCGACCCCGGCCGCCTTCCACGCCGCCTGGGTGAGCCCCGAGCAGTCGTACGACGTCGGCCCGGTCGCGCCCCACACGTACGGCTTGCCGAGCTGCTTGCGCGCGAAGGCGATGGCGTCGTCGGCCTTCGAGGAACCCGTGCTCGGCACGGTCGGCGTCGAGGAGTCCTTCGCGGCCTTCGCCGCCTTCGCCGCGGCCTCGGCCGCCGCCTTCTCCTTGGCCGCGATGGCGGCGGCCTTGACGCGCGCCTCTTCCTCCTGCTTGGCCCGCAGCGCCGCGAGCCGCGCCTTCTCCTGCGCGTTGAGGCTGTTGAGCAGCTTCTGCGCCTCGCCCAGTTTGGCCTGCACATCCCGCTTGGCGGTGCGCAGTTCGCCCTGCTGGGTGGTGAGCGTCGCCAGGCTCTTGGCCGCCTCGATGCGCTGCTGCGTGGCCGCGGCCTGCTGCACCCGGTACGACTCGACGGCCTTCTGCTGCCGCTTGCCGAGCACGTCCGACAGGTGCACCTGGTCGAGCATCGACTGCGGGTCGGTGGCCAGCAGGTAGCGGCCGGTCGAGTCGTCGCCCCCGGTGCGGTACTGCGCGGCGGCGTACTGCCCGAGGACCCGGCGCGAGTCGTTCAGCGCCTGCGTCTTCTTCGCCGCCTGCTCCAGGAGCCGGTTGACCTTCGCGTTCTGCGCGTCGGTCGACTCCTTGATGCCGTTGTACTTCTCCGTGGCGACCTCGGCCTGGTGCGTCAGCCCGTCGACCTTCGCCTTCACCTCGGCGATGCTCGGCTGCTTCGGCTTGGCCGGCTCGGCGCTGGCGCTCTCCGCGAAGAGGGTCACGGTGGCCAGCGCGGCCGTCGTGATCCCCACGGCCGCACGCGGGCCGGGGGTGCTGAGGATCGCGGCGCGAGCCTTACGGTGTGTCGCCATGGCGCGCGGACTCCTTTCGGACGCCCATCCGGACGCTGCTGGAGCGAGACCGTAGCCAACGCTCCGGGCTGCTGGGAAGAGCGGTGTCCGATAGGCCCGATACCTTTTCGTAATCATTTCCCATTGTCACGGTGCGTGGTAACGGGACTACGGGGTAAAGGTACGTGGTTGCCCCGGAGGCGGCCGTTGGGCGGGGGCCGGGAGTGTCGGCCGGGGTTCCGGGCGAAGGGTCCGTCGGGTGTCGGCCGGGGGGCCGTCGTACGGGGGCCGGGGGTGTCGGCCGGGGGCTGTGCGGGGAAGGGCCGTGGGCTGTCGGTGCCGGGCTCTAGACTCGGGGAGCGATGAGCAGCCTCTTTGACGACAACTTCCTGAACGGTCTGCATGTGGCCCCCGAGCCCGCCGACCCCACCGCTCCGCCGCCCCCGGAGGACGGGGGCCCCGGCGGCGAGCACGTACCGGACGACCTGTTCGGCGGCCGGTTCGACGGACCGCCGCCGCAGGCCACCGGGCGGGACGCGTATTACCGTGACGGCGCCCCGCGGCCCGCCACCGACCCCGCGCAGCTCCTGGAAGGGCTCAACGAGCAGCAGCGCGCCGCCGTCGAGCACGCGGGCGGCCCGCTGCTCATCGTCGCGGGCGCGGGCTCCGGCAAGACCCGGGTGCTCACCCACCGGATCGCCTATCTGCTCGGCGCCCGGCACGTGCACCCCGGCTCCATCCTCGCCATCACCTTCACCAACAAGGCCGCGGGCGAGATGAAGGAGCGCGTCGAGGAGCTGGTCGGCCCGCGCGCCAATGTGATGTGGGTCTCCACCTTCCACAGCGCGTGCGTGCGCATCCTGCGCCGCGAGTCCAAGTCGCTCGGTTTCACCTCGTCGTTCTCGATCTACGACGCCGCCGACTCCAAGCGGCTGATGGCGCTGGTCTGCCGGGACCTCGACCTGGACCCCAAGCAGTACCCGCCGAAGTCGTTCAGCGCGAAGATCTCGAATCTGAAGAACGAGCTGATCGACGAGGAGACCTTCGCGGCCACCGCGGAGAACCCCTTCGAGAAGAAGCTCGCCGAGGCGTACGCGATGTACCAGTCGCGGCTGCGGGACGCCAACGCGCTGGACTTCGACGACATCATCATGACCACCGTCAATCTGCTCCAGGCGTTCCCCGACGTCGCCGAGCACTACCGGCGGCGCTTCCGGCACGTCCTGGTCGACGAGTACCAGGACACCAACATCGCCCAGTACACGCTGGTCCGCGAGCTGGTCGGCACCGACCAGGACGAGGACGCGGCCGAGCTGTGCGTGGTCGGTGACGCCGACCAGTCGATCTACGCCTTCCGCGGTGCGACGATCCGCAACATCCTCCAGTTCGAGGAGGACTACCCGCAGGCCCGCACGATCCTGCTGGAGCAGAACTACCGCTCCACGCAGACGATCCTCACGGCCGCCAACGCCGTCATCGAGCGCAACGCGGGGCGGCGGGCGAAGAACCTGTGGACCGAGTCCGGCGACGGCCCGGTCATCGTCGGCTACGTCGCCGACCAGGAGCACGAGGAAGCGCAGTTCATCGCCGAGGAGATCGACCGGCTCACGGACGCGGGCGACGCCCGCCCCAGCGACGTCGCCGTCTTCTACCGCACCAACGCGCAGTCCCGTGTCTTCGAGGAAGTCTTCATCCGCGTCGGCCTGCCCTACAAGGTCGTCGGCGGCGTCCGCTTCTACGAGCGGCGCGAGGTCCGCGACGTCCTGGCGTATCTGCGGGTGCTGTCCAACCCCGAGGACACCGTGCCGCTGCGCCGCATCCTCAACGTGCCCAAGCGCGGCATCGGCGACCGCGCCGAGGCGATGATCGACGCGCTGGCCGCGCGCGAGCGGATCACCTTCCCGCAGGCGCTGCGGCGGGTGGACGAGGCGTACGGGATGGCGGCCCGCTCGGCGAACGCCGTCAAGCGCTTCAACACCCTCCTGGAGGAGCTGCGCACCATCGTGGAGTCCGGCGCGGGCCCCGCGGTCGTCCTGGAGGCCGTGCTGGAACGCACGGGCTATCTGGCCGAGTTGCAGGCGTCCACCGACCCGCAGGACGAGACCCGCGTGGAGAACCTCCAGGAACTGGCCGCCGTGGCCCTGGAGTTCGAGCAGGAGCGGGACGCGGACGAGCCGGGCACCCTCGCCGACTTCCTGGAACGGGTCGCGCTGGTCGCCGACTCCGACCAGATCCCCGACGAGGACGACTCCGGCGGCGTCATCACCCTCATGACCCTGCACACCGCCAAGGGCCTGGAATTCCCCGTGGTGTTCCTCACCGGCATGGAGGACGGCGTCTTCCCGCACATGCGGGCGCTCGGCCAGGTCAAGGAGCTGGAGGAGGAGCGGCGGCTCGCCTACGTCGGCATCACCCGCGCCCGCGAACGGCTCTACCTGACCCGCTCGACGATGCGCAGCGCCTGGGGCCAGCCCTCCTACAACCCGCCGTCGCGCTTCCTGGAGGAGATTCCGCCGACGCTGATCGAATGGAAGCGGCTCGGCTCCGCCGGGGGGTCCTCGGGGCCCATGACCAAGTCCGCCTCCGCGGCCTCCTCCGTCACCGCCCGCGGCCGGTCCGGCGCCGCCGGCGGCTTCGCCACCCGCCGCTCCTCCGGTGACCGCCCCGTCATCTCCCTCAAGGTCGGCGACCGCGTCACCCACGACCAGTTCGGCCTGGGCACCGTCATCTCCGTCACCGGCCAGCCGGGCGACGAAAAGGCCACCATCGATTTCGGCGACGAACGCCCCAAACAGCTTCTTCTCCGCTACGCCCCCGTAGAAAAGCTCTAGCCCCTCCCGCGCGAGCCTTCCCCCTGCGCCAGCCCGGCCGCCCTTGCGCAGGGCCTGGTCTTTAGGGGCGCGGGGAACTGCGCGACAAGCCCCCACCGGCGGGTGGTCCGGGGACAACCGGACTGCCCCGCCGGGGCGGGTGGTGACCTGCGGGAGCGCGGCGGCCGCGCAGTTCCTCCCCCCACCTCCGGCCGGGGGTGCCCCCAGCGCCCCAGACGGGGCACAGCCCACCCGCAGGGTGAACGCACAGGGGCCGCGCCCCTGACGGGGCGCACCGTCATGCGCAGGGTGGACGTCGCGAGTAGGCCCGCCCGCAGGGCGTCAGCGGGGGTCGAGCCCGTGGGCCAGAAGCCAGGGCAGCGGATCAATCGGAGATCCCCCGTGGGGCCGCACCTCGAGGTGCAGGTGCGGACCGGTGGTGTTGCCGGTGTTGCCGGAGTAGGCGATGACGGTGCCCGCCTTGACCGACCCGCTGCGAATCTTCGTACTGCTGAGGTGGCAGTACCACGTCTCCGTGCCGTCGGCCGCCGTGACGATCGCCATGTTGCCGTAGGAGCTGTTCCACTGCGTGCGGACGGTGCCGTCCGTGACCGCCATGACCGGCGTCCCCACCGACACGGGGAAGTCGATGCCGGTGTGCAGCGCCATCCAGTTGACGCCGGCCTGGCCGAAGTACGCGCTGAGGCCCTTCTCCGTCACCGGCAGCAGGAACTTCGGCCGCAGCGCCTCCTTGCGGGCCGCCGCGTCCGCCTTGGCCTTCTTCGCCGCCGCCTCGCGGTCCTTGAGGTCGATCCGCTCCTGCGTCCGGCTCGCGCGGTCCGCGAAGTCGTTCGCGTCGGCGCTCACCCCGGCGAGCTGCCGGTCGAACTGCGTCGTCGGCGCGTTCGCGTCCGTCGCCGCGCTCCCGCCGTCGGCCTGCGTCTTCGAGGATTCGGCGACGCCGACCCCGGAGACCGCCGCCGCGCCCACGGCCGCCACGCCCATCACCGCGACGGAGGGGACCGCCACGGTCAGCAGCGCCGACCGCCGGGCGGGCTTTCGTCGTCGGCTGCGCGCCACCGGCTCGCCGTCCGCCGGGAACGCGTCCGCGTAGGCGTGCTCCACGGCGGGCTCGTCGTCGCGGGCCGCCTCGGCCGTCGCCGTCGCCGTCGCCGTCACGGGCTCGACCGCGTCGACCGCCTCGAACTCGGCCGTCGTCGCGGCGGGTTCCGCCACCGGCTCCTCGACCCCCGGGTGCGGCTGCGGCTCCTCGTGGACCGGCGCCATCTGCTCGTACACACCGGTGTCGCCGCTGGCGTCGTAGCCGTACCCGTAGCCGTACGTCGGATACGCGCCCGAGTCCCAGTCCTGCTGCGGCTGTTGGGCCGGAGCCTGCGGCTCCTGATACGGCTGCTGGTAGAACGCCGTGCTGTCGTACGTCCCCGTGTCGTAGTACGTCCCCGCGGCCTGCGTCGCGTACGGGTCGTACGCCGCGTAGCCGCCGGTGTCGTACGTCCCGGTCTCGTACGTCCCGGTCCCGGCCGCGTACATGCCGGTGTCGTAGACGCCCGTGTCGTACGTGCCCGTGTCGTACGAGGTGTACGTGCCGGTGTCGTACGCGTCGGCGGGCTGGGACTGCGCCGGTACGTGGGGCTGCTGGACCTGGGTCTGGGCCTGCGGCTGCCCCTGGTCGTAGCCGTAACCGGTGTCGTAGCCGTACCCGTGTGTGTACTGCGGGGGCTGCGGGGCATACGCGTAACTACCGGTCGCGTCGGGCGCGTGGCCGTACAGCGGATCGGCGTCAGCGAAGGTGGTGCCGACGGTCTGGTAGGCGCCCGTGGAATAAGCGTCGTACCCGTAGGCGTCGTAGTCGGGGGCGTACCCCGACGCAGGACGTTCGTTCACCGCCAGCTTCTCTTTCGCCTAGGCAGCAGGAGAATTAGCGGTGACTGTAGCTCCCCGTACGGGGAGCCGACAATCTTCTGCGGTGACCTGGCGTCCGCCTTGCCCGGTGTTCGGTTGATATTCGACCGTTACGTGTCCGTTATGCGGCGTCGATCGCGCCCCTCCACAGCTCCTTCCCGCTCAGCGCTCGCCGTATCTCGGCGGCCACACCCCGGTGCACGGGCAGTGCCAGGTGGCCGATCCCGCTCACCCGGATGTTCTCCGCCGAAAGATCCGGGTGTTCGAGGCGCGCCGCGGCCACCGGGACCATCAACTGGTCGAGGTCGCTCCAGAACGACACAAAGCGCGTCCCGCACCCCCGCGCGGGCTGCGACAGCTCCTCCAGCAGCGCCGACCCGGGCCGCATCTGCCGCACGATCGGCAGCGGCGTCAGCAGCGGCACCACCCTGGTCCCGGTGTGCGGCGTCCCCAGCGTGACCAGCGTCCGCACCCGCGCGTCACCGCCCAGCCGCTGCACGTAGTACCGCGCGATCAGCCCGCCCAGGCTGTGTCCCACCAGGTCGACCCGGCTGTGCCCGGACTCCGCGCAGATCCGCTCGACGTGCCGCCCCAGCAGCTCGGCCGCTCCGCGTATGTCACAGGTCAACGGTGAGTAGTTCAGCGCGTCGACCCGTGTCCAGCCGTGGTGCAGCAGGGAGCGGCGCAGCAGGGTGAAGACCGACCGGTTGTCCACGAAGCCGTGCAGCATCACCACGGGCGGGTGGGCCCTGCCCTCGGTCGGCAGCCGCAGCGCCCCGCCGGGCGCCCGGCCTATCGCGGGCGTCTTCGGTGAGGGGGCGGCCGTCCGCGCGGGGAGTATCCCCGTGGGGTAGAGCAGCAGGTGGCCCGCCAGGATCGCCAGGTCGAACGCGGTGGCCTTGACCAGCGCCGCGCCGTGCAGCAGCCGGGCCAGCGGGGCCGTCGCCGCCCCGGCGGACGGACGGTCCGCCTGCGGGTCCTCCGCGGCCCGTGGAGGGCCGGTGGCGGCCGGGGTGCCGGCCGGTGTCGTGGCGTCCGGCGAATCGGCTGGTCCGACGGTCATGGCCCACCTCCCGTCACGGCACGCTCCGTGTGGCCCGGTGGCCCGGCGTGCCCTGTCGAGGGCCGGAGCGGAGGCCGTGTCCCCGTGCTCTGCGGCTGCGAGCGCGGGAACACGGCATCCTGGCAGCGGCTCCTCCACAGCGGGCCGGACCGGTGAGCGACGGCTCCGGCGTGTCCCACACCGTGACGAGCCGTTTCCCGGGGTCCCACCCGTGGTGAATGTGTCCCACTGTGTGATTTCCCCCTCCCTGGGTCCCGCGAAACTGTCGGGCGGCGGAGCGGGGCGATAACGTTCGTTCACACTGTGGGACGCTCTCCGCGACCGCAGCCCCGAATTCCCGGCCCGCGAGCCGTACGCATGGAGGCAGTGATGGGAGTGTCCGGTCCGATCCGCGTGGTGGTGGCCAAGCCGGGTCTCGACGGCCACGATCGCGGGGCCAAGGTCATCGCCCGCGCCCTGCGGGACGCCGGTATGGAGGTCATCTACACCGGCCTGCACCAGACGCCCGAGCAGGTCGTCGACACCGCCATCCAGGAGGACGCCGACGCGATCGGCCTGTCGATCCTGTCCGGCGCCCATATGACGCTCTTCGCGAAGGTCCTCGAACTGCTCAAGGAGCGCGACGCCCTGGACATCAAGGTCTTCGGCGGCGGCATCATCCCCGAGGCCGACATCGCGCCCCTCAAGGAACTCGGCGTCGCCGCGATCTTCACCCCCGGCACCCCGACCACGGCCGCCGTGGACTGGGTGCGCGCCAACGTCCACCAGGCCACCGGCGCCTGACCGCCGCCGCCCCGTCCGCCCGAGCCCGCCGGGCCCGCCGAGCCGCGCCAGGCCCCGGAGCGCCCGGGCCGCGGTGCGGGCCGCCCGCCGTACCGTCCGCATGATCACTCACCCCCGTCCCCCGGCGCCCCGGGGGCGGTGGCCTCGCCGCGCAGCTCGGCCAGCATCACCGCGCGCAGCCGCAGCGTGCCCGTCAGCCGCTGGAACGCCTCCGACCAGTACGCGCCCGCGCCCGGCGAACCGTCCGGCGGCTCCTCGGCCGCCGCGCTGAGCACTCCGACCTGGTCGGCCGCCGCCGGATCGAGACAGCGCTCCGCCAGACCCATCACGCCGCTGAAGCTCCACGGGTAACTGCCCGCGTCCCGCGCGATGTCCAGGGCGTCCACCACGGCCCGGCCCAGCGGCTCCGACCACGGCACCGCGCACACGCCCAGCATCTGGAACGCCTCGGACAGCCCGTGCGTGGCGATGAACTCCGCCACCCACGTGGCCCGTTCGTCCTCCGGCAGGATCGACAGCAGCTTCGCCGGGTCGCCGACCGCCGCCACCGGCGAGGACGGCGCCGGAGGAGGGCCGAGCAGGGCCCGCGCCCAGCCCGTGTCGTGCTGCCGTACCGCCGCCCGGCACCAGGCGGCGTGCAGATCGGCCTGCCAGTCGTCCAGGACCGGGAGCGCGATGATCTGCTCCGGGTCGCGGTCGCCGAACCGCGCGCCCCAGGTCGCCAGCGGCGCCGCGTCCACCAACTGGCCCAGCCACCAGGCCCTTTCACCCCGCCCGCTCGGCGGCTTGGGCGCCACCCCGTCCCGTTCCATCCCCGCGTCGCACTCGTACGGCGCCTCCACCGTGATGCCGTCGGGGCCCAGCGACACACAGCTCCTGGCCCGGTCCGCCATCCGCCCGGCCAGCGCCGACTCGGGCAGCGCGGCCAGCAACTCGGCCGCCGTCGAGCGGACATTGCGGCTGCGGTCGGTCAACGCCTGTTCCAGGAAGGGCTCGTCGGCCCCCGACAGGCCCACCCGCAGCGAGTCCAGGAACATCAGCCGGTCCTCGGCCCGCTCGCCGCTCCAGGTGGACACCAGCAGCGCCAGCGCGCGGGCCGGGTCGGCCAGCCTGATCCGGGTGAGCAGCGCGACCCGCTCCGCGAACAGGCCCTCCTCCCACAGCCGTTCGGCCGCGTCCGGGTCCTCGGGCGCCGCCGCCAGGCCCCGGTGGCCCGAGCGCAGCACGAACTTCCAGTCCGGATTCAGCCCGGCCAGCCACAGCCCGCGCGGTCCCGCCAGCGCCACCGCGTCCGTCCGCAGGTCCGTCCGCGCCCTGGCGGCGTCCAGCAGCGCGGGCAGCAGCGCGGGCGGCGCCCCGTACCCGAGGAGGTTGGCCTCCGCGAGCCACTGCGGCAGCAGCTCGGCCAGATTCGGCGCCGACCCCCGCCGGTTGCCGGAACCGCCGCCGGTGCGGTCCGTCAGCAGCCGGTCCAGCCGCTGCCGGGCGGCCTCGGGCAGCGGCCGTCGTGTGTCGGGCGGCGCCAATCCCGGCCGCTCCCGCGCCACCCCCGGCCGTACACCGGCACGCCGCCGCACCACCCCG
Organism: Streptomyces sp. NPDC088910; assembly: GCF_044749865.1. NCBI lineage: Bacteria > Bacillati > Actinomycetota > Actinomycetes > Kitasatosporales > Streptomycetaceae > Streptomyces > Streptomyces sp. NPDC088910. Next base: position 330,694 of record NZ_JBIVIV010000007.1, read on the forward strand.
GCCGCCGCCGCGTCCAGCAGCCCCGCCGCCGCCTCGTCCGCGTCGCCCGCCACGATCGCGGGCCGCCGCCGCTCGGTGCCCAGCAGCGCGCTGCCGACCAGATCGTCCCAACCGATGCTCATCACATTCCCCCTTCGCACTCCACGACGTCGCCTCGCGGATCTCCTCCGCGTCGTCCGCTTCCCCTGCGCTGATGCCGCTGATCCCGCTGATGCCTGATGCCGCTGCTCCGGCCGGGTCCGGCCCGCCGGGTTCCCGCGCGCGGCTGCCCCCTCCGCAGTCGCGCACCGTCCCCCGGGCGGGCCGCCCCGCGCCCCCGTACCCGTCCCCCCGTAAACCGTGCGTTCCACGCCGGGCCCTGCTCTGGGCCCCCCGCGCTTCCGGCGCGGTTAGAGCGGCACCGTCTCCCCGCCGTCCGGCCAGACCGCCAGCGCGCGCAGGCCCGTCGGACCCAACTCACCGAAGACGGTGACCGGGTGGCCGCCGGAGACCGAGGCGAGGCGCCACAGGCCGGTGGTGGCCGGGGTGAGCGGGACGGCGTCCTGCCCTTCCCTGTGCGCCAGTTGCCAGCGGTTCGGCCCCGGTATGGGGACGACTCCCGACAGGACGACGGGCCACGCGTCGAGCCAGGGATCGTCCGCGAGCGCGCTGCCGTAGGACGCGAGCGCCGCGTCGATCCCGGTCCCGACCGGTGCGCCGCCCGTACTGCCGCCGGAGGGGCCGCCGCCCGTACCGCCCCCCGTACCGCCACCGGAGGGGCCGCCTCCCGCGCCGACCGTGCCGTGCCGGGCGCCGAGCGCGGCCCGCAACGGCAGCGCCGCCGGGTGGTAGGCCAGCTCCGCGTCGAGCACCGCGCCCACCGGCAGGGCCAGTTCGGGCGCGCGGCCGACCGCCCCGAAGGACAGGAGCAGCGCGAAACGGCCGGGCTCCCGGTCGTACAGCCAGATCCGCCGAGTCGTCAGCCGCTCGTCCGCGCTGTCGTACTGCGCGAGGACCTGCCAGTGGCCGCGGATGGTCGGCCCGGCCAGCAACTCCGCCGTGTCGACGGTGAATCCGACCCGCGACCTGACCGTGTCGGCCAGCGGCCCCGGCAGCCCCTGGCGGCCGAGGAAGCCGCGCGCCAGCAGATGCAGCAGCGCCGTCTCCTCCAGCATCCGCGACGGCCAGTCGCCGCCCGCCGCGACCACCGTCCCCAACTCCCGCACCCGCGTGGCCAGTCCCGGCGCCTGCGCGTCGACCATGCGGGCCGCGATCTCGTCCCACTGCTGATAGCCCGCGCGGTCCGCGCCCGCGAGCCCGCCGCGCAGCAGGTCGGTGAGCCGCTGCTCCAGCTCGGCGGCCCCGCCCTCGACGCGGACCGCGCGCCGCTCGGCCCGCCGCCGCGCCGCCGTCGGGTCCGCGGGGCCCGACTCCGCCCGGACCGCGGCCGTCTCGGCCACCGTCTCGGCCTTCTTCCGCCGGGCGTCGATCCACTGCTCGGCCCACTCCGGCACGTCTCCCGCGCCGACCGGCCCCGCCCCGCCCTCGGACCACAGCAGCAGCAGTCCGAGCGCGTGCTTGCACGGGAATTTCCGGCTCGGGCAACTGCACCGGTACGCGGGCCCGTTCACATCCACGACCGTCTGGTACGGCTTGCTGCCGCTGCCCGCGCACAGCCCCCACACCGCGCCGCCGGCCGTCCCCGCACCGGACCACGGCGCGGGTGTGGCGAGCCGCGCGCCCGCCTTGCGTGATGCGGCGTCAGGCGCGAGCGCCAGGACCTGATCCGCTGTCCACCGTGCTTCCGTCTCCATGCCCCCGAAGGTAGAACCCCCCACTGACAATCGCTCTGACCTGCGCGGATCGCGCGCTGTGACCGATTGTCAGTGGTCGGGTGCATCGTGGAGAACAGCTCGGACCACGCGGGTCCGACGGATGAGTGGGGGAGAGCCATGACCGGTACGACGGGTGCCGAGACCGACAGCGGCACCGGCGCCGAGCAGGCCCTGAGGCCGCACGCGGAGGACGCGTTCGCGGACGAGCTCAAGGCGCTCGCCGCGGCGGACGACCGGCCGCGCCCCGCCCGGTGGAATCTCTCGCCCTGGGCCGTGGCCACCTACCTGCTCGGCGGGACACTGCCCGACGGCACGGTCGTCACACCGAAGTACGTGGGCCCGCGGCGGATCGTCGAGGTGGCCGTGACCACGCTCGCCACCGACCGGGCGCTGCTGCTGCTCGGCGTGCCGGGCACCGCGAAGACCTGGGTGTCGGAACACCTCGCCGCCGCGATCAGCGGCGACTCGACACTGCTGGTGCAGGGCACCGCGGGCACCCCCGAGGAGGCCATCCGCTACGGGTGGAACTACGCGCAGCTCCTCACCAACGGCCCCAGCAGGGACGCGCTGGTGCCCAGCCCCGTCATGCGGGCGATGGCCGAGGGCCGGCTCGCGCGGGTCGAGGAGCTGACCCGCATCCCGGCGGACGTCCAGGACTCGCTGATCACGATCCTGTCCGAGAAGACCCTGCCGATACCGGAGTTGGGCGCCGAGACACAGGCCGTACGCGGCTTCAACCTCATCGCGACCGCCAACGACCGCGACCGCGGGGTCAACGACCTCTCCAGCGCGCTGCGCCGCCGCTTCAACACGGTCGTGCTGCCGCTGCCCGCCTCCGCCGAGGACGAGATCGACATCGTCTCCCGCCGGGTCGACCAGCTCGGCCGCGGCCTCGACCTCCCGGCCGCCCCGGAGGGCGCCACCGAGATCCGCCGGGTCGTCACCGTCTTCCGCGAACTGCGCGGCGGCGTCACCGAGGACGGCCGCACCAAGCTCAAGTCCCCCTCGGGCACGCTCTCCACGGCCGAGGCGATCTCCGTGGTCACCAACGGCCTCGCGCTCGCGGCCCACTTCGGGGACGGCGTGCTGCGGGCCGGTGACGTCGCCGCGGGCATCCTCGGCGCCGTCGTCCGCGACCCGGCCGCCGACCGGCTGATCTGGCACGAGTATCTGGAGACGGTCGTCCGCGAGCGGGACGGCTGGAAGGACTTCTACCGCGCCTGCCGCGAGGTGTCGGCATGACGGTCATGGACGCCGCCACCGGCGGCACGACGACGGGTGACCGCGCGGCGGGCGGCACGCGGACGGCTGACGGTACGGCGGTGCCCGGTCGCGCGGAGGACGGTGCGACGGCGGCCGGAAGCGGGCCGGGGGACCGCACGGCGGAAGGACTCCGGGCCGGGGCGGTGCCCGCCGCCGTCGTCCGCGGCGGTGCGGGCGGCCACTACGGCGACGACCTCGTACTGCTCGGAGTACGGCACCACGGGCCCGGGTCCGCGCGGGCGGTGCGGGCCGCGCTCGACGCGTACCGGCCGCAGGCCGTGCTCATCGAGGGGCCGCCGGAGGCCGACGCGCTGCTCGCGCTGGCCGCCGACCCCGCGATGCGCCCGCCCGTCGCGCTGCTGGCGCACGTGGTGGACGACCCGGCGCGGGCCGGGTTCTGGCCCTTCGCCGAATTCTCGCCCGAGTGGGTGGCGATCCGGTGGGCCGCGCAGGCGGGCGCCGACGTCCGCTTCATCGACCTCCCGGCCGCGCACACCCTCGCGCTGCGCGCCGCCGCGGAGGAAGAGGAGGCCGCGTCCGGCGGCCCGGACCCGGAAGGGCCGGTACGGGGGCCGGTGCGAGAAGGAGAGGAAGGGCAGCAGCCCGCCGAGGAGGAGGCGGCCGGAGGGGATAGGGACGACGGCGGGGCGGCGGCTGCCGCGCGGATCGACCCGCTGGCCGTCCTCGCCAGGGCAGCCGGGTACGACGACCCGGAGCGCTGGTGGGAGGACGCGGTCGAGCACCGCGGCGGCACGGCGGACGGCGACGGCGACCCGCTCGTCCCCTTCGCGGCGCTCGCCGAGGCCATGGCGGCGATCCGCGAGACCTACGGCGACGGCGGCCACGCCCAGGACCCGCTGCGCGAGGCCCACATGCGGCTGCGGGTCCGCGAGGCGCGCAAGGCGTACGAGCGGACGGCGGTGGTCTGCGGCGCCTGGCACGTGCCCGCCCTCACCGAGCGGACGACGGCCACCGCCGACCGGCAGCTCCTCAAGGGCCTGCCCAAGGCGAAGGTCGAGACGACCTGGGTGCCGTGGACCCACCGGCGGCTGGCCAGGGCCAGCGGCTACGGCGCGGGCATCGACTCGCCGGGCTGGTACCGGCACCTGTTCACCGCGCGGGACCGCCCGGTGACCCGCTGGATGACGAAGGTGGCGGGGCTGCTCAGGGAGGAGGACCTGCCGGTCTCCTCGGCCCACGTCATCGAGGCGGTACGGCTGGCCGACACGCTCGCCGCGATGCGGGGCCGCCCGCTGGCCGGTCTCGGCGAGACCACCGACGCGGTCCGCGCGGTGATGTGCGACGGCTCCGACGTGCCGCTCGCCCTGATCCAGGACCGGCTGGTCGTCGGCGACGTGCTCGGCGAAGTCCCGCCGGACGCGCCCGCGGTGCCGCTCGCCCGTGACCTCGCCCGCGAGCAGCGCAGGCTCCGGCTCAAGCCCGAGGCGCTGGAGAAGGAGCTGGAGCTGGACCTGCGCAAGGAGACGGACGCGGGCCGCAGCCGCCTGCTGCACCGGCTGACGATGCTCGGCATCGGCTGGGGCGAACCGGCCGTCGCCCGGCACGGCAAGGGCACCTTCCGTGAGACGTGGCGGCTGCGCTGGGAGCCGGAGCTGGCGGTACGGATCGCCGAGGCCGGGATCTGGGGCACCACCGTGGGGTCGGCCGCCACGGCCAAGGCCGAGGACGCCGCCGTGCACAGCGACGCGCTCGCCGCCGTCACCTCGGTCGCCGAACAGTGCCTGCTCGCCGGGCTGTCCGACGCGCTCCCCGTCGTGATGCGCGTCCTCGCCGACCGCGCCGCGCTCGACGCCGACGTCTCCCACCTCGCCGCCGCGCTGCCCGCGCTGGTCCGTGCCGTCCGCTACGGCGACGTCCGCGGCACCGACTCCGCCGCCCTCGGCGAGGTCGCGGAGGGCCTGGCCTCCCGTATCTGCGTCGGCTTCCCCCCGGCCTGCGTCGGCCTCGACGCCGACGGCGCGGCGGCGCTGCGCACCCACATGGACGAGGTCCACCGCGCGATCGGCCTCCTCCCCTCCCCGACCCCGCACCCTGCGGTCGGCCCAGGACCGGCGGTTGGCCCAGCGCAGACGGACGCACCCGCACCCGCCTCCGAGCCCGCCTCCGGCACCGCACCCGCGCCCGGCACCGCACCCGCGCCCGGCACCGCACCCGCACCCGGCACCGCACCCGCCTCCGGCACCGCGCTGGTCTCCGGGGCCAGCGCGCGGGGGCGGGGGGATGCTCCTGGGGGGGACCTTCGGGAGCGGTGGGCGGGGACGCTGCGGGGGTTGGCCGAGCGGGACGGGGCGATACCCGGGCTGCTGCGGGGGGCCGCGACGCGGCTGCTCATGGACGACGGGCGGATCGAGGCGGAGGACGCGGCGCGGCTGATGGGGCTGGCGCTGTCGCCGGGGACGGGGCCCGCGGAGGGGGCCGCGTGGATCGAGGGGTTCCTGTCCGGCGGCGGGATGCTGCTGGTGCACGACGAGCGGCTGCTGGCGCTGGTCGACGGCTGGCTGGCGGCCGTACCGGCGACGGCGTTCAACGACGTGCTGCCCCTGCTGCGGCGGACCTTCGCGGACTTCGAGACCGGAGTGCGGCGCAGCGTGGGGGAGTTGGTGCGGCGCGGCCCCTCGGCGGCGCGCCGCCCGGCCACCGCGTCGGACCCGGGCCTGCCCGGCTTCGGCACCGGCCTCGACGCGGCCCGCGCCGACGCCGTCCTGCACACCGTCCGGCTGCTGCTGGGCACGACCACCACGACCGATCTCGCCGCCAGGCTGACCAACGAGGGGGACCAGGCAGATGACTGACACCGATGAGCGGCTGCGCCGCTGGCGGCTCGTGCTCGGCGGCGGGGGCGCCGACGGCACCGGGTGCGAACTGACCGGCAGGGACGCGGCGATGGACCGTACCCTCGGCGCGCTGTACGGCGGCACGGGCAGCGCCTCGGGGCGCGGGGCCGACCGTTCGGCGGGCCTCGGCGGCTCCGCGCCGCAAGTGGCCCGCTGGCTCGGCGACATCCGTACGTACTTCCCCAGCTCCGTCGTCCAGGTGATGCAGCGGGACGCGATCGACCGGCTCGGGCTGTCGGCGCTGCTGCTGGAGCCGGAGATGCTGGAGGCCGTGGAGGCCGACGTGCACCTGGTCGGCACGCTGCTGTCGCTGAACAAGGCGATGCCCGACACCACCAAGGAGACGGCGCGGATGGTCGTCCGCAAGGTCGTGGACGACCTGGAGAAGCGGCTCGCCACCCGGACCCGCGCCACCCTCACCGGCGCGCTCGACCGCTCGGCGCGGGTCAGCCGCCCCCGGCACCGGGACATCGACTGGAACCGCACGATCCGCGCCAACCTCAAGAACTACCTGCCCGAGCACGGCACCGTCGTACCCGAGCGGCTGATCGGTTACGGCCGCGCCGACCAGGCGGTGAAGAAGGACGTCGTCCTCTGCATCGACCAGTCGGGTTCGATGGCCGCCTCCGTCGTCTACGCGTCCGTCTTCGGCGCAGTCCTGGCCTCGATGCGCTCGATCGCCACCAAGCTCGTCGTCTTCGACACCGCCGTGGTCGACCTCACCGACGAGCTGGACGACCCGGTGGACGTGCTGTTCGGCACCCAGCTCGGCGGCGGCACCGACATCAACCGGGCGCTCGCGTACTGCCAGGGCCTGATCACCCGTCCGGCCGAAACCGTCGTCGTACTGATCAGCGATCTCTACGAGGGCGGTATCCGCGACGAGATGCTGAAGCGGGTGGCGGCCATGAAGGCGGCCGGCGTCCAGTTCGTGGCGCTGCTCGCGCTGTCCGACGAGGGCGCGCCCGCCTACGACCACGACCACGCCGCCGCGCTCGCCGCCCTCGGCGCTCCCGCGTTCGCCTGCACCCCCGACCTCTTTCCCGATGTGATGGCAGCGGCGATCGAGAAACGCCCGATTCCGATACCGGAGGCGTGAACGGCGATCGGGAACGGACCCGGACGGTGATCTGTGACCGTTCTCACCGCCCACATGTGATCTGCGATTTAGCCCGTCACCGCCCTCGGCGATAACCTGCGAGACGGACATGCCGCGTACTCGGTCACCGTGTGCGCTTCCCTTGTGACAGTGCAGTCGCCCTGCCCGTAGCGGCACGCCCAGGCAGATCAGGCAGAAACGCACGCAGCGCCGCACACATCAGGCGGCAGCAGCTTGCGAAATGCTGAATTCCAGGGAAACCAGGAACCCTGGAAACCAGGGAAAAGGGAGACGGACGCGCGTGGACCTGTTCGAGTACCAGGCGAGGGACCTCTTCGCCAAGCACGGTGTACCGGTGCTGGCCGGTGAAGTCATCGACACGCCTGAGGCGGCGCGCGAGGTGGCGGAGCGACTGGGCGGCCGTGCGGTCGTCAAGGCTCAGGTCAAGGTGGGCGGTCGCGGCAAGGCCGGTGGCGTGAAGCTGGCCGCCGACCCGGCCGACGCGGTGGCCAAGGCCGACGCGATCCTGGGCATGGACATCAAGGGCCACACGGTCCACAAGGTGATGCTCGCCGAGACCGCGGACATCAAGGAGGAGTACTACGTCTCCTTCCTGCTGGACCGCACCAACCGCACCTTCCTCGCCATGGCCTCCGTCGAGGGCGGTGTCGAGATCGAGGTCGTCGCCGAGGAGAACCCGGACGCGCTGGCCAAGGTCCCGGTCGACGCCCTGGAGGGTGTGACCCCGGAGAAGGCCGCCGAGATCGTCGCCGCCGCGAAGTTCCCGGCCGACATCGCCGACCAGGTCGCCTCCGTCCTCCAGCAGCTCTGGACCGTCTTCGTCAAGGAAGACGCCCTGCTGGTCGAGGTCAACCCGCTGGTCAAGACCGGCGAGGGCAAGATCGTCGCGCTCGACGGCAAGGTCTCGCTCGACGAGAACGCCGCGTTCCGGCAGCCGGAGCACGAGGCGCTCGAGGACAAGGCCGCCGCCAACCCGCTGGAGGCGAAGGCCAAGGCCAAGGGCCTCAACTACGTGAAGCTGGAAGGCGAGGTCGGCATCATCGGCAACGGCGCGGGGCTCGTCATGAGCACCCTCGACGTCGTCGCCTACGCCGGTGAGGCGCACGGCGGCGTGAAGCCCGCCAACTTCCTGGACATCGGCGGCGGCGCGTCCGCCGAGGTGATGGCCAACGGCCTGGAGATCATCCTCGGCGACCCGGACGTCAAGTCCGTCTTCGTCAACGTCTTCGGCGGCATCACCGCCTGCGACGAGGTCGCCAACGGCATCGTGCAGGCCCTGGAGCTGCTCAAGTCCAAGGGTGAGAACGTCACGAAGCCGCTGGTCGTACGCCTGGACGGCAACAACGCGGAGCTGGGTCGCAAGATCCTGTCCGACGCGAACCACCCGCTGGTACAGCGCGTGGACACCATGGACGGAGCGGCCGACAAGGCCGCCGAGCTGGCTGCGAAGTAAGGGACGAGGACACCGACAACCATGGCTATCTTCCTGACCAAGGACAGCAAGGTCATCGTCCAGGGCATGACCGGCGCCACCGGCATGAAGCACACCACGCTCATGCTCGCCGATGGCACGAACATCGTCGGCGGCGTCAACCCGCGCAAGGCGGGCACCACCGTCTCCTTCGACCAGGGCGAGGTCCCGGTCTTCGGCTCCGTCAAGGAGGCCATCGAGGCCACCGGCGCGGACGTGACGGTCATCTTCGTCCCGGAGAAGTTCACCAAGGACGCCGTGGTCGAGGCCATCGAGGCCGAGATCCCGCTCGCCGTGGTGATCACCGAGGGCGTCGCGGTGCACGACTCCGCCGCGTTCTGGGCGCTCGCCCAGGCCAAGGGCAACAAGACCCGGATCATCGGCCCGAACTGCCCCGGCCTGATCACCCCCGGCCAGTCCAACGCGGGCATCATTCCGGGCGACATCACCAAGCCCGGCCGCATCGGCCTGGTCTCCAAGTCCGGCACCCTGACGTACCAGATGATGTACGAGCTGCGCGACATCGGCTTCTCGTCCGCCGTCGGCATCGGCGGTGACCCGATCATCGGCACCACGCACATCGACGCGCTCGCCGCGTTCGAGGCCGACCCCGACACCGACCTGATCGTCATGATCGGCGAGATCGGCGGCGACGCCGAGGAGCGGGCCGCGGCCTTCATCGAGAAGAACGTGACGAAGCCGGTCGTCGGCTACGTCGCCGGTTTCACCGCGCCCGAGGGCAAGACGATGGGCCACGCGGGCGCCATCGTCTCCGGCTCCTCCGGCACGGCGCAGGCCAAGAAGGAGGCCCTGGAGGCCGCGGGCGTCAAGGTCGGCAAGACGCCGTCCGAGACGGCGCGCCTCGCGCGGTCGATCCTGGCCGGCTGACCCGCGGTCGGTTCGGCACGCAACCCGGCGCGGGTCCGGTTCCCTTCCTCGGAAGGGGCCGGACCCGCGCCGTTTCCGCGTCGCGCGGACGGAGCTCGGCCCAGCGGCGGTTCGCCGCTGCCGTCCCCGCCGGGACCGCGCCCGCGGCCAAGTCCTCAGGGCAGCGGCGGTTTGCCGGTGTCCGGGCGGAGTCGCGCCCCGTGCACGTCCCGTAGGCCGGGGCGGGGGTTGCGGTGTGCGGCCGGGGGGACGCGGGGCGGGACGCGCGGGGGTACGTCGGTGCGTGCGTCCGTTGCCGCGCGCGCCGGGTCGTCGGAGGGGGCGTGGCCCGGGGCGCCGGGGGTATCGGCGCGGTTCTGGCCCGCCTCGCGGGCGTGCCGGGGCGGCACCGGCTCGCTGTGGTCGGGCGCGACCGCCATGGTCACGACGGTGGCCGTCACGATCAGGGCGGTCAGGGCGAAGGCCGCGACCGTACGCCGCCGTACACCGCGCTCGCTCGCGTCCCGTACGGCGGCCGGTTTCCGGGTACGCGCGGGCGCGGCGTCGTCCTGCTCGTCGGCGAGCAGCGCGCCGAGTTCCACGGACAGGGGCTGGCCGTCCTCGGAGAGTTCCGGCAGCGCCGTGGTCAGGGCGGCCCGCGCGTGGGTGATGCGTGCCGCGGTGATGGGCGTACTGGACTCGGTCTCGGCGGCGGTGCCGGGCAGATCGAGGCCGAGGCCGTCGTAGAGGAGCAGGGCGCGGCGGTGCTCGGGCGGCAGCCGCAGCAGGGCCGCCGCCAAGGGGGCGGGGGCGGCCGGGGCGGCGGGTTCGCGGCGGTGGGCCGGGACCCAGCGCTGCCAGGGCGCGAGGGCGAACGCGTAGGCGTTCGCGCGCAGCCAGCCGACCGGATCGGCGTCCCGCGCCACCTCCGGCCACCGCTGCCACGCCTGGTCGAAGGCGCGGGCCACGGCGTCGTCGGCGAGCCGCGGACTGCCGGTCAGGACCAGGACCTGGCGTACGAGCGGGTCCGCGCAGTGCGCGTACAGCGCGTCGAAGGCGGCCTCGGGGCTCGGGCCGGGCAGCACCGGCGGGGCCTGTGCCACGACGGGCACGGCGACGACCGCCACGCGGCCCAGACCGACCGGCTCACGGGTGGGCGCGGGGGAGCGCGGGGGCCTTTTGCGCGCCGGAGCCGTGGGCGGAGGGGTCTTCGCCGCGGGGCTCTTGGACGGCGGGCTCTTCGCGGCCGGCCCCTCGGGCGCCGGGCTCTTGGGCGCGGGACCCGTGGGGTTCTGGGACGGAGCCGGGTCCGCGGCAGGTGCGGGCGCGCCGGACGACGGCGGTTTCTGCCGCTGCCGCGACGTCGGCTTCTGCTTGGCCGGTACGGGCTTGGGCGGTGACTGTGTCCCGCCGGTGCGCCTGCGGGCGCTCACCGCGGCGACCCCGAGCCGTCACGCCGTACCCGTGCTCGTACGGATACCCGTACATGTGACAGTGTGAAAAAAGGACACATAGCGCCCATCATGTGCGACACGACGACCTTTCGCCCGCTGCTGGGGCGAAACGGGTGTTGTTGGCACCATGGGTCGCCGTGACCCATACGACCGATCGCATCGCGGCACTGTCCGCCGAGGCCGCTGCCCGGCGGGTCGCGGCGGCACGCGCCACCGCGTTCGCCGGGGGAGCGGTCGCCGCCGGGCTCGGCCTCGGCGTCCTCGGCGCCGTCGTCCTCCTGCTCTGGATCGCCTCGCCCTTCCCCGACAGCGGCCTCGGCGGCGCCCTGCACGTCGGCGCCGCCCTGTGGCTGCTGGCCCAGGGCGCCGACCTGGTCCGTACGGAGACGCTCTCCGGCGCCGCCGCGCCCATCGGTGTGACCCCGCTGCTGCTCACCGCCCTGCCGGGCTGGCTGCTCTTCCGCGCCGCGGCCTCCGCGGTCCGCACGGCGGCCGGGGGCGAGGACGGCCCGCGGCCCGCGGCCGACGTCCGTACGGTGGCCGCCACCGCGGGCTGGCTGCTCGGCGGATACCTGGCCGCCGCGTCCGGCGCCGTCGCGTACGCCGCGGGCGGGTCCTTCCACATCGACGTCCTCGCCGCGCTGCTCTACGTGCCGCTCTTCGCGACCGCCGTGACCGCCGCCGGGGCGTGGTCGGGGTGCGGGCGGCCGTCACTCGCGCGGGTCGGGCCGTACGGCCGGGAGGCCGTCGTCGCGCTGCGGGGCGCCGGGACGGCGGTGGGCGTCGTCATCGGCGGCGGCGCGCTCATCGGCGCCGCCGCCCTTGCGTGGCACGCCGGGGCCGCCGGGCGGACCTTCGCGCAGCTCAGCGCGCCGCCGGCCGGACAGCTCGCCGTCCTGCTCGTCGCGGTCGCGCTCGTCCCCAACCTCGCCGTCTGGGGGGCCTCGTACGCGCTCGGGCCGGGGTTCGCCGTCGGCGTCGGCAGCGCGGTCGCTCCCGCCGGGGCCTCCGGCTATCCGACGCTGCCCGGATTTCCGCTGCTCGCCGCGTTGCCGGACGAGGGGAGCGGGGGGTTCGTCGGGTGGGCCACCCTCGTCGTGCCCGTTTGCGCGGGGGTTCTTGTCGCCCGGTCCGTGGGGCGCGCCGCCGACGCGTGGAGCCTGCGGCGTACGGCCTCGGTGGCCTCGGTGGCGGCCCTCGTCACCGGGGTCGCCTTCGCGCTGCTCGCCGCCGTGTCGGGCGGGCCCCTCGGCACCGTCACCCTCGCCGCCTTCGGCCCCTCCTGGTGGGCCGCCGGCCTCGCCGCGCTCGCCTGGACGCTGCTGCTCGGTGCGCCCGGGGCCGTGGCGCTGCGCTGGCACCGGGACGGGGCCGCGGTCTTCCGTCCCCGGACCTGGGCCGGTTGGGTCCGGGCCCTGCGGCCCCTCGGCTGGCCTGCCGCCACCGCGCGCGCCGCGCGCGGGCTCTGGGGGCGGTGCGGCCCCGCGGTGCGGCGCCGTGTCGCCGCCTTGCGGCCGACCCGCGCCGTTTCGGCGTCCGCCGAGGTCCCGGTACCTGCGGTTCCACCGCCTCTTCCTGCGGAGCCGCCTCCTCCGGCCGTTCCTCCCATGCCGACGCTGCCGCCTGCTCCGATCGCCGCCCCCGACCCCGTCGTCCCCCGGCCCGAGCCGGACCCCGGGCCCGAGTAGGCCCCCGCCGGGCTTTCAGCCCGAGAACCCACAGCGTCTGCCCCGCCGGGGCCGGTTCTCCCCCGCGCCCCCGGTGGGGGCTCGCCGCGCAGTTCCCCGCGCCCCTGAAAAGCAGGCCCTTCGTCTGCGCCCGGCAGAAGAGGTCGAGCCCCGTAGGGGCGCGGGGAACTGCGCGACCAGCCCCCACCGTGCGGACGCTCGGCGGATACGGGACCGGGGGTCACGCGCCGCCCCCCGGAGGGGGTCAGCGGAGGCCGGGGAAGTCGCGGAGGGGGCTGGGGAGGAGATTCTGGCAGGAGTGCGACGCGGGCGTGGTGAGGGCGTCGCTCTTGCAGGTGAAGTAATCGCGGTAGGCGTACTGCAAGGAGTACGTGGTGACGACCAGCGCGAGCGTCACGGCACTGGTGATGATGCCGCTCCAGGCCGCGGTGACGAAGGAGCGCTGGGCGTCGGGCCCGGGCGCGGGCGGGGCGGGCCGGGGCGTCTGGGTGGCGTCGGCCAGGGCGGAGGCCGCCTCGGCGCGGGCCTTGGCCCGGTCCTGCGGGCTCATGCGGAGCGCGGAGATCCCCCAGTAGAGGGCGAGCGCGCCGAGCAGGAGCCCGACCGGGGTCCAGCCCAGGAGGGCGAAGATCAGTCCCCAGCCGCCGCAGACCAGCGAATAGCGCGACCGCCGCTGTGCGGGGTCGGTGGGGTCGAAGCGCGGGCCGCTGCCCGCGGGCCCGGTGGGACCGCCGCCCTGCTCCGGCCTGCGTCCGAACGGGTCAGGGCGTCCGCCCTGGGGCTGCTGATTGCTCCACCCGTGGCCCCACGCGGTGGGCGCGCCGTGCGGTGGCGGGGGCGGACCCTCCGGCTTGTCCCCGGAGCCGCCTTCCGACGAACCCTCCGACGAGCCCTCCGACGAGCCCTCCGACGAGCCCTCCTTCGACGAACCGTCCGAGGGCTGCTGTCGCGGCTGCCATGGACGGTCGGGCGCGCCCTCCGGCGGCGGCGCGAAGGGATTGTCCTGCTGATCGCCCTCGGGCGCGCGCAGCGCGAGACGAATACGGCCGCTGCTCATGATGTGATGCGCCATCCCCTTGGGCTCGACTCCTTCTTCGGCTTGTACCGACGTGTACTGACGTCTTGCAACGACCGTACGACGATGTGCCATCCCTGTCAGATGCGTCACTTACGCCCGCGTGCGGGGCGCGCGAAGTGCCGCTCTCCCGGCAGACGCTACCGTCCGCGCGCTCCCCCGTCCCGTGGGGGCCGCCGGGAGTGCCGGTATCGTTGCTGACGGTCGGCGGCCTCGTAGGGTTCCCCGTCATCCGATCGGCCTCCGACTCGTACGATCCTCTAAACGAGAGAGCACCGCCAGTGGCCGCGCCCGCACACGCCTCCACCCCCGCCCGTCTCGTCGTCCTGGTCTCCGGTTCGGGGACCAATCTCCAGGCGCTGCTCGACGCCATCGAGGCCGATCCCTCGTACGGGGCCGGGGCCCGTGTGGTCGCCGTCGGCGCCGACCGCGACGGCATCGCGGGCCTGGACCGCGCCGTCCGCGCGGGCCTGCCCACCTTCGTCGTCCGCGTCAAGGACCACGAGGACCGCGCCGCCTGGGACCTCGCGCTCGCCGAGGCCACGGCGCGGTACGCGCCCGACCTCGTCGTCTCCGCGGGCTTCATGAAGATCGTCGGCAAGGAGTTCCTGGCCAGGTTCGGCGGCCGGATCATCAACACCCACCCCGCGCTGCTGCCGAGTTTCCCCGGCGCCCACGGCGTACGCGACGCGCTCGCGTACGGCGCCAAGGTGACCGGGTGCACCGTCCACTTCGTCGACGACGGCGTCGACACCGGCCCGGTCATCGCCCAGGGCGTGGTCGAGGTCCGGCCGGACGACACGGAGGACGCGCTCCACGAGCGCATCAAGGAAGTCGAGCGACGACTGCTCGTCGAGACCGTGGGGCGCCTGGCGCGCCACGGCTACCGCATTGAGGGACGAAAGGTTCATGTCGGTGAATAAGCCCATCCGTCGCGCGCTGATCAGTGTCTACGACAAGACGGGTCTCGAAGACCTGGCCCGCGGTCTGCACGAGGCGGGGGTGGAACTGGTGTCGACCGGGTCGACCGCCGCGAAGATCGCCGCCGCGGGCGTCCCCGTCACCAAGGTCGAGGAGCTGACCGGCTTCCCCGAGTGCCTGGACGGCCGGGTCAAGACGCTGCACCCGCGCGTCCACGCGGGCATCCTCGCCGATCTGCGCCTGCCCGACCACCAGCGGCAGCTCGCCGAACTCGGCGTCCAGCCGTTCGAGCTGGTCGTCGTCAACCTCTACCCGTTCAAGGAGACCGTCGCCTCGGGCGCGAGCCCCGACGAGTGCGTCGAGCAGATCGACATCGGCGGCCCCTCGATGGTCCGCGCCGCCGCCAAGAACCACCCGTCGGTCGCCGTCGTCGTCAGCCCGAACCGGTACGCCGACGTCCTGGCCGCCGTCCGCGACGGCGGCTTCGACCTCGCCGCCCGCAAGCGGCTCGCCGCCGAGGCGTTCCAGCACACCGCCGCGTACGACGTGGCCGTCGCCTCCTGGTTCCTGGACGGCTACGCGTCCAACGAGGAGTTCCCCGAGTTCAGCGGGCAGACGTACGACCTCCAGCAGACGCTGCGCTACGGCGAGAACCCGCACCAGGGCGCCGCGCTCTACAGCGACGGCAGCGGAAAGGGGCTGGCCGGGGCGGAGCAGTTGCACGGCAAGGAGATGTCGTACAACAACTACGTCGACACCGACGCCGCCCGCCGTGCCGCGTACGACCACGAGGGCGTCTGCGTCGCGATCATCAAGCACGCCAACCCGTGCGGGATCGCGGTCGGCACGGACGTCGCCGACGCCCACCGCAAGGCGCACGCCTGCGACCCGGTCTCCGCGTACGGCGGCGTCATCGCCGTCAACCGGCCCGTGTCGGTGGCCATGGCCGAGCAGGTCGCCGAGATCTTCACCGAGGTGATCGTCGCTCCCGGGTACGAGGACGGCGCCGTCGAGATCCTCGCGCGCAAGAAGAACATCCGCGTCCTGCGCTGCGCCGACGGGCCCGAGACCGTCACCGAGTACAAGCCCATCGAGGGCGGCCTCCTCGTCCAGGCCAAGGACCGCTTCCAGGCCGAGGGCGACGACCCCGAGACCTGGACCCTCGCCACCGGGGACGCGCTGACGGCGGCCCAGCTCGCCGAACTGGCCTTCGCCTGGCGCGCCTGCCGCGCCGTCAAGTCCAACGCCATTCTTCTCGCGAAGGGCGGCGCCACGGTCGGCGTCGGCATGGGGCAGGTCAACCGGGTCGACTCCGCCAGGCTCGCCGTCGAGCGCGCCGGGGCCGAGCGCGCCGCCGGCTCCTACGCCGCCTCCGACGCCTTCTTCCCGTTCCCCGACGGGCTCGAGGTCCTCACCGCCGCCGGGGTCGCCGCCGTCGTCCAGCCGGGAGGGTCCATCCGCGACGAAGCCGTCATCGAGGCGGCGGCCAAGGCGGGAGTCACGATGTACCTGACGGGGACGCGGCACTTCTTCCACTAGGACCCTGGCGGTAGGCCGATCCTTCACAGGGCGCGGGGACCGCGCGCCCGGTGGTGACGTGCTCGCACGTCACCACCGGCCCCGGCGGGGCGGACCGGTGGTCTTCGGACCACCGGCCGGTGGGGTCGGCCGCGCGGTTCCCCGCGCACGCGGCCCCGCGGGTCGGCCGATGACCCGTTCGTCATCTACACCGCTCGCGGCCCCGCGCACGCGGCCCCGCGGGGTCGGTCAGGACTGGTCCTTGATGACCACGGTGTGGACCATCTTGTCGGCGAAGGTCTGCTTCTTCGCGTCCCACAGCGGCCAGAGGAACCCGAGGTAGCACGGCAGGCCGTCCAGGACGTGGAGCAGGCGGCGGCCGAAGGCGAGGCCGAAGCCGAGGGTGGAGCCGTCGTGTTCGCGCAGGAGGCGGATGCCGACGATCTTCTTGCCGGGGGTCTGCCCGGTGCTGCCCTCGCGGTAGCAGAGGAAGAGCATGGCGACGAGGCTGAGCAGGCCGCCGATGAGGATCAGCGCGACGGAACCGCCTGAGACGTGCGGGTTGGGGCACGCGTCGCGGGGGATGCCCGCGTCGTCGCAGTCCTGCCAGCGGTCGGCGAGCTTGACGGACATCTGGGTGTAGCCCGCGATGACCAGGCCGCCCGGTACGAGGTTGAACATCAGCGCGTCGAGCAGCGTGGCACCGAGCCGGGCGCCCCAACCGGCCAGCGGGGGCATGCCGGGCGGCAGGTTCCCCTGCGGGTAGCCGTACGGCGCCTGGCCCGGGTAGCCGCCGCCGGGGTAGCCGTAGCCGCCGGGCTGCTGTTGCTGCGGGTATCCGGGGTAGCCGCCGGGCTGCTGCTGGTACGGGCCCGGCTGCTGCGGGACGCCCTGGCCGTACGGGTTCTGCGTGTAGGGCGGCTGCTGCGGGGGCTGGGACGGTCCGCCGTACGGGTTTCCGGGGCCGGGAGGGCCGGGGGGTTGGCTCACGTGCTGCTTCCTTACGCGCGCGGCTGGGACGACAGGGCCGGTCGGGACGGCGGCGGCCGGACCGCATCCGTCGTATATCCGTCGTACTGGCCCAATCGGGGGACGAGGCCACATCGTGGGGCCCCCGTGCCCCGGCGCGCAAGGGACCAGAGGTGTCGGACCGAGGTCGGGACGGTGCCTCCACGGTGCGGCGGTCCGGGGCGGCGGCCGGGGCACCGGTCGAGGCACCCGTCCGGGCGTCGGCGGGCGTCGGCGGGGGCCGGGCACGGCACAGGCGGCGCTCAGGTGGCACCCAGGCGGGGTTCGCGCCGGGGGCGGATTGGTCCGGCGCGGGTCCGATCCGCGAGAATGGCGGGCATGACCGCCCAGATTCTCGATGGCAAGGCCACCGCCGCCGCGATCAAGTCCGAACTCGCCGAACGCGTCAAGGCGCTGAAGGCCCGCGGGATCACCCCCGGCCTCGGCACGCTGCTGGTCGGCGACGACCCGGGCAGCAAGTGGTACGTCGCGGGCAAGCACCGCGACTGCGCGCAGGTGGGCATCGGCTCCATCCAGCGTGAACTCCCGGACACCGCCACGCAGGAGGAGATCGAGGCGGTCGTCCGCGAGCTGAACGCGGACCCGGCCTGCACCGGCTACATCGTGCAGCTCCCGCTCCCCAAGGGCATCGACACCAACCGGGTGCTGGAGCTGATGGACCCGGCCAAGGACGCGGACGGGCTGCACCCGATGAGCCTCGGCCGACTCGTGCTCAACGAGACCGGGCCGCTGCCCTGCACCCCCAACGGCATCGTGGAGCTGCTGCGCCGCCACGGCGTGGAGATCAACGGCGCCGACGTGGTCGTGGTCGGCCGCGGCATCACCGTGGGCCGCTCGATCGGCCTGCTGCTGACCCGTAAGTCGGAGAACGCGACGGTCACCTTGTGCCACACCGGCACTCGTGACCTCTCCGCGCATCTGCGACAGGCCGACATCGTCGTGGCCGCCGCCGGTGTGCCGCACATCATCAAGCCGGAGGACGTGAAGCCGGGCGCGGCCGTCCTGGACGTCGGCGTGAGCCGCGACGAGAACGGCAAGATCGTCGGCGACGTGCATCCGGGCGTGGCCGAGGTGGCCGCCTGGATCTCGCCGAACCCCGGTGGCGTCGGCCCGATGACGCGGGCGCTGCTCCTCCAGAACGTGGTGGAGGCGTCCGAGCGGGCCGCGGGCGATGTCGGCTGATCCGGGTCCCGCGGCAGGGGCCGCGGACTTCGGCGCCGGGGGGCCGGGGACCGGCCGGACGCCGGGGGAGGGCCGTGAGAACGGCTCGGGCCCGGCGTCGGTGCCCGCGCCCTCGTCCTCCGGGCACTCCTCTGGGCACTCCCTCGGACAGGCGGCCGGAATCACCGGGGAGCACGGCAGGCACGAGGCCGGGCCCGGCAGGACCACCGCGCGTCCCGAGGGCGGCGGCCGGGCGGCGGGCAAGGACGCCCCCGCGCCCGCCCGGCAGTGGCCGATCCTGCTGGTCATCTGCGGCGCGGCCATCGGGCTGATCGTCACGGCGGCCGGCGCCTTCCGCGCGGGCACGATCGTGATCGGGGCGTCGCTGCTGGTCGGCGCCGCGCTGCGCTGGGGCGTGACGGCGGTCGGCATGCTCGCGGTCCGCAGCCGGTTCACTGATGTGATCACGTACGGGCTGTTCGGTCTCGCGATCGTGCTGCTGGCGCTGATGGCGCAGCCGGATCCGCTGATCAGGATTCCGTTCCTGGAGGACATCATCCACTTCTCGGTGCGGTAGCCCGGAACGGTGGGCTGACGCGGGGCCAGGTTCTTTGGTGGCGCCGCCGCGTGGGCGCTTCGCGCAGGTCGCCACCGGTCCCGGCGGGGCAGCCCGGTTGTTTCCCGGCCACCGGCCGGTGGTGGGTTGCTCGCGCAGTTCCCCGCGCCCCTGGCGGGGCGGGGCCCTTTTGCCTGGGCGGCGGGCCGGTCTTTTGAGGGGCGCGGGGCTGTGTCTGATCTGCGGCTGCCGCCGCGTGGGCGCTCCGCTTAGGTCACCACCGGCCCCCGTCGGCGCACCCCGGTTGTTTCCCGGTCACCGGCCGGTGGTGGGTTGCTCGCGCAGTTCCCCGCGCCCCTGACGGGGCGCATCCCCCGGGGCGGGCGCTGGGCCGCGACAGCGGTGGCGCGGACGAAGAGCTGGCCTCGGAGGCGGCCGGGGCCCGGCACCCGGCAATAGCAGGTCCGGACGAGTTCGGGGACGCTGTCCGGAAAGTCCACCCGACAAGGGGACACCCGTTCTAGCGTTGCCCCCGGCGGGGGACTCGTTGAGATAGGGGGCACGATGGGGCAGTGGGAGCCGTTGGCGGAGCGGATTCCGGTGGATGTGCGGCGGCTGGCCGTGCAGTTACGCCGGATGAAGGACCGCGGCGGCCTGACGGTCCCGGCGCTGGCGGCGCGCACGGCGCAGTCCGCGGAGTCGTGGGAGAAGTACCTCAACGGCAGGCAACTGCCGCCGCTGGACGCGGTGGAGGTGCTGGCGCAGGCGAGCGGCGCGGACTACGACCGGGTCGGCGCGCTGTGGAAGCTGGCGGAGAAGGCCGCGACCGGCACCGGCGACAGGGGCCGGGGCAAACCCGTACCGCATCCCGATCCGCTGGACCCGCTGGGCGCGGAGGAGGGCCTGCCGGGCAACCGCCGCCGCAGGGCGCTGCTGTTCGGTACGGCGGGGGTGCTGGCGATCGGCGCGGCGGTGACGGTGCTGCTCGCGGCGGGCCCGAGCACCGGGCGTGCCCCGGCGCCCGAGGCGGCGCCGACGGCGACCGACCGGGCGGGCGCGCCGCTGACGCCGGGAGCGAAGGGCGCGGCGCCCCGTACGTCGCCCGGCACGGGCGGCGCGCCGGGAAGAACCGCCCCCACGGCCGAGCCCTCGGTGACGGTGATGACGGGCGACGGCTCCCCGTCCGCCGGTCCGCCGGGAACACCCGGTGCCACGGCCACCCACGGCGCGGGCCCCGGCAGCGCGCCGGGCGGCGGCGCTCCCGGCACCGTACCGACCGATTCCGGGTCCCCTTCGGCGCCCGCCTCCGGAGGAACCGTTTCTCCTACGGATACGCCCACCGGTCCCGCGTCCCCGAGCGCGACCGCCACCGGCCGCGGCGGCCTGTGCCTCGGCCTGCTCGTCGTCAACCTCTGCCTGGGCGGCCAGGGCTGAGACGCGCGGACCCGCGGCGCACCGCGCGGACCCGCGGCGCACCGCGCGGACCCGCGGACGCGGGCCTCGCGCGGCACGGGAACGTCACCTGGCGGCCTTCCCGGTGACCGGGGCCACACGCCCTCGCGTCACCGGCGGCGCCGCCGCGCGATAGCCTGACAGACGGCTCTCTTGACGACGAGAGAGTCACGTTCCGGGGCCGCTCGGGCCACTGCCGGGGCGGCAATGCCAGGTACCCGCAGGAAAAGGCCAGGAGAAGGCAATGACTCGCACCCCCGTCAACGTCACCGTCACCGGAGCGGCAGGCCAGATCGGCTACGCCCTCCTCTTCCGCATCGCCTCGGGCCACCTGCTCGGCGCGGACGTGCCGGTGAGGCTCCGTCTGCTGGAGATCCCCCAGGGCCTGAAGGCCGCGGAGGGGACCGCGATGGAGCTGGACGACGCCGCCTTCCCGCTCCTCCAGGGCATCGACATCACCGACGACCCGAACGTGGCCTTCGACGGCGCGAACGTCGCGCTGCTGGTCGGCGCCCGCCCCCGCACCAAGGGCATGGAGCGCGGCGACCTGCTGGAGGCCAACGGCGGCATCTTCAAGCCGCAGGGCAAGGCCATCAACGACCACGCGGCCGACGACATCAAGGTCCTGGTCGTCGGCAACCCGGCGAACACCAACGCGCTCATCGCGCAGTCCGCCGCCCCCGACGTACCGGCCGAGCGGTTCACCGCGATGACCCGCCTGGACCACAACCGCGCGGTCGCGCAGCTCGCGAAGAAGACCGGCGTGCCGGTCTCGGAGATCAAGCGGCTCACCATCTGGGGCAACCACTCGGCGACCCAGTACCCCGACATTTTCCACGCCGAGGTCGCGGGCAAGAACGCCGCCGAGGTCGTCAACGACGAGCAGTGGCTGGCCGACACCTTCATCCCGACCGTCGCCAAGCGCGGCGCCGCGATCATCGAGGCGCGCGGCGCGTCCTCCGCCGCCTCCGCCGCGTCGGCCGCCCTCGACCACGTCCACACCTGGGTCAACGGCACCGCGGAGGGCAACTGGACCTCCATGGGCATCGTCTCCGACGGCTCCTACGGCGTCCCGGCCGGTCTCATCTCGTCCTTCCCGGTCACCACGAAGAACGGCGCCTTCGAGATCGTCCAGGGCCTGGAGATCAACGAGTTCTCCCGCGCGCGCATCGACGCGTCCGTGAAGGAGCTGGAAGAGGAGCGCGCCGCCGTGCGCGAGCTGGGCCTCATCTGAGTCCCGCCTCTTTTCCGCCGGTAAGGGGTCCCGCCCTGGTGCGGGGCCCCTTACGTTTGCCCCATGGACGTCATCCTGCGCGAGGTACGCGACTCGGACCTGCCCGTCTTCTTCGTTCAGATGCAGGACCCCGAGGCGGTACGGATGGCCGCGTTCACCGCCGAGGACCCGTCGGACAGCGCCCGCTTCCACGCCCACTGGGCCCGCGTCCGCGCCACCCCCGGCGTCGTCAACCGCACGGTCGTCGCCGCCTCCGACGGTACGGTCGTCGGCCACGCCGCCGTCTACGGCCCGCCCGAGGAGCGCGAGGTCACGTACTGGATCGGCCGCGAGTTCTGGGGCCGCGGCGCCGCCACCGCCGCCCTCCGCCAACTCCTCGCCGTCGCCCCCGAACGCCCCCTGCACGCCCGCGCCGCCGCCGACAACCCCGGCTCGATCCGCGTCCTGCGCAAATGCGGCTTCCACCCCACCGGCACCGACCGCGGCTTCGCGAACGCCCGCGGTGAGGACATCGACGAGGTCCTCCTCACCCTCCCCGCCTGACCCCGACTCCCGTCTCCGCCGGCCCACTTACCCGGGCGCCAGGACCTCGCACAGGCGGGAGAGGGCGCCGGAGAAGGCGTGGTCGGGGGGCGTGGCGTAGCCGATGACGAGGGAAGTGGGCGCGTGGGCGGTGGGGGCGCCGTAGACGGGGAGGCCGCTGAGGGCCAGGCCGAGGGCGTGGGCGCGGTCCACGAGGGCTTGCAACGGGCCGGTCTCCGGGGGGAGTTCGAGTACGGCGTGCAGGCCCGCGGCGATGCCGGAGACCCGGACGTGGGGGGTGTGTTCGGCCAGGGCCGCCACCAGGCGGTCGCGGCGGGCGCGGTAGTGCAGGCGCATGCGGCGTACGTGGCGGTCGTACGCGCCCGATCCGATGAATTCGGCGAGGGCCAACTGGTCGAGCACCGGCGAGTGGTGGTCGGCCATCCGCTTCTCGCGCACGACCGCGTCCAGCAGGTGCGGCGGCAGCGCGAGCCACGCCAGCCGCAGGCCAGGCGCGAGGCTCTTGCTGGCCGTGCCCGCGTACACGACGTGTCCGGGCGCGAGGCCCTGGAGGGCGCCGACGGGCTGCCGGTCGTAGCGGAACTCCCCGTCGTAGTCGTCCTCCAGGATCACCGCGCCGGTGCTCCGCGCCCACCCCGTGACGGCCGTCCGGCGCCCGGGGGAGAGCGGCACACCGGTCGGGAACTGGTGCGCGGGGGTCAGCAGCACCGCCTGCGCCGAGCCGTCCAGGCGGTCCACCCGCGCCCCGTCGCCGTCCACGTCCAGCGGCGCCGTCTCAAGTCCCGCCGTGCGCAGCAGCGTTCGCGTGTCCGGGAAGCCCAGCGCCTCGACGGCGATCCGGCGGGCGCCCCGGCCGTACAGTGCGCGGGCCAGCAGACCGACGCCCTGCACGTACCCCGTGCAGATCATCAGGTGCTCCGGGTCGGTCCGCACCCCGCGCACCCGCGCGAGATACGTGCTCAGCGCCGCCCGCAACTCCGGCCGCCCGCGCGGGTCGGTGTACCCGAACGCCTCGTTCGGCGCCGCCGCCAGCGCCCGCCGCGCCGCCGCCGACCACGCGGCGCGCGGAAAGGACGACAGGTCGGGCGAGCCGGGCCACAGGCTGTACGGGAGGCCGGTCGCGTTGTCCGGCACCAGCTCGACCGGGGTGACGGGCGTACGGCGCACGGGGGCGCGCTCCGCCCGGCCGGGGACCGCGGCCGGGCGCGGTGCCACCGTCGTGCCCGAGCCCTGCCGCGCGGTCAGCCACCCCTCGGCGACGAGCTGCGCGTACGCGTCCGCGACCGTGTTGCGCGCGAGGCCCAGATCCCCGGCCAGCACCCGGCTGGACGGCAGGCGGGTACCGGGGGAGAGGCGGCCGTCGCGCACGGCCTCGCGCAGGGCCCGCTCAAGACCGGCCCGCGCGCCGCCGCCCGCCGCGGCCCGCGCGGCGGGGAGGTCGAGCAGCAGGTCGTAGTCGGCGGTGCGCTCACCGCGAGTGGCCCAGTCGTTCATGCTCCAAGTGGACCACGGCATGGAGCCACTTTCCTCCTACGGTGGAGGCATGACGACGACGACCGACGACACCGCTACCGTTCCCGCGCCCGCGCGCCGGATCGACCTCAACGACAAGGCCCCCGACTTCTACGCGGCCATGGCCGCCCTCGACAAGGCCGCCGCCCGCGGCCTCGACCCCGCCGTCCGCGAACTCGTCCGCGTCCGCGTCTCCCAGCTCAACGGCTGCGCCTACTGCGTCGACAAGCACAGCGCCGACGCCCGCGCCCTCGGCCTCACCGAGCAGAAGCTGTACGGCGTCACCGTCTGGCGCGAGACGCCCTTCTTCACCGCCCGTGAGCGCGCCGCCCTCGCCCTGGCCGAGGCCGTCACCCACCTCGGTGACCACGGCGTCCCCGACGCCGTCTTCGACGAGGCGGCCCGGCTCTTCGACGCCGACGAATTCCCCCGCCTCCTGGCCATGTGCGTCACCATGAACGCCTGGAACCGGATCGGCGTCTCCTGCCGGATGTCCCCGGCGGTCCGCGCGTAAGGCGCGGCACGGCCGCCGGTCAGGTCACGCGCCGGGGTGGCGCGCCGCGTCGAGCAGGGAATGGGCGCCCCGCGCGACGAGTTCCGCGGCCAATTCCCTTCCGAGCCTTTCCGGCCGCTGCGCCGGACCGCTGACGGTGGCGGAAATCTGCGTCCTGCCGTCGAGAGACGTGACCTGTCCGAACAGCCGCAGATTTCCGGCCGGGTCCAATTCGGCGTAACCCCCGACCGGAACGCTGCACCCGCCGTGCAATTCGGCGAGGAAGGCGCGTTCGGCGCGGACCCGCGCGTCGACGGAGGCGTCACCCGCGCAGGCGAGCAGGTCGCGTACGGCGGTGTCGTCCGCGCGGATCTGGATGCCGAGGGCGCCCTGGCCCGGACTCGGCGGGAAGAGGTCGAGCGGCAGCACCTCGCTCACAGCGCCGTCGAGACCGAGGCGGCGCAGGCCCGCCAGGGCCAGCACGACCGCGTCCAGCCCCTCGGTCGCCAGCTTCTCCAGGCGCGGCGGTACGTTGCCGCGAATCGGCACGATCCGCACGTCAGGCCGTACGGCGAGGAGCTGGCCGATCCGGCGGGCCGCCCCCGTACCGACCCTGGCCCCCTCCGGCAGCCCGGCGAGCGTCGCCCCGCACAGCGCGTCGGCCACGTCCTCCCGCCCCGGCGGCGGCAACAGGGTCAGGCCCGGCGGATTCGACGTCGGCAGGTCCTTGAGGGAGTGGACGACCACATCCACGTCACCGCGTGCCAGCGCGGCCTCCTGCTCGGTGCTGAACGCCGAACCGCCGCTCACCGCCGACACGTTGGCCAGCGGTGAGCGCCGGTCGCGGTCGCCGCCCTCCACGATCACCCGGTGCGTGAAGGTCACCTCGGGAAACCGCTCCCTCAACGGCGCCAGATATTCACGCACTTGCGCCCTGGCGAGGTCGCTCCCGCGCGATCCGACAATGCAACGGCCCTGCTTCACATTCGCCAATTGGCCATGCCTCCAAGCGTTTCCGCTTCACCCTAAACCCGGCCGCCACCTCCTTTTGCACACACGTTGTCGGCAATACCGCGCGCCAGTGGACCGACAGGGGACCGGCCGTCAACCGGCCGTGGAGCGGCCGTCAACGGGCGGTGCCTCAGAAGCCGATGGGCTCGCGGAGCAGCAGTACGGTGCCGCGCCCCGGCACGTACTCCGCGTTGAGGACCAGGAGCCGGTTCACGGTGCTCGGCCAGCCGTGCACCTCCATGGTCCTGGCGCTCTCCAGCGGCAGGCAGTGCTCCTCCACCCGGCGCAGTGCCGTCTCCAGGTCCGGCACGACCTTCTGCGCGCCCACCACCCAGATCGCGCGCCCCGCCCCGCCCGCGTACCCGGGCAACTGGCTCCCGCTGCCCGACGCGATCACCAGCGACCCCGTCTCGGTGACGGCGGCGACGCTCCCGACGCTGACGTCCGGACCGGCCAGCGCCCGCCGGATCGCGTCCGCCTCGCTCGCCCGGTCCATGGCCAGCACGCGCGGCTTGACCGCCTCGTACCGCCCGCTCCCGTTGATGTCCTCCTCGATCCCGGACAGCCGCAGCGTCTCGCTGGCCCCGGTGAACACGCTCGCGCCCGGCGGGATCAGCTCGCCCACCCGGACCCGCGCGGCGGCCACGTCGTCGAGGATCTCCGCGTCGAAGCCGTGCAGCACGAGAGCCTCCGCCGCCCGCTCCAGCCGCTCCGCCGCCACCGCTTCCGTGAACGCGACGGCCGATGTCCGCGTACCCATGATCACTCCCGGCTTTCTGCCCGACCTGACGAATCAGCGCACCGCCCGTGGGTGGGCGGTGCGCTGATGTGTCGCACGGAAGCGGCCGAATGTGACCGACGGGGCCCGGCTTACGGTCGAAGTACGGCCGAAGCACGGCCGAAGCGCGGCAGGAGTCGCGGCCGGGCCGCCCCCGCAGCGCCGTTACAGCCGCGTCGCGGCCTTGGCGGACTGCTGGTGCGGGACGGCCGAGAGGCCCTCACGGCCGAAGGGGTACTCGCGCATCTTGCGCCAGACGCCGTCCTCGCCCTGCTCGTAGAGGGCGAAGCTGATCGCGGTCCAGGCGGCGGAGAAGGTGGCGAGCTCGGACTGGGCCAGGTCCATGGCGGGGTCGGGGATGCCGTGGGCGACCGTGACGTGCGGGTGGTACGGGAACTGGAGCTCGCGGGAGACGGGTCCCGAGCGGACCTGCTCCTGGAGCTGGGCGCAGGCGTCGCCGCCGTCGGCGAGGCGGACGTAGACCACGGGGGAGAGCGGCCGGAAGGTGTCCGTGCCGTGCAGCCGCATCAGGAAGGGGCGGCCGTCGGCGGCGACCTGCGCGAGGTGGCGGCGCAGCGCCGGAAGCGCGCCGCAGTCGACCTCGGTGGGCGGCAGCAGCGTGACGTGGGTGGGGATCGCGTACGCCGCCGGATCGCCGAAACCGGCGCGCCGCTCCTGGAGCAGGCGCCCGTACGGCTCCGGGACCGCGATGGACACGCCGATCGTGGTGGTCGTGGAGGTCCCCACTGCGCTCACCCCTTTCCCCGTTCAGCCGGCCGCGTGGTCACCCCCGCGCGATGACCCCGCATGGTCATACAGCCATCATGCGGGACAATCATGCGAGAGCAGAAAAATCGTCCTCGGTACCGCCCCGTACCGTACTCAGTGCTTGGCGGGCAGGAACCCGACCCGGTCGTACGCCCCGGCCAGCGTCTCCGCCGCCACGGCGCGCGCCTTCTCGGCACCCTTCGCCAGCACTGCGTCCAACGTCTCCGGGTCCCCCAGATACTCCTGCGTACGCTCACGGAACGGTGTGACCCACTCCACGAAGATCTCCGCGAGGTCGGTCTTCAGCGCACCGTAGCCCTTGCCCTCGTACCGCTCCTCGAGTTCCGGAATTCCGGTACCGGTGAGCGCGGAGTGAATCGTGAGCAGATTGCTGATGCCCGGCTTGTCTTTTTCGTCATATTTGACGACCGTGCCGGTGTCCGTCACCGCGCTGCGGAACTTCTTCGCCGACGTCTTCGGCTCGTCCAGTAGATTGACCAGGCCCTTCGGCGACGCCGCCGACTTGCTCATCTTGGCCGTCGGGTCCTGGAGGTCGTAGATCTTCGCGACCTCCCGCACGATGTGCGGCGCCGGGATGGTGAAGGTCGGGCCGAAGCGCGTGTTGAACCGCTCCGCCAGGTCGCGGGTCAGCTCGATGTGCTGCCGCTGGTCCTCGCCGACCGGCACCGCGTCCGCCTGGTACAGCAGGATGTCCGCGACCTGGAGGATCGGATACGTGAACAGGCCGACCGTCGAGCGGTCCGCGCCCTGCTTGGCCGACTTGTCCTTGAACTGCGTCATCCGGGACGCCTCACCGAAGCCGGTCAGGCAGTTCATCACCCAGCCGAGCTGGGCGTGCTCGGGCACATGGCTCTGGATGAACAGCGTGCAGCGGTCCGGGTCGAGCCCGGCGGCCAGGAGCTGGGCGGCGGCCAGCCGCGTGTTCGCCCGCAGCTCGGCCGGGTCCTGCGGCACGGTGATCGCGTGCAGGTCGACCACCATGTAGAAGGCGTCGTGCGTCTCCTGGAGCGCCACGTACTGGCGGATCGCCCCCAGGTAGTTCCCCAGGTGGAACGAACCGGCGGTGGGCTGGATACCGGAAAGCGCGCGCGGGCGATCTGTTGCCATGTCCATCATTCTCTCAGGTGGTGACCCCGCTCCCATACCCCTGGTGGACACCACTGGCCGCCGTCGGTGAGGTTTCGCCGTGATCGCGGCGAGCGACGATAGAAAGGGGCGTCACCCCGCCCCTTCGCCCTGGCCTCCGACGTACAACGAACGGAGAACGCACGTGACCACCACCACCGCAGGTCCTTCCGGCACCGCAGGTACCACCGGCACCACCGGTGAGCGGATCGCCGCCGCCGAGGCGCACAGCGCGCACAATTACCACCCGCTTCCCGTCGTGGTCGCCACGGCCGAAGGCGCGTGGATGACCGACGTCGAGGGCCGCCGCTACCTCGACATGCTCGCGGGCTACTCGGCGCTGAACTTCGGCCACGCCAACCCCCGGCTGATCGCGGCGGCCAAGGCGCAGCTCGACCGGGTCACGCTGACCTCCCGCGCCTTCCACCACGACCGCTTCGCGGACTTCTGTACGCGGCTCGCCGAGCTGTGCGGCATGGAGATGGTGCTGCCGATGAACACCGGCGCCGAAGCGGTGGAGACCGCCGTGAAAACGGCGCGCAAGTGGGGCTACCGGGTCAAGGGCGTACCGGACGGCCGGGCCAGGATCGTCGTCGCGGCCGGGAACTTCCACGGGCGCACCACCACGATCGTCAGCTTCTCCACCGACCCCGAGGCGCGGGCGGACTTCGGCCCGTACACCCCCGGCTTCGTGACCGTCCCCTACGGCGACCTCGCCGCGCTCGAAGCGGCCGTGGACGACGAGACCGTCGCCGTGCTGCTGGAGCCGATCCAGGGCGAGGCGGGCGTCCTCGTGCCGCCGCCGGGCTATCTCGCCGGGGTGCGCCGGGTCACCGCCGAGCGCGGGGCGCTCTTCATCGCCGACGAGATCCAGTCCGGCCTCGGCAGGACCGGCCGCACCTTCGCCTGCGAGCACGAGGACGTCGTCCCCGACATGTACGTCCTCGGCAAGGCGCTCGGCGGCGGCGTCGTGCCCGTCTCGGCCGTGGTCTCCTCCCGCGACGTCCTCGGCGTCTACCGGCCCGGCGAACACGGGTCCACCTTCGGCGGGAACCCGCTGGCCTGCGCCGTCGGGCTCGAAGTCCTCGCCATGCTGCGCACCGGGGAGTACCAGGAGCGCGCCGCCGAACTCGGTGACCACCTGCACCGCGAGCTCGCCCTCCTCACCGGCTCCGGCAAGGTCACCGAGGTGCGCGGGCGCGGGCTGTGGGCCGGGGTCGACATCGATCCCGCCGTGGGGACCGGCCGCGAGATCTCCGAGCGGCTCATGGCGCTCGGGGTTCTCGCCAAGGACACCCACGGCAGCACCATTCGGCTGGCGCCGCCGCTCACCATCTCCAAGGACGACCTCGACTGGGGCCTCACCCAACTCCGCACGGTCCTCTCCGCCTGACCTTCCCCCTCCCGCCGGCGGGGGCGGTTCCCTCCTCTCCGCACCACCGGCCGGTGGGGGCTGGCCGCGCAGTTCCCCGCGCCCCTGACGGGGTGGGCCGGTTTTTTAGGGGCGCGGGGAACTGCGCGCTCAGCCACATTGCTGCCGCAGGTCACCACCGGCCCCAGAGGGGCAATTCGGTTGGCTTCGGACCACCCGCCCGGTGGGGGCTGGCCGCGCAGTTCCCCGCGCCCCTGACGGGGCGGGTCGTCTCTCGGTCGGGGGGTGGGCCGGTCTTTTGAGGGGCGCGGGGAACTGCGCGCTCAGCCACATTGCTGCCGCAGGTCACCACCGGGCCCGGAGGGGCGATTCGGTTGGCTTCGGACCACCGGCCCGGTGGGGGGCTGGCCGCGCAGTTCCTCGCGTCCCTGGCGGGGTGGGCCGGTTTTTGAGGGGCGCGGGGAACTGCGCGACGCGCCACGACGGGCGTGCGGGGCACCACCGGGCCCGGAGGGGCGATTCGGTGGGCTTGCGGCCACCGGCCGGTGGGAAGGGACGGCTCGCCGTCCGCGGCGGAGGAAGCGCTCGGGGCGGGGCCCGGGGTGCTGGACGCCCTAGAGTCAGTGGCGTGCTTCTGGGAATGGTGTGTGCGCTGGGCGCGGCCGTGTGTTTCGGGGTGGCGTCGGTGCTGCAAGCGGTGGCGGCGCGGGCGGCGGCGGAGCCGGGCGGAGGCTCGGGCTCGGCGGTCGACGCGCGGCTGCTGGGCAGGGCCCTGCGCGAGTGGCGCTACGTGGCGGGCCTGGGCCTCGACGGCGTGGGCTTCGCGCTCGAACTGGTCGCGCTGAGGTCGCTGCCGATCTACGCGGTGGGCGCGGCCCTGGCGGCGAGCCTGGCCGTCACGGCGGTCGCCGCGGCGCGGCTGCTGGACACGCGGCTGTCGCCGCGCGAGTGGGGCGCGGTCGCGGCGGTGTGCGGCGGCCTGGCGCTGCTGGGCATGGCCTCGGGCAGCGAGGGGGCCGGCGCGGACCACGGCGGCACGGCGCTGCGCTGGGGCACGCTGGCCACGGCCCTCGCCGTCCTCGCGGCGGGCACGGCGGCCGGCCGCCTCCCCGAACGCTCCCGCGCGGCGGCGCTGGGCCTCGGCGCGGGCCTCGGCTTCGGCGTGGTCGAGGTCGCCGTCCGCGTCATCGACGGCATGACCCCGGTGGCGCTGCTCACCAACCCGGCCGTGTACGGCCTCCTCGTCGGCGGCGGAGCCGCCTTCCTGCTGCTGACCTCCGCCCTCCAGCGCGGCTCGGTGACGGCCGCCACCGCGGGCATGGTCATCGGCGAGACCGTCGGCCCCGCGCTCGTCGGCGTCCTGGCCCTCGGCGACCGCACCCGCCACGGCTGGGCCCCGGTCGCGGTCGCGGGCTTCGCCCTCGCGGTCGTCGGCGCCCTGGCCCTGGCCCGCTTCGGCGAGGTCGCCCCACCGGGGGAGGACGCGGAGAACACGACGGACGAGGCGACCCCCAGCCGCCTGTGAGCGGGGGTACGGACGCTCAGCCCGCCGCGCGCGGCGTCAGCGGAGCCGTCAGCGTACGGAGATCGATCGCGTTCGCCATCGCGCGGTAACCGGCGTCGTTGGGATGCAGGTGGTCGCCGCTGTCGTAGGCGGGGGACAGGCGGTGCGGCCGGGCGGGGTCGCGCAGCGCGGCGGACAGGTCGAAGACGGCGTCGAAGGCGTGGCCGCCGAGCATCCAGCGGTTGACGGTCTCGCGGGTCCGCTCACCGGCGGGGGTGTAGGGGCGGGAGCCCTGGAAGGGCGGCAGGGTCGCGCCGTAGATCCGTACGCCCGCCGCGTGCGCCTGGCGGACGAGGGTGCGGTAGGCGTCGATGAGGTCGGCCGCGGCGAGGTGCCCGTGCGGGCCGCGGTCGACGCTGATGTCGTTGATGCCCTCCAGCAGGACCACGGCCGTGACGCCGGGCTGGCCGAGGGCGTCGTGGGCGAAGCGGTGCAGGGCGCTGGTGCCGAAGCGGGTGCCGGTGTCGGTGAGCACCCGGTTGCCGCTCAGGCCCGCGTCCACGACGCCGAGGAGCGGGCCGCCCGGCCGGTCGCGCAGCCGCCGGGCGAGGACGTCGGGCCAGCGGGCGTTGGCCGACGTGCTGGAACCCGCGCCGTCCGTGAGGGAGTCGCCGAAGGCGACCAGGGTGCCGCGGGCGGTGGCGGACTCGACGTCGAGGCCGCTGAGGTAGTACCAGACGCCGTTCGAGACGGGGTAGTGCGCGGTGGTGTCGGCGGCGGCGAAGTCGCCGGGCGCCGAGTAGTACGTGGTCTCGGCGGCCAGCCAGTGCCGCCCCGACGCGCCCGCGTCACCGGGGAAGTAGACGCTGACCAGCAGATTCTCGTCCGCGTTGACGGTCATCGCGAGCGGGTCGGTCGCCGCGTCCCGCCCCGCCGGGATCGTCGTGGCGCCCGCCCCGGAGAACGTCGCGGTGTGATGCGTGCCGGGTACGGCGTCGCCGCCGTGCGCCTGTACGGCCACGTCCACGGCCCCGACCGGCAGCGGCCCGGTCCCGTACCGGTTCGACAGCCGCACGCGTACGCCCGTCCCGCCGATCGTCGGGTGCACGACCATGCGGACCGTGCGGTGGCGGACCCGCCGGCCGCCGCCCGCCAGCGCCGCCGTCCACGCGCCGACCCGGGTGAGCACGGGCCGCGGCGGGGCCGCGCTCTGCACGGCCGACCTGGCACCGGTCCCGGACAGGCCCGCGACGGCGAAGACGGAGCTGACGACGACCGCGAAGGCCACGACCGGCGGGGTCAGCCACCGCAGCCGCCGACCCCGAAGTCCTCTCCCGTCAGCGGGAGTCGCCCCCATGGCCCCCTCCTCCGGAACGCGGTGTCACCGTCTGTGGAGCGTACGGCTCCGCCGCCCGCCGCCGACGGCGCGCGCGGCGGAGCCGGTGCCGGGTCAGACCGGCAGGCGGCGGAAGAGCGGCCTCGGGACGTGCCGCAGGGCCGACATGACCACGCGCAGGGTGCCGGGCACCCAGACCGTTTCGCTGCGGCGGCGCAGCCCGGTCTCGATGGCGACCGCGACGGCCTCGGGGGTGGTGGCCAGCGGGGCCTCCTCGCGCCCCGCGGTCATCTTGGTGCGGACGAAGCCGGGGCGGACGATCATGACGTGCACGCCGGCCCCGTGCAGGGCGTCGCCGAGGCCCTGGGCGAAGGCGTCGAGCCCGGCCTTGCTGCTGCCGTAGATGAAGTTGGCGCGGCGGGCGCGCTCGCCGGCCACGGAGGACAGCACGACCAGCGAGCCGTGGCCCTGGGACTGGAGGGCGCCCGCGCAGACCAGGGAGGCGGAGACGGCGCCGGTGTAGTTGACCTGGGCGACGTGGACGGCCGAGAGCGGTTCCTGCTCGTCGCGGGCCTGGTCGCCGAGGACGCCGAAGGCGAGCAGCACCATGTCGATGTCGCCCTCGGTGAAGAGCTTGCCGAGGACCTCCTCGTGCGAGGCGGGGTCGAGGGCGTCGAAGCCGACCGCGTGGACGTCGGCGCCGAGCGCGCGCAACTGCGTCGCGGCGGCGTCCAGCGCCTCGGAGGGGCGGCCCGCGAGATAGACGGTACGGGTGCGGCGGGCGATGAGGCGGCGGGCGGTGGCCAGCGCGATCTCGGAGGTGCCGCCGAGGATCAGCAGGGACTGGGGGGCGCCGAACGCGTCCTTCACGGGAAGCTCCTTCGAGGCTGTGGCGGCGGGCCCTAGAGGGCCAGGCGGCGGGCGAGGTCGGACGTGATCACGCCGCGCGGGTCGTACGTGGCGCGCAGGGTGCGGAAGTCGTCGAGGCGCGGGTACATCCGGGCCAGGAGTTCGGGCCGCAGCCGCGCGTCCTTGGCGAGGTAGACCCGGCCGCCCGCCTCCGCGACCTCCTCGTCCAGCTCGTCGAGGAACGCGCCGAGGCCGGGGAGCGCGGCGGGGATGTCGAGGGCGAGGGTCCAGCCCGCCATCGGGAAGGAGAGCCAGCCGGGGTCGCCCTCGCCGAAGCGCTTGAGCACGGCGAGGAAGGACGGGCAGCCGCGGGCGCCGATCCGTCCGACGATGCGCCGCAGCGACTCCTCCTGTCCGTGGCCGACGACGAACTGGTACTGGACGAAGCCGCTGCGGCCGTAGATCCGGTTCCAGTGCGGCAGCCCGTCCAGCGGGTGGAAGAAGGCGGACAGGCGCTGGAGTTCGCCGCGCCGCTCGCGCGGGGCCCTGCGGTACCAGAACTCGTTGAACAGGCCGACGCTGGTGCGGCCGAGCAGGCCCTCGGGGACGAAGCGCGGGGCGGCGGGCAGCCGTCCGGGGCGGAAGGCGAGCGGGTCGCGGCGGGCGCGGGACGTGGCGGGCAGCGCGTCGAGCGGGGCGTGGTCGCCGCGGGTGAGGACGGCGCGGCCGGTCTTCGCGCCACGCGCGAGCAGGTCGATCCAGGCCACCGAGTAGCGGTACGTGTCGTCGGTCGCGGTCAGCCGCGCCATCAGGTCGTCCAGGTCGGTGGCACGTTCGGTGTCCACGGTCATCAACGACGTCTGGACCGGCAGGAGCTGGAGGGTCGCGGCCAGGATGACGCCGGTCAGGCCCATGCCGCCGGCCGTCGCCCAGAACAGGCCCGGCTCGTCCTCGGGCGTGACCAGCCGGGTCTCGCCGTCACCGGTGAGCAGTTCGATGGCGCGCACATGGCGGGAGAAGGACCCGGAGCCGTGGTGGTTCTTGCCGTGGATGTCCGCGCCGATCGCGCCGCCGACCGTCACATAGCGGGTGCCGGGCGTGACGGGCACGAACCAGCCGAGCGGCAGCAGCACCTCCATCAGGCGGTGCAGCGAGACGCCCGCGTCGCACACGACCAGGCCGTTGACGGCGTCGATCTCGTGGACGCGGTCGAGTCCGGTCATGTCCAGGACGGCGCCGCCCGCGTTCTGCGCCGCGTCCCCGTAGGCCCGGCCCAGGCCCCGCGCGATGGCGCCGCGGCTGTCGCTGCCGGTGACCGCCGCGACGGCCGCCTCGTACGTCAGGGGGCGCAGGACGCGGGCGGTGGTGGGGGCGGTGCGGCCCCAGCCGGTGACCGGGCCGACGCGGCTGGGGAGGTCGGCGGGGCCGGAGCCGCGATCGAGGGGGGCGGCGGTGGGGTCGGTCGAGGCGTCGGTGGGGTCGGCCGAGGCGTCGGCGGCGGTGCGGCCCTCGCCGGTGACGGGGACGGTCGTCGCGGAGGGTACAGGCATGTCCGTGACCGTAGCGCTCTGAGTGGTGCGAAAGATCACGAATAGTGCGTTATGCGGCTTTTCTCACTGAAAAGGGTGAGTGGTGGTGCGTGAGGAGCCGTCGCGCACGGTAAGCACTCGGGGTCCAAGTGTGATGACCCGACAATTCGCCCAGGTGGGGCGGCCGGTCGCCCAGCCGTGGCGGCCCCGGGTCACGAGCCGTCGCTGCGAGGGAGTACCGACCAGTGCGCTACCCCGACTCCGCCGCGGAACGCGCGGACCACCACCTGCTGGCCGCGCTGCGCCGCCGCGGCACCGACCCCCGCGTCGCGGGCGCGGCCCGCGCGCTGTCCTGGGCGGGCGAGCACGGCGCGGTCTGGCTGGCCGCCGGTCTCGCCGGCGCCTGCGCCGACCCCGGCCGCCGCGGCGCCTGGCTGCGCGCCACCACACTGGTCGGCGCGGCCCACGCGGCGAGCATGGGCGTCAAACGGGTCGTCCGCCGCCCGCGCCCGGTGCTGCCGGACGCCGAACCGCTGGTCCGCACCGCCGGACGGCACAGCTTCCCCAGCTCGCACGCCACCTCGGCCGCCGCAGCCGTCGTCGCCTTCGGGGCACTGATGCCCCGTACGCCGTTCGCCGCGCCGCTCCCGCCGCTCGCCGCCGCCATGTGCGTGTCCCGGATGGTCGTCGGCGTCCACTACCCGAGCGACGTGGCCTGCGGCGCGCTGCTCGGCGCCGTCACCGCCCGGCTCGGCCGGAACTGGGCCCTGCGCGGAGGGCGGCCGTCATGACGGAACGCACCGCCGCGCTCATCGACGACGTACCGGCGACCGCCGTCCCCTCGGCCGGACGCTTCCCGCCCCCGGTCTCCGTACGGGGCCTGCCCGCCGGTCTGGTGCGGACCGCCCGGCCCCGGCAGTGGGTCAAGAACGTCCTCGTGCTGGCCGCGCCGCTGGCCGCCGGGCGCCTGCTGTCCGCGCACGCCGTACTCCAGCTCGCCGTCGTCTTCGTGCTCTTCACCGGCTGCTCCGCCGCCGTCTATCTGATCAACGACGCCCGCGACGCCGACGCCGACCGCGCCCACCCCGTCAAGTGCCGCCGCCCGGTGGCCTGCGGACAGGTCCCGGTGCCGGTCGCGTACGCCGCGGGCGGCGCCCTCGCGGTCCTCGCGCCCGCGGCGGCCGGGGTGCTCTGCAACCCGGACACGGCCGGGCTGCTCGCCGGATACGTGGTCATGCAGCTGGCCTACTGCGTGTGGCTCAAGCACATGCTGGTCGTCGACCTCGTCATCGTCACCACCGGCTTCCTGATGCGCGCCATGGCGGGCGGCCTCGCCCTCGGCATCGACCTGTCCCGCTGGTTCCTGATCACCTCGGGCTTCGGCGCGCTGTTCATGGTCGCCGCCAAGCGCTACTCCGAACTCGTCCTGATGTCGCGGCTCGCCGAACGGGCCCCGGCGGCGGCCCCCGCGGCCCCGACGGTCGGACCCCAGCCGGACGCCACCGCCGCGGCGGCCCCCGCGCCGCCCGAGGACTCGGAGGGCTCCGAGGTCGGCGCCTCCCGCGCCCTCCTCGGCGCGTACACCACCGGCTACCTCCGCTTCGTCTGGCAGCTCGCCGCGGGCGGCGCCGTACTCGCCTACTGCCTGTGGTCGATGGAGACCGGCGCCTCGCCCAACGGCTGGCTCCCCTGGCGGCAGCTCTCGATGATCCCCTTCATCCTCTCCGTCCTGCGCTACGCCGTCTTCGCCGACGCGGGCTCCGCGGGCGCCCCCGAGGACGTCGTCCTGCGCGACCGCGCCCTGGTCGTCATCGCCCTGGCCTGGGTCGTCCTCTACGTCCTGGCGGCGGTCAACCGGTGAGGGCGCGCTCCCCTCGGGGCCTCAGCTCGGAAGTGCTCGGCTTCGCCCTCGCGGGCGGCGCCGCGTACGCCGCCGACCTCGGGCTGTTCGTCTGGCTGCGCGGCCCCGGCGGGTTCGGGCCGATCGGGGCGAAGGCGCTGTCGTTCCTCGCCGGGTGCACGGTGGCGTATCTCGGCAACGCGCTGGGGACCTACCGGGGCCGGACCCCCGCGGTCGGCAGGGCGCGGCAGTACGGGGTCTTCTTCGCGGTGAACGTGGCGGGCGCGCTCGTGCAGTTGGGCTGTCTGGGCGTATCGCACTACGTGCTCGGGCTGGCCAGTGCGCGCGCCGATGTCGTGTCGGGCGCGGGGATCGGCATGGCTCTCGCGACCGCGCTGCGCTTCTGGGGAACCCGCACCTTCGTGTTCCGCGGGACTGCGCGGGCCGGGGGAGGGTAGGCCCCCCGTTATGGACTGGTTGACAAGGTTGCCCTGGATCGGCCCGCGCATCGCCGCGGCGATGCGGACACACGGCTGGCGCGCCTTCGCGCACCTCCAGACCGTCCACTGGACGCGGCTGGCCGCCGCGATGACCTTCACCAGCTTCCTCTCGCTCTTCCCGCTGCTCGCGGTCGTCGCGGCGATCGGCGCCGCGCTGCTGTCGCAGCATCAGCTCGACACCCTCCAGCACAAGATCTCCGACCAGATCCCCGGCATCGCCGACCAGCTCGACATCAACGGCCTGGTCGCCAACGCCGGGACCATCGGCGGGATCGCCGGTGCCGCGCTGCTCTTCACCGGTATCGGCTGGGTCGGCTCGCTGCGCGACTGCCTGCGCGCGGTCTGGGACAAGGACGACGAGGAGCGCAACCCCGTCGTCGCCAAACTGGTCGACGGCGGCATCCTGCTCGGCCTCGGCGCGGCGGCCCTGCTCTCGCTCGCCGCCTCCGGCTTCGCGACCGCGGCCGTCGACTGGACCGTCCACAAGGCCGGGCTCGCCGACCACGGCCCCGGCCGCGCGCTGCTGACCGTCCTCGGCTTCTGCATCGCCGTCCTGGCCGACTTCCTGATCCTGACCTACCTGCTGACGCTGCTGCCGGGCGTCGAACCGTCGCGCCGCGCCGTGGTCCAGGCGGCGTTCATCGGCGCGGTCGGCTTCGAGCTGCTGAAGGTGCTGCTCAGCGGCTACCTCCAGGGCGTCGCGGGCAAGAACGTGTACGGCGCCTTCGGTACGCCGGTCGCCCTGCTGCTCTGGATCAACTTCATGGCGAAGCTGCTGCTGTACTGCGCCGCGTGGACGGCGACGCCCAGGCACGCGCCGCCGCCCGAGAAGGACGGCGGGGACGGCGGGGACGGCGGGGACGGTGACGCCGCCGGGGAACCGGGGGAAGCCGTCGAGACCGTGGAGGTCGTCGAGGTGATCGAGGTCCACGGGGCCACGCGGGCCCCGGAGCCCGTCAGCCCTTCCGGCGCCGGGAGCGGCGGTCGGGCCCGGCCGCCGGACCGGACGCCCGATCGGGATCGGGATCAGGGCCAGGATCAGGGTCAGCACCGGGCCGCGGAGCGGGATCAGGACGCGGGGCAGGATGAGGACCACCGCCGGCCGGGGACGGCAGCGGGCGGAGCTTCCGTA
The DNA here is from genome assembly GCF_044749865.1 of Streptomyces sp. NPDC088910. Lineage (NCBI taxonomy): Bacteria > Bacillati > Actinomycetota > Actinomycetes > Kitasatosporales > Streptomycetaceae > Streptomyces > Streptomyces sp. NPDC088910. Next base: position 368,485 of record NZ_JBIVIV010000007.1, read on the forward strand.
CCACGATGAACGCCACGGCCAGGACGAGCAGGGAACCGGCGGCGACGCCCAGCGCCGTCCACAGGCCGTCGTGGGAGGAACCGGCCGTCGCGGAGGCGGTGGCCGGTCCCTTGTCGCCCTCGGGCGCCTTCGTCGTGGCGGCCGGCGGCGGCAGTTGGCTCAGCGGCGGGACCAGCGTGCCGACCGGCTTGACCGTAGGGGCGGCCTTGAAGCCCCAGTCCAGCAGCGAGGCGGCCTCGCGGTAGACCAGGTCGTGCTCGGCCTTCGGCGTCATGACGGTGACCAGCAGCGTACGGCCGTCGCGCTGCGCGACCCCGGTGAAGGTGGCGCCCGCGTTGGTGGTGTTGCCGTTCTTGACGCCCGCGATGCCGGGGTAGGGGGACAGGCCGTAGTCGCCGCTGAGCAGCCGGTTGGTGTTCTGGATGCCGAACGACTCGCGCTTCTTGGCGGTCTTGCCGGTCTTCTTGTTCTTGTCGACCTTCCACTCGCCGGGGAACTGCGCGCTCACCGTCGAGCAGTACTCGCGGAAGTCGGCGTTCTGGAGCCCCGAGCGGGCGAAGAGCGTGAGGTCGTACGCGCTGCTGACCTGCCCGCGCTCGTCGTAGCCGTCGGGCGTGACCACATGCGTGTCGGCCGCCTGCAACTCCTTGGCCCGCGCGTTCATGTCCGCGACGGTCCTGGCGACGCCGCCGTTCATGGCGGACAGCACGTGCACCGCGTCGTTGCCCGAGCGCAGGAAGACACCGAGCCACAGGTCGTGGACGGTGTAGGTCAGATTCTCCTTGATGCCGACGAGGCTGCTGCCCTCGCCCATGCCCTGGAGGTCGGACGGCAGCACCTTGCGCACGGTGTTCTTCGGGAACTTCGGCAGCACCGTGTCGGCGAACAGCATCTTCAGGGTGCTGGCCGGGGGGAGCCGCCAGTGCGCGTTGTGCGCGGCGTAGATCTCGCCGGTCTTGGCGTCCGCCACGATCCAGGACTTCGCCGTCAGCTTCGCGGGCAGCGCGGGCGCGCCCTGTCCCGGGTCCACCTGCGTGCCCGGCACGCCCAGCCGGTCGCCGCCCACCGTGGACATGTGCTCGGGCGGTCTCGGCGCGGGCTTGGTGCCGGCGGCCGGAGCCGCGCTCGCGGCCCCCGTCAGGACGGTGCCGCCGAGCAGCGCGGCGACGGCGGACACGGCGAGAACGGCCAGGGCGGAACGGTGCGGCGCGGTGCGGCGCGCGGCGGTCGTAGGCATGGGCACCCGAGGAAACGTACATGCCCTTTCCTGGCCGCCGCGCCCCCGGGTGCGGGCCGTCCGCCGTGACGATCCGCACGTCCCGCGCGGGGAACCGGCCACCCCCGTCGGCCCTCCTACCGGGGGGCCCGCACATACTGGGACGCATGAAGCTCAGTCGGCGCGTGTCCTGGTTCCTGGTCGCTTTCGGTGTGTGGTCGTGGATCGTCTGGGTCACCTTTGTCAAGAATTTGTGGAAGGACACCAGCGGTCTGGCCTTCCACGACGGCGACCACGGATCGCCCACCGCCTACTTCTGGATCCACCTCACGCTCGCGATCGTCTCCTTCCTCCTCGGCACCGCCATCGCGGCCCTCGGCGCGCGGAGCCTGCGGGCGCTGCGCCGCGAGGCGGCGCAGGCCGGTCCGGCCGACCCGGCGGAAGCGACCGCCCCGACTAGCCCGGCTGCCCCGGCTGATCGGGAGTCGGCCGACTCGACGGTGTGACCGCGGTGCGGCCGATCGTCGGGAGGATGAAGTCCTGGATGAGGGACTTGGCGTCGCGGACGACGGGGCGGAAGACCCGGTAGCGGGACAGGCCGATGACGCGGGCCGCCACGGGGGTGGAGCGGTGCACGAACTCGCGGGTCCGCGCGGTGTCGGGGGTGCGGTCGAAGACCCAGTAGAGGACGACGACCATGAGGTGCAGCCAGAGCAGTTCGGGGAGCAGCTCGGCGAGTTCGGAGTCGAGCTTGGGGGCGAGGTCGGAGCCGGACAGCACGTCGCGGAAGAGTTCGACGGCGGTGGCGCGGGCCGGGTGCGACTCGTTCGAGAACGGGCTGAGCGAGCTGTCCGGGTCGGCGGCCGTGCGGAAGAACTGGGCGGCGAATTCGTGGTACTCGGCCGCGGTGTCCAGCCAGGACGCGAGCGTGATCTCCAGGCGCTCCGCGAAGTCGGTCACCCCGCGCATGCGCACCCGGGCGTCGGCCGCGTGGTCGTGCGTCATCCGGTCGTAGAACCCCTGGATCAGGAATTCCTTGGACTGGAAGTAGTAGTAGGCGTTCCCGACCGAGACGCCCGCCTCCTGGGCGATGGCGCGCATCGTGGTCTTGTCGTAGCCGCGCTCGCGGAACAGCCGCATCGCGGTCTCCAGGATCACCGCGCGGGTCTGCTCGCTCTTGCCGGTCTTGGGCCGGGCCCGGCCGCCGGGCAGTTCCTCGCCCAGGCCGGGGCCCGGCTCCGCCGCCGGACCCGTGGCCGCGGGCTCCGGCTGGTCTGTCACGTGCTCCACCCGGGTGAGCCTATCCGTCGCCCGCACAGCCGTCGGCGCAGTCCGCGCCCCGGCCGCGCCGCGGGTCGGCCGGCGGTGCCGACGGGGAGCCCGGGTCGCTCTGCGTCCAGCCGGTCGCCTTGTCGTAGATCCAGCCGGGTACGGACCTGACCGGCGCGGGGCCGGGCGCGCCCGCCGCGTTGCGCCCGGGGAACCAGGTCGGGGCCGCGGCCGAACGCTGCTTGCTCTCGCGGTACTTGGCCGCGGTCAGCACCGCCGCGCGGGCGAGCCTGCGGCCCGCGGGGGTGGCCAGGGTGTGCGAGAAGGCGCGGTGGTCGGCGAGCGCCCACAGGCACACCACCCAGGCGGAGTCGCCCCGGTAGAGCTGGCCCGCGTCGCCGACGACGGTGATCTCGCGCCCGGTCGCCGCGTGGTCGAGGCCGGGGAAGCGGTGCATGGCCTCGGGGGAGCCGACCGGCACCATGTCGAGTCTGACGAGCTGCCGCTGCCGGACGAGCCAGTCCCGTACGAAGGCGCACAGCCGGCAGGCGGGGTCGTACAGCACGGTGAGCCGCCGTACGGGCGGGCGGGGCGTCCGCGCCACGGGCCGCGCCGTCGGCCGGTCGGGCCGCGCGGTCACCGCGCTCTGCGTGAGGCGCGTCATGTCACACCCCGGCCGGGGTCGGGCCGTTCGGCTGCGTCCAGCCGTCGCTGTCCACCGGCGGGTACTGCTCGCGCTCCATCAGCCCGCGCCGCCGGATCTTGTTGAGCACGTAGACGTTGCCGAGGTGCATCACGCCGAGCACCAGCAGCACGACGCCGAGCTTGACCGACAGCGCCTCGAACAGGCCGCGCGCGTTGTCGACGGCGTCGGCCGACTTCAGGTAGAGGGCGACGAAGCCGAGGTTCACCAGATAGAAGCCGACCACCAGGAGGTGGTTGACGGCGTCGGCGAGCTTCTCGTCGCCGTGCAGCACGTCGGCGAGGAAGATCCGGCCGTTGCTGCTGAGGGTACGGGCCACCCAGACGGTCAGGCCGATGCTGACGGCCAGATAGATCACATACGCGAGGACGGTCAGGTCCATAGCGGGTCCACCCCTTGTTTGAACGTGTTCAAACCTACTGACGCGACGACTCTAGACCCAGTTTTGAACATGTTCAAGGCCGGTGCTCCGGGCATACGGAAGGGCCCGGCTCCGAAGGTTCGGAACCGGGCCCTGACGACAGGCGCCGCCGGGGGAGCGGCGGCGCCCGGCCGCGGTCAGTCCTGCGAATAACTCAGCTCCAGATCGACGTCACCGTCCCCCTCGCCGCCGTCGTCCGGGACCCGGACGGTGGCGGGGAACGGCGGATAGCCCATGGTCAGCAGCGTGTATCGGCCGGGGTAGAGATTGCCGAAGGCGTACGAGCCGTCCTTGCCGGTCCGCGTCTCCGCCACCTCGTGGCCGTCCGCGTCGTGCAGCACGACCCGCGCGTCCTCGACCGGCTGGCCGTCCGCGCGCCGCACCGTACCGGTCAGCGCACCCGTCCCCGTGAGGCGCAGATCACACTCCACCGGTCGGTCGGAGGCCAGCACGCTCGCCGTCTGCGGGTGGTGTCCCGGCGCGTTGGCGACCAGGACGTACGAGCCCGCGCGCGGTGTCGGCAGAGCGAAGGCGCCCTCGTCGTCCGCCGCCGCGCGGCCCACCTGGCGGCCGTCCGCCGCGATCAGCGTCAGCTCCGAGCGCGGCACCGGCAGCCCGGCGGCGCCCGTGACCCGGCCGCGTACGGCGGGCCCGGAGACGATGTCCGTACCGGCCCCGGCGGCCATCAGCGTGCCCGTCGGCGCGCCTGCCGCGGGGTCGTCGTCCTCGGCCGGCTCCACCGCCAGGTGCGGCAGCCGCTTGTCCAGCCACGCGGGCAGCCACCAGTTGGAGGTGCCGAACATGTGCATCAGCGACGGCACCAGCACCGTCCGCAGGATGAACGCGTCCAGCGCGACCGCGCCCGCCAGGCCGATGCCGAACATCGCCAGCACCCGCTCGCCGCTGAGCACGAAGGCGCCGAAGACGCAGATCATGATGACCGCCGCCGAGTTGATCACCCGGCTGGTCTCGGCGAGCCCGACCCGTACCGCCCGCGCGTTGTCCTTGGTGTGCACCCACTCCTCGTGCATCCGGCTGACCAGGAAGACCTGGTAGTCCATCGACAGGCCGAAGAGCAGCGAGAGCATGATGACCGGCAGGAAGGCGTCGATCGGCCCCTCGCGCCCGGCCAGCGAACCGCCCCAGCCCCACTGGAAGCAGGCCACCAGCACCCCGAAGGAGGCCGCCGCCGCGATCAGGTTCATCGCGGCGGCCGTCAGCGGCACCACCAGGCTGCGGAAGGCGACCAGCAGGAGCAGGAAGCCCAGCACGATGATCACGCCGATGAACAGCGGCAGCTTGTTGAACAGGACCGTCGCGAAGTCCTCGAAGATCGCCGTCTGGCCGCCGACGTACGCCCGCATCGTGCTGCCCCGCTCGGCGGCCGGGACGACGTCGTCGCGCAGGTGGTCGATCAGGTCGGAGGTCGCCTTGTCCTGCGGCGAGGTGGTCGGCACCGCCTGGATGAACGCCACCTTGTCGCCCGGCTTCATCGGCAGGGCGGCGGCGTACGCGATGCCGTCGGTGTCCTTCAACGTCGTGACCAGGCCGTTCAGCGCGGTCCTGTCCGCGCCGGTCGGCACCTCGGCGAGGATCGTCAACGGCCCGTTGAAACCGGGGCCGAAGCCGTCCGCGAGCATGTCGTACGCCTTGCGGGTGGTGGTCGTCGTCGGGTTGTTGCCCTGGTCGGAGGAGCCCAGGCGCAGGCCGAGCGCCGGGATCGCCAAGGTGGCCATCACGGCCACCGCCGCCACCGCGAGCACCCGCGGGTGCCGCTGGAGGAACGACGACCAGCGCGCCGCCGCGCCCGTCGCGACCTCCGGCTGCGGTCCCTCGGCCGCCAGCGCGCGGCGCTGCCTGCGGCTGAGCACCCGCATGCCCAGCAGGCCGAGCAGCGCGGGCAGCAGCGTCATCGCGGCGGCGACCGTGATGACGACGGTCAGCGCCGCCGCGACGGCCACACCGTCGAGGAAGGTCAGCCGCAGCGTGAACATGCCCAGCAGCGCGATGCAGACCGTGCCGCCCGCGAACAGCACGGCCCGGCCCGAGGTGTTGAGCGCGGTGACCGCCGCGTCCTCGGGGCTCTTCCCGCGCAGGATTCCCCTGCGGTGCCTGGTCACGATGAACAGCGCGTAGTCGATGCCGACGCCCAGACCCACCAGCGTCGCGAGCTGCGGCGAGAAGTCCGCCACGTCCATGCCGTGGCTGAGGATGATGATCGCCGACGACGAGATGCCGATGCCGAACAGCGCCGTCACGATCGGCAGCAGCATCCCGAACAGCGAGCCCAGCGCCAGGAACAGCACCACGGCCGCCGCCGCGATGCCGACGCCCTCGGCGAGGCCCGGCAGCGGCTGCTCCGCCTGCGCGGGCTTGTTGCCGCCGACCTCGACCCTCAGGCCCTTGGCCGCCGCGTGGTGCGCGGTGTCGATCAGCTTCTGCGCCTGGTCGTCGGAGAGGTCACCGCCGAGCTTGGTGTACGTCACCGTCGCGTACGCCGTACGGCCGTCCTTGCTGATCTGCGCCGCGCCCGCCGGGTCGTACGGGCTGACGACCTGCCCGACGTCCTTCTGCCGGGCGATGTCCGCCAGCGCCGGGTCGAGCCGCGCCCGTACCGAAGCGTCGCGCACCGTACCGGAGTCGACGTGCCACACCACCGTGTCGGCCTCGCCGGACCGCTCGGGCACCACCTGGTCCATCAGGTCCAGGACCTTGGTGGACTCGGTGCCCTTGAGCGAGAACGCGTTGGAGTAGCCGCTGCCGAGCGCGTTGCCCACCGCGCCGACGCACAGCAGCGCCGCCAGCCAGAACGACATCACCAGCCATTTGTGCCGAAAACACCATCGAGCCACAACGGCCACGACCACATCCCCCATCAACGAGCGTTCCACGACCGACGAGTTGACCAACGGGACCCGCGCACTGACCGACGGACCCGTGGACTGACCAACGAGCCTCTTCAGCCTCCGTGGCTGTCGCGCCGACCGCCAAGCCGATCCCGCTTCTCTCAAGGAACTCCAAAGTTCCGGCCGGGACGGGGCCCCGGGGGGAGTGCGGATACTGGTGGGCATGGACGCCACCGTGCTCATCGTGGAGGACGAACCGGGGATCGCGGACATCCTGCGCATCACCCTGAAATACAACGGCTTCACGGTGCACAGTGCCGCGACCGGGCGCGAGGCGCTGGCCGCCGCGCGCGAACACCGGCCCGACCTCGTACTGCTCGACGTGATGCTGCCGGACGGCAGCGGCTGGGAGGTCTGCCGCGCGCTGCGCCAGGAACGCGCCGCCGAGACCGACGCCGACGACCTCGCCGTCATCTTCGTCACCGCGCGGGACGCCCCGCGCGACGTGGTCGCCGGGCTCGCGCTCGGCGGCGACGACTACATCACCAAGCCGTTCGGCGTCGACGAGGTGGTGGCCCGCGTGCACGCGGTGCTGCGCCGCACCCGGCGCCGCGAGGGAGCCGACGGGCGCGTCCTGCGCCACGGCGACCTGGAGATGGACGAGGCCACGTACACCGTCCGCAGGTGCGGGCAGCCCGTCGAGCTGACGCCCACCGAGTACAACCTGCTGCGGCACCTGCTGCGCAACGCCGGGCGGATCGTCACCAAGGAGCAACTGCTCCAGCACGTCTGGCAGTACGACACGGCCGTCTCGTCCACGGTCGTCGAGACGTACATCTCGTATCTGCGGCGCAAGCTCGACCGGCTCGGGCCGCCGCTGATCGAGACCCGGCGGGGGATCGGATACGGGCTGCGCGCGGCGGGACCGGGCGCCGCCGCGGCCGGGGGAGCGGTGTGAAGGTGAACAAGTGCGGCCTGTGGCCCCGCCCGCACTCGCTGCGCGGGCGCTTCACGATCGCCAACGTGACCTTCCTCGCGGTCGGCCTGCTGCTCGCGGCCTGCGCGAGCATCGCCGCCACGTACATGGTGCTGGTCGGCGAGATCGACGACTCGCTGAAGGGCTCGCAGTCCTCGCTCGCCAAGACCTCGATCGACGCGGACATGGTGCGGCGGCTCTGCCAGCTCGCCGACCTCCTGCAGAGCGGGCAGGGCGGGCAGAACGGGGGCGGCGGGCCGGGGAGTTCGGCGATCGCGGTGGCGTTCCAGCAGGATCTGTTCGTCATGCTCGACCGGCGCGGCGAGCCCGCCGCCGTCTGCCAGGACGGCACCATTCCGGTCAGCTCCGAGCAGCGGCGGCTCGCCGAGGCGATCCCCGACCCGGCGGGGCTGGTCCGCAGCGGCGGCGCGAAGACCGTGAAGACCGGCTCGATGGAGTACCGGGTGGTCGCGATCCGGCTCTCCGACGGCACCATCGTGGTCAAGGGCATACGGCTCAGCGGCGTCAAGCACGCGATCGGCAATCTGCTGATCGTCGAATCGGTCGTCGGCGTGGTGCTGCTCGCGCTGCTCGCCACCGGCTCGCTGACCGCGGCCAGGCGGCGGCTGAGCCCGCTGGAGGACATGGTGGAGACCGCGTCCGCCATCGCCGGGGGCGACCTCGGGCGGCGGATCGGCACCGCGCGGCACGGCTCCAGCGAGGTCGAACAGCTCAGCGGCGCGCTCAACGCGATGCTCCAGCAGATCGAGACCGCCGTGACCGAAAGCGAGCGCGCCACCACACAGTTGCGTCGATTTCTGGCCGACGCCTCGCACGAGCTGCGCACCCCGCTGGCGTCGGTGCGCGGCTACCTCCAGCTCTACGAGAAGGGCATGCTCGACGCCGACGAGAAGGAGCGGGCGCTGAGCCGGGTCAGCTCCGAGGCGCTGCGGATGAGCCGCCTGGTCGACGAACTCCTCGCGCTGGCCAGGCTCGACGACCGGCCCGCGCTGCCGCACGGCGCCGTCGACCTGTCCCGGCTGGTCCGCGACGCCGCCGCCGACCTGGCCGCGCAGCAGCCGGAACGGCCGCTGACGCTGATGGTGCCCGACTGCCGGGCCGACGGCGGACCGCTGCCCGAAGTCCTCGGCGACGAGGCCGCGTTGCGGCAGGTCGTGGGCAATCTGCTGAGCAATGTGCGGGTGCACACCCCGGCCCGCTCCCCGGCCAGCGTCGAAGTCGCCGCGCGTGGCGAGAAACTGCTCTTGCGGATCACCGATTCGGGTCCCGGTATGAGCGAGCGGGACGCGGCCCGCGTCTTCGACCGGTTCTTCCGCGCCGACGCAGGACGCGCCCGCGACAGCGGCGGCGCGGGCCTCGGCATGGCCATCGTGCAGGCCGTCGTCCAGGCGCACCACGGCACGGTCGCGCTGGAGACGGCACCCGGCCGCGGCCTCACGGTCTGCGTGACGCTGCCGACGGTGGGCGCGGGGACGGCGGTCGGCGAGGACCCGGCGGCGGACGCGGCGAGGGGCCAGGAGACGGTGGTAACCGGTGCGAAGTCCACTGTCCCCGCCGCTACTTGACCAAATCTATAACAAACGGAAACCCGTACAACCCCTGTGCGACATCGGCCGTCCAACTCCCCACAACGAACCACCACTCGAAGTGACGGGGAGACACCATGCGAGGTCGCGCATTCACCGGACGGCTGCGCCCGGCGGCGCTGGCCCTTGGGGCGGCCGGGGTGTTGACGCTCGGCGGCGGAGCCGTGGCCTTCGCAGCCGACGGGCCGCCGGCGGACACCGCGCCGGCCGATTCGATCGACCTGGGCCTGCGCGCCTACGACGTGACCTTCGCGCCCACGGCGGCCGGGGCCGAACCGGTCACCCGCTCGATGGCGGTCACGATGTTCCACCACGACCCGAACGTGGCCGTGCCCGCCCAGCGACTGACCTTCTCCGCGGCGGGCATGAAGAACGTCGCCGAGGTCGTCTGGCCGCAGGGCTGTACGGTGACCGGCGCCGACGCCGTCTGCACCGTGCCCGGCGCGCCGGTCGGGCGGCTCGACCTGCCCGACGTCGCGGTGAAGATCCGGCCGCTGCCGGGCGTGGCCGCCGGGGCCAAGGGGTCGTTCAGCGTCAGCCACCGCAACACCAACGGCAAGACGCAGACCTTCAAGCCGACGGTGACGCTGGCCGACGGCCCGTCCCTCGTCGTCGGCCGGGCGGCGGCCACGACCCTCGCCCCCGGAGCGAACGGCGACGTGCCGGTCACCGTCACCAACGAGGGCAACGCCGACGTCGCCTCGGTCCAACTGGAGCTGCGGTGGTCGCACGGCCTCACCCCGGTCGAGCGCTTCTCCAACTGCGTGTACGACACCTCCCGCGACCCGCGGCAGGGCGTGGACCGTACGGTGGCGCGCTGCGCCATCGACCAGCCGCTCGCCGCCGGCGCCAGCTACGGCGTGCGCGACACCGTCTCGATGAAGGCGAACGCGGACGCCTACGCGGAGAGCGTGGACGTCACGGCGTTCACCCCGAAGGAGGCCACCGCGCACCCCGCGGGCGAGCCGGGCACCGGGCCCGCCCTGCACCTGGTGCCGGTTCCCGGCGGGACCCCGGGGGCGGACGGCCGTAACGACACCTCGTACGGCGGCGCGGACTTCACGGTCACCAACACCGCGGACTTCGGGATCTCCGCGCCCGAGGTCACCGGTGCGAACGGCGCACAGGTCAAGCTCACCGTGCACGTGGACAACCACGGACCCGCCTCGATCGACCCGCTCAAGTACTTCACGCCGGTCACCCGCTTCGACGTCCGCGTGCCCGACGGCACCGCACTCGTGGAGTGGCCCGTGACGTGCGCGCCGCGCGACACCGCGAAGCGGTACCTGCGCTGCGCGTCGGACACGGAGTCCGACGTCGAGCACCCGGTCACCCTCTACAGCGGGAAGTCGTACGACTTCCCGCTCACCCTGCGCGTCACGTCCACCGGCGTGCACCGGGGCGAGGCGGCGCTGCTGACGACCGGTCCGAACCGGATCGAGCTGCCCTTCGACCACAACGCGGCGAACAACACGGTCGCGCTCGTGGTCAAGACGTCGGCCTCGAACGCCTCGGCCACCGCCGGTTCTTCCGGTTCTTCCGGTTCCAACGGGACCACCGGATCGGCCGGGTCCTCCGGCGCGGTGTCCGGCGGCGCGGGCAACGCCTCGCTGCCCGCCACCGGCGCGGGCGCGACCCGGCTGATCGGCGCGATCGCGGTCGGCGCCGTCGCGTTCGGCGGCGCGGTGCTGTTCACCGCGCGCAACCGCCGCCGTACCGCGTAGTCCGCGGGTTCCCGACAGCTCCCCCCACGGGGTGATCAGACGGTGACCGGTGCCCGCTCCCTGGGGGCGTCGGTCACCGTCGTCGCGTGCCGCACACCGGGGACGGCCGCCGTCCCCAGGCACAGGGCGGCGACCAGCGCCGCCGCCACGTACAGCGGCACGGCGGGTCCGAAGGCGTCGCAGGCGAGCGGCGCGAGCGCGTATCCGACCGGCATCGCGCCGAGCGAGAGCAGCCAGTCGTACGAGGTCACGCGGGCCAGCACCCCGGCGGGCACCGAGCTGAACACGTAGGACTCCCAGACCGGGTTGAAGAAGCCGAGCGCGCCGAGCGCGAGGCCGTAGGAGACGATCAAGGGCACGGCGGGGGCGTCGGCGGCGAGCAGGACCAGCGGCAGCGCGTAGCTGGTCAGGGCCAGATTGCCGGTGAGCACGGGGCGGCGCAGCCGAGCGCGGGAGGCGAGCAGCGAGCCGGTCAGCAGGCCGACGGAGCCCGCTTCGAGCATCAGCACCCACATGCCGTCGCCGCCGCGCCGGTGGTGCGCGATCAGCGGGCCGAGGGTGGCCAGGACGGCGGCGGCCCCGTTCCACACCGCGTGGGCGATCAGGCTGGTCCAGTACCAGTCGCGGGCGCGGACCTCGGTCCAGCCCTGGACGAGGTCGGCGCGCATCGAGCGGCGCGGGATGGGGGTGCGGCGCACCCGGACGAGGGTGAGCAGCGCCGCACTCGCCGCGAAGGACGCGGCGTCCAGCAGGAACGCCCAGCCGGGCCCCGCGGTGAAGATCAGCAGTCCGGCGAGCGCGGGGCCGCCGAGCCGGGTCGCGCTCGCGGCGGACGCCATCAGGGAGTTGGCGCCGAGCAGGCCGTCCTCCTCGACGGTGCCCGCGACCAGCGGCGCGGAGGTCGGGATGGCGAAGGCGGAGGCGGCGCCGCCGACGGTCTCGGCGACCGCGAGGACCAGGATGCTCGGGTCGCCGCCGACGAGTTCGAGGCCGACGAAGATCTGCGCGGCGCAGCGGACGAGGTCGGTGGTGAGCGCGACCTTGCGCGCGTCGAACCGGTCGGCGATCACGCCGCCGACCGGCAGCAGCAGGAGGCGCGGCACCATCGCGCAGCCCAGCACGACCGCGAGCGCGGACGCCGAGCCGGTCGCGCGGCTGATGGCGATGGCGAGCGCGGCCGGGACGACGGCGTCGCCGAGGGCGGAGAGCGTCCGGCCGAAGAAGAGCAGGCGGAACGAGCGGTGCCGGAGCGGGTGCCGGGGCTTGGGGGGCGGGGCGACGGGGTCCTGGCGGGAGCCGTCGCGGGGGGCGTCGTGCCGGTCGTCGCGGAGGTCGTCGTGCCGTTCGTCGCGCGGGTCGTCACGCGGGTCGTCGTGCCGGTCTTCGTGCGGGGGCGGGGTGGTCACGGCGAACAAGGTATTTCGGCGCCGAACATTTCGTCAACGAATATTTCGGCACCGACGTATCTCCGGTGGGTAGGCATAGGATCGGCCCATGCCCACCCCGCACGACTGGACCGACGGCCACGTCGCCCGCTGGCAGCCCGTGCTGCCCGACCTCGACCCCGACGTCGAGGGCGCCGCCACCCGCGCCATGCTGTTCACCGACCACATCCGCAGGGTCAAACAGCGCTCGCTCGTCGACCACGGCCTGCACAAGCACGAGTACGAGACGCTGCACACGCTCGCCGGGCGCGGCGGCCGTACCGTTCCCTCCGAACTCGCCGCCGACCTCAAGATGGCCCCCGCCTCCATCACCGGCCGCCTCGACGGCCTGGAGCGGCGCGGGTACGTACGCCGTACGCCGTCGGCCGCCGACCGCCGCCGGGTCGACGTCGAACTCACCGAGGCGGGGCGGCAGGCGTGGCTCGGGGCGCTGGAGTTCCAGGGCCAGGAGGAGCGCCGGCTGCTGGGCGTGCTGACCCCGGCAGAACGGCGCACGCTCTCCGACCTGCTGCGGCGGGTGATGCTGGCGGCCGAGGGGAACGGGGACGGCGGTCGCGACTCCACGGGCTGAGCTGGCGTGGGACTTGCGCTGGAGTCGACTCCAACCCCTAGCGTCGTCGTCATGACCCCCGCAGACGGCTCCGACCCCACCGACCGCGCCGAATCCGCTCCCGCCGACGACCGGTACGCGCGCGGCCTGGCCGCCCTCCGCACGGTCACCGGCGACGAGCGCCCGGCCCTGCTCGACTCGGTCGCGGAGATCGCCCCCGACCTGGCCCGGATGACCATCGAGTTCGGCTACGGCGACCTATGGTCACGCCCCGGCCTCACCCCGCGGCAGCGGCAGCTCGCCACCGTCGCCGCGCTCGCCGCCCTCGGCAACGCCGCCCCGCAGCTCCGCTTCCACATCGCCGGGGCGCTCAACGTCGGCTGCACCCGGCGCGAGATCGTCGAGACCTTCATCCACACCACCGTCTACGCCGGTTTCCCCGCCGCGCTCAACGCCCTCGGCGCCGCCCGCGAGGTCTTCGCGGACCACCCGGCCGACGACGACCCGGTCGTCAAGGAGCCGGTCGACGGCGGCCGTTACGAACGCGGCCTGGACGCCCTGCGCACCGTCGACGGCCCCGACGGCGTCCGCGTCGTGGCCACCCTCGACGACATCGCCCCCGACCTCGGCCGCTACATCGTCGAGCACGTCTTCGGCGACATCTACTGCCGCACCGGCCTCGACCTCGTCACCCGCGAACTCCTCACCATCGCCATCTGCACCGCCCTCGGCACCGCCGCCCCCCAGCTCCGCATCCACATCCGCGCCTTCCTCCGCCTCGGCGGCACCCGCACCGAAGTCGTCGAAACCCTCACCCAAATGGCCGGCTACGCCGGTTTCCCCGCCGCCCTCAACGGCGTCACGGCAGCCCGCGAGATCTTCACCGAGCACGACGCGGCCGGGACCGCGGGCTAGCGCGCGCGAAGGGGACCGCGAAGGGACCCGCGTACGGGAACGCGAAAGGGCCCGCCCGTGGCCGGAGACGGCCGGTCGGGGCGGGCCCTTGGGGACGCAGGGGTCAGAAGCGGCGGGTGATCAGGGCGCGCTTGACCTCCTGGATCGCCTTCGTCACCTCGATGCCGCGCGGGCACGCGTCGGTGCAGTTGAAGGTGGTGCGGCAGCGCCAGACGCCGTCCTTGTCGTTCAGGATCTCCAGGCGCTGCTCACCCGCCTCGTCGCGGGAGTCGAAGATGAAACGGTGGGCGTTGACGATGGCCGCGGGGCCGAAGTACTGGCCGTCGTTCCAGAAGACCGGGCAGGACGACGTGCACGCGGCGCACAGGATGCACTTGGTGGTGTCGTCGAAGCGCTCACGGTCCTCGGCGGACTGAAGGCGCTCACGCGTCGGCTCGTTGCCCTTGGTGATCAGGAAGGGCATCACATCGCGGTACGCCTGGAAGAACGGGTCCATGTCGACCACGAGGTCCTTCAGCACGGTCAGGCCCTTGATCGCCTCGACCGTGATCGGCTTGTCCGGGTTGATGTCCTTGATCAGCGTCTTGCACGCCAGCCGGTTCTTGCCGTTGATCCGCATGGCGTCGGACCCGCAGATGCCGTGCGCGCACGAGCGGCGGAAGGTCAGCGAGCCGTCGATCTCCCACTTGACCTTGTGCAGCGCGTCCAGGACGCGCTCCTTCGGGTCGATGGCCAACTGGTAGTCGACCCACTCCGCGTCCGCCGCGACCTCCGGGTTGAACCGGCGGATCCGCAGCGTGATCGTGATCAGGTGTGCGTCGGTCACCTCGGCGGCGTCGAGGGCCGCCGAGTGCTTGTCGAGCGTCGGGGTGCTCATCAGTACTTACGCTCCATCGGCTGGTAGCGGGTCTGCACGACCGGCTTGTAGTCGAGGCGGATCGACTCGACGCCGGTCGCGTCCACCTCGCGGTAGGCCATCGTGTGCCGCATGAAGTTGACGTCGTCGCGGTTCGGGTAGTCCTCGCGGTAGTGACCGCCGCGCGACTCCTTGCGGGCGAGCGCGGAGACCGCCATGACCTCGGCCAGGTCGAGCAGATTGCCCAGCTCGACGGCCTCCAGCAGGTCGGTGTTGAACCGCTTGCCCTTGTCCTGGATCGCCACGTTCAGATAGCGCTCGCGCAGCTCGCCGATCTTCTCGACGGCCGTCTTGATGGTCTGCTCGGTGCGGAACACCATCACGTTGGCGTCCATGCACTCCTGCAGCTCCGTGCGGATCACCGAGACCCGCTCGGTGCCGGTGGACGCGCGCAGCCGCTCCACCTGCGCCTCGACCAGCGACGCCGGGTCGTCGGGCAGCGGCACGTAGTCGTGCGCGTGCGCGTACTCGGCGGCGGCGATGCCGGAACGGCGGCCGAAGACGTTGATGTCCAGCAGCGAGTTGGTGCCCAGCCGGTTCGCGCCGTGCACCGACACGCACGCGACCTCACCGGCCGCGTAGAGGCCCGGCACGACGGTGCTGTTGTCGCTCAGCACCTCGCCCTGCACGTTGGTCGGGATACCGCCCATCGCGTAGTGCGCGGTCGGCTGGATCGGGATCGGGTCGGTGTACGGCTCGATGCCCAGGTACGTCCGCGCGAACTCGGTGATGTCCGGCAGCTTCGCGTCGAGCTGCTCCGGCGGCAGGTGCGTGAGGTCGAGGTAGACGTGGTCGCCCTCGGGACCGCAGCCGCGGCCCTCACGGATCTCGGTGTAGATCGCGCGGGAGACGACGTCACGCGAGGCGAGGTCCTTCATGACCGGCGCGTACTTCTCCATGAAGCGCTCGCCGTCCTTGTTGCGGAGGATGCCGCCCTCACCGCGGGCGCCCTCCGTCAGCAGGATGCCCATCCGCCAGATGCCCGTCGGGTGGAACTGGAAGAACTCCATGTCCTCCAGCGGCAGCCCGCGCCGGTACACCGCGGCCTGGCCGTCACCGGTCAGGGTGTGCGCGTTCGACGTCACCTTGAAGAACTTGCCGGTGCCGCCCGATGCGTAGATCACGGCCTTCGCCTGGAAGACGTGGATCTCGCCGGTGGCCAGTTCGTACGCGACCACGCCCGCGGAGCGCTTGACGCCGTCGACCTCGACCAGGAGCTGGTCCAGGACGTAGAACTCGTTGAAGAACTCCACGCCCTCCTTGACGCAGTTCTGGTACAGCGTCTGGAGGATCATGTGGCCGGTGCGGTCCGCGGCGTAGCAGGCGCGGCGCACCGCGGCCTCGCCGTGGTTGCGGGTGTGGCCGCCGAAGCGGCGCTGGTCGATCCGGCCCTCGGGCGTCCGGTTGAACGGCAGGCCCATCTTCTCCAGATCGAGGACCGCGTCGATGGCCTCCTTCGCCAGGATCTCGGCGGCGTCCTGGTCGACCAGGTAGTCACCGCCCTTGATCGTGTCGAAGGTGTGCCACTCCCAGTTGTCCTCCTCGACGTTCGCGAGGGCGGCGGCCATGCCGCCCTGGGCGGCGCCGGTGTGGGAGCGGGTCGGGTACAGCTTGGTCAGAACGGCGGTGCGGCTGCGCTTGGTGGCCTCGATGGCCGCGCGCATGCCGGCGCCGCCCGCGCCGACGATGACGGTGTCGTACTTGTGGATCTGCATGGGGGTCGCTTCCCTGTTCCAGCCCTGGCTCAGCGCTTGGCGTCAGCGGCTTCGCGGCTTGGCGGTGATGGCCGTGTCGGCCGCGTTAGCGGATGTTCGGGTCGAAGGTGAAGATCACCAGCGAACCGAGCACGATGGTGAACGCCGTCGCGGTGAACAGCAGCGTCTTCAGCCAGATGCGGGTGTTCGGCCGCTCGGCGTAGTCGTTGATGACGGTCCGCAGGCCGTTGCCGCCGTGCAGCATGGCCAGCCAGAGCATCACCAGGTCCCAGCCCTGCCAGAACGGCGAGGCCCAGCGGCCCGCGACGAACGCGAAGCCGACCTTGGTGACACCGCCGTCGAGCACGAGCTGGATCAGCAGGTGGCCGAGGACCAGGACGACCAGCACCACACCGGACAGCCGCATGAACAGCCAGCCGTACAGCTCGAAGTTGGTGCGGGAGCTGCGCGGGGTCCGCTTGGTGCGGGCGCGCGGCGGCTCGATGACCGGGGCCGGGTTGTCCGGGCTGTACGTGACGCTGGAGCCGGTCAGCTCGACCGCGTCCGCGGGAGTGATTTCGGTGGACATGTGCGGTCAGCTCCCGAACAGGACTCGTGCGGCGTGGCCGAGGACGGGGTAGATCGCGCCGACCATCAGGAGAGCCCACAGGCCGAGCACCGTCCACAGCATCTGCTTCTGGTAACGCGGGCCCTTGGTCCAGTAGTCGACCGCGATGATCCGCAGGCCGTTCAGCGCGTGGAAGAGGATCGCGGCCACGAGGCCGTACTCCAGCAGGCTGACGATGGGGGTCTTGTAGGTCGCGACGACCTTGTCGTAATCCTCGGGGGAGACCCGCACCAGGGCGGTGTCGAGGACATGGACGAACAGGAAGAAGAAGATGAGGACACCGGTGACTCGATGAGCCACCCAGGACCACATGCCTTCCCGGCCGCGGTACAGCGTTCCAGCCGGCACGGAAAAAACCCTCCGGGAGCGGGGCGAGGGGTGCCGGCTTCGGTGTCGGTCACGCCCGGCCGGGTACGGTCCACCGGCCCCGGCCATCGTAGCGACGCGATGTCGGCTCCGGACCGCGGGGTAGGCCAGGTGTGATCGATCCCGCACGGTCGGGTGAACCGGCGGGGGTCTTTCGCGGGCCGGACTCGGCCAGATGCCCACCGGTGTCCGCGAGTCGCAGCAGCCGCGCGCGGCAGATCCGGCGCAGCTGCTCGGCCGTCGCCACCGACTCCTCGTCCTCGTCGTGCCCCAGGCGCTGGCGCAGGCTCGCCAGCGTCAGGTCGAGGGCGGCGGCCGGGTCGCCGGGGTCGTCCAGGTCGGTCAGCGCGATCACGAAGGCGTGGCCGAACTTCGCCTCGTACGCCGCGTTCGCGGCCCGCAGCGCGGTGTGCACGGTCAGGCCGCCGCGGTCGGGCAGCGCGGTGGTGGCCTCGCCCGCCAGCGCCTCGGCGAGATCGCCCGACGTCAGGTCGTACGCCGCCTCGTCGGCCGCGGCGAGCAGCGCCTCGACCGTCGGATACGGCCGGTGCGCGGCCACCCGGCGGGCCCAGCGGTGGCTGCCGCAGCAGGTGCGCAGCGCCGCCTCCGCGACCAGGGAGGGGGCCCGGTTGAGCAGATACAGCCCCTCGGGCGGGGTGTCGCTGGACAGCGCTGGGCTCCTGGATCGGGTGGACCGGGGGTACGGAATCGGCACGGCGGTACGACAGGTGCGGATTCGGTACGGCTTCGGCTAGGGAAGGTACGGCAGGGGGAGTGCTCCCACTTTAGGGGCAGCCGGTTCGAACATGTCCGACGGGACCTTGAACTTCACTCGTACGTGAGGCGGCGCGCCCGCCGTTGACGCGCCCCCTGTTGACACGACCTCCGTTGACGCGACCCCCGTCGGCCCGCCCCCGTTGACGCGCCCCCCGTCGGCCCGCCCCGGCCCGGCGCCGCTCAGTCCCACCAGAACGACCACAGCCGCTCCCCGCGCAGCGCCTCGGCGTAGTCGGGGAACGGAAACGTCCCGTCGTTCAGATTCGACGCCCCGGTCAGCACGTGTTCGAGCGCGACGTGCCCGGCGTGCGCGGAGGCCAGCGGCGGCGAGGCCACCGACACGAAGACCGACGAGCCCTCGAAGCCGATCACCCGCGCCCCGAACCGGTCCTCCCACGTACGCAGCAGCGCCGACAGCTCCAGCGCGGGCGCCTCGGTCTCCCAGCCCGCCAGCGCCGGGATGTCGGCGCTGCGTTCGGCGCGGACCAGCGCGATGTGCGCGATGAAACGGGTCGTGAAGTAGTGCAGCATCTGCCCGACGGCCGCGCGCGCCACCGCGTCGGGCGAAGGGCCGGGATGCGGCGGCGAGGCGCCGGCGAGCCCGGGAAAGGCGGTGAACGGCGGCCCCGGATCGGCCGCCAGCAGCGCCGCCGCGTCGTCCGGCCACACCTCGTCGATCGCCGGGTGCGGCGGAAGCAGCGACCGCGCCTCCTGGTACGTCCCCCACGACTCGCGCAGCGACGCCTCCGCGTCCACCGCGTCGATCTCGGCCGCGCGGTGCCCGAAGCCGTTCGCGCACGGCCACGCCATCAGCACCGGCCGCCAGCCGGTCTCCTCCTGCTGCGCCTGGTAGCGGGCCCACAACCGGCCCGGTGCGACCACGGGTTCGTCGCTCAGCCACAGTCCCGGCGCGGAGCCGGGGACCAGCCGTCCCGGCGGCAGTCCGCCCGGGAGCCCGTCGAGGAGGCGGTCCAATGACATCGGAGGACTCCTCAACGACCGTTCATGAGGGGACTGCGTGGGGGAAGTTGACGACGGCCGGGGGCCGCCTCCCCCCACAGGAGCGTCCCCGGCCGCCGTCTTGTACGGCGTATCCCCGTTCAAAAGTGTCACCGCTCCCATGGTTCAAAAGTGTCAGCGCTCCCACATGAGGCAGGATGGGGCGAGTGTTCGAGGGGGTGGGGCCAGAGGTGGACCTGGAGACCGCGGTAGCCGGGGCGCAGCGCGGGGACGAAGCCGCGTTCCGCGTCGTGTACCGCGCTGTGCAACCGCAGTTGCTGCAATACGTCCGCAGCCTGGTCGGACCGGTGGACGCCGAGGACGTCGCCTCCGAGACCTGGTTGCAGATCGCCCGCGACCTCCCCAACTTCCGCGGTGCGGGCGACTCGGTGCGCGGCTGGGCGGCGCGCATAGCCCGCAACCGCGCGCTCGACCACATCCGTGCCCGCGCCCGGCGGCCCGTCTCCGGCGCGGGGGTCGACGAACTCGTCCAGCTCCCCGACCGGGCCGACACCGCGGGCGAGGCGCTGGACGCCGTCGCCACCGACCGCGCCCTGGCCGCGATAGCCGCCCTGCCGCGCGAGCAGGCCGAGGCCGTCCTGCTCCGCGTCGTCATGGGCCTGGACTCCACCAGCGCCGCCCGCGTCCTCGGCAAGCGCGCCGGGTCCGTCCGGATGGCCACCCACCGCGGCCTGCGCCGCCTGGCCGAACTCCTCGAACACGACGACGACCCGCGCGCCGACGCCGACCACGTCGGCGTGACCTTCTCGACCTCCAAGGCCCTGTGACGCGACCCGCGGGGCTCGGTACGGCGCCGCGCGGGGCGCTTCCGGGGCCCGCGGCCCCGGCCGCCGACCCCTCCGACGAATCATGGGACGGCCGGGGCGGGTGCGGCCAGGTGACACTTCCGCGTGCCGGTGCGCTGTAGGAAGTGGACCGACTGGTCATCGGTCCTGCGGACCCCGGTTCTCCCCGTATCGGGGTCCGTGCAAAGGGCGCGGCCGGGCGCATTCCCCCTGCCCGGCCGCGCCCGTCACCACAAGGATCGACTCTGCCCGCGTCACCAGTAGACGACGACCTTGTCACCCACCTTGACCTGGTCGAACAGCGCGGAGACCGCCGCCTTGTCCCGTACGTTCACACAGCCGTGCGAGGCGCCCGCGTAGCCGCGGGCCGCGAAGTCCGAGGAGTAGTGCACGGCCTGGCCGCCGCTGAAGAACATCGCGTACGGCATCGCCGTGTTGTAGAGCGTCGAGACGTGGTCGCGGCTCTTGAAGGTGACGTGGAAGAGCCCCTCGCGCGTCGGGGTGTACTGCGACCCGAAGCGGACGTCCATGGTGGCCCTGACCTTGCCGTCGACCACCCACGACAGCGTGCGGGTGGTCTTGCTCACACACATGGCGCGGCCGGTCATGCAGCGCGGGTCGAGCTTGCCCGCGGGCTTGGGCGGCGCGACCGGGTACAGCTCCTTGTGGGTCGGGGCGTGGGTCAGCGAGCGCAGCTTCGTCCAGGTGTCCTGGGTGACGCGGCCGGTGATGGCCAGGCCGTGCCGCTCCTGGAAGTCGCTCACCGAGTGCTGGGTGACGGTGCCGTAGTAGCCGGTGGGGGACTGGCTGAAGAGGTGGAGCTGGGCGAGCCTGGCCTGGAGTTCGCGGACCTTGGCGCTGGTCGAGCCGGTGGCGATCACGGCGGGGACGACGGGCGGCGCGGTCGTGGCCGGAGCCGTCGGCGAGGCCGGTGCGGTCGTGGTGGGCGCGGCCGATGTCGTCGGGGGCGCGGTGGTGGCCGGCGGCTCCGACGACGGCTGCGCGGTCGTCGCGGTCGGCGACGGCGCCGCCGAGGTGGCCGGCGGCCTGTCCTTGCCCGAGGCCCCGGTGTCCTGCGGTCCGCAGCCCGCCAGCACGGCCGTCGAGAGCGCCGCCGTCACGACCGCCGCGGCCACCGCCAGCGGCGATCTGCTGCCCGTCCCCGTCATCGTCCTCATCCCCTGCGTCCCCCCGCTCGTACTTCCTGTTCTTCCCTAGACATCGATTCCCGGCCGTGCGGTTGCGCGAACCGCGGGGAAGACTGTGAGGAAGGTCCCAGGCCGCCGCGGTGCACCGCACGCAGGGCCGCCGCTACAGTCCGTTACGCCAGCCACACAGCCATTCAGCAGCACACGGAGGCGTGAAGATGACACGCGAGTCGGAGTCGGGACTGCCGATCGAGCCCGTTTACGGGCCGGGTGTGTTGGAGGGCTGGGATCCCGCGGCCGAGCTGGGGGAGCCGGGCGCGTTCCCGTTCACCCGCGGTGTGTACCCGTCGATGTACACCGGCCGTCCCTGGACGATGCGGCAGTACGCGGGCTTCGGCACGGCGGCGGAGTCCAACACCCGCTACAAGGGCCTGATCGCCAACGGCACGATGGGCCTGTCGGTCGCCTTCGACCTGCCCACCCAGATGGGCCACGACTCCGACGCGGTGATCGCGCACGGTGAGGTCGGCAAGGTCGGTGTGGCGATCGACTCGGTCGAGGACATGAAGGTCCTCTTCGACGGCATCCCGCTGGACCGCGTGTCGACGTCGATGACGATCAACGCGCCCGCCGCGCTCCTGCTGCTGATGTACCAGCTCGTCGCCGAGGAACAGGGCATCGAGGCGTCCGCGCTGACCGGCACGGTGCAGAACGACGTGCTGAAGGAGTACATCGCGCGGGGCACGTACATCTTCCCGCCCAAGCCGTCCCTGCGGCTGATCGCGGACATCTTCGGATACTGCCGGACCGAGATCCCGAAGTGGAACACCATCTCGATCTCCGGCTATCACATGGCGGAGGCCGGTGCCTCGCCCGCGCAGGAGATCGCGTTCACCCTCGCCGACGGCATCGAGTACGTGCGCACCGCCGTCGCCGCCGGGATGGACGTGGACGATTTCGCGCCCCGCCTGTCGTTCTTCTTCGTCGCCCGCACCACGATCCTGGAAGAGGTCGCGAAATTCCGGGCCGCGCGGCGCATCTGGGCGCGGGTGATGCGCGAGGAGTTCGGGGCGAAGAACCCGAAGTCGCTGATGCTGCGCTTCCACACCCAGACCGCCGGTGTGCAGCTCACCGCGCAGCAGCCCGAGGTCAATCTCGTACGGGTGGCCGTCCAGGGCCTGGCGGCGGTGCTGGGCGGCACGCAGTCGCTGCACACCAACTCCTTCGACGAGGCCATCGCGCTGCCCACCGACAAGTCCGCCCGGCTCGCGCTGCGCACCCAGCAGGTGCTGGCGTACGAGACGGACGTGACCGCGACCGTCGACCCCTTCGCCGGGTCGTACGTGGTGGAGAAGCTGACCGACGACGTCGAGGCCGCCGCGCTGGCGCTGATGGCGAAGGTCGAGGACCTCGGCGGCGCGGTCGCGGCGATCGAGAACGGCTTCCAGAAGTCGGAGATCGAGCGCAGCGCGTACCGGATCGCGCTCCAGACGGACTCCGGCGAGCGCGTGGTGGTCGGCGTGAACCGCTACCAGCTCGACGAGGAGGAGCCGTACGAGCCGCTGCGCGTCGACCCGGCCATCGAGGCCCAGCAGGCCGCCCGGCTGGCGGCCCTGCGCGCGGGCCGCGACCAGGACGCCGTGGACGCGGCACTGGCGGCCCTCCAGAAGGCCGCGCAGGGCACCGACAACGTCCTCTACCCGATGAAGGAGGCGCTGCGGGCCCGCGCCACCGTCGGGGAGGTCTGCAACGCGCTGCGGGAGATCTGGGGCACGTACGTCCCCACGGACGCCTTCTGATCCGCGCCCGGGCCCGCCGACACCGTCACGCGGGCCCCGGGAGCGCCGTCAGAGCAGGTGGATCTGCGTGATCAGCATCGCCACCAGCACGGTGAGCGTCCAGCCCAGCACCTGCTCCATGAGGTGCTTGCGGTCCTTGGGCCCGCCCGTGCCGGTGCCGGGCTCGGTGTGCGGGCGGGGTGCGGCGAAGTCGCTCACGGTGTCGGTCCTCATCGTGTGGGTGTACGGCCCCTCAGGCCGGTGCGGCCCCCGGAAGTCCTCCACGATGCGCCGTCCGACGCCGCCGGTAAAGGGGCGAATGCCCCACCGGCGGCGATCGTGAGGGATGTCACCCCATGGTGGCCTTCTTCAGGGCGCGCGCCCTGCGGGCCACCCTGCGGACCGTCCGATTGCGCGGCACGAACGCCAGCCGGGCCGGTACCGCGCCCGGCAGCCCGAGCGAGGTCAGCCGCCGCCGCTTGAAGTACGGCCAGGTCGCCGCGCTCAGATGACCCGTCAGATACGCCTCCGCCCCGGCCCGCAGCTTCGGGTACGCCTTCGGCTGCATGCAGAAGCCCACCGCGTGCAGCAGCGGCGTCAGCTCCGCCGCCACCCGCTCGGGCGACGGCGACGACCAGGACCGTACGGCCGAGGCGTCCGCCAGGTCCGGCAGCAGCGCGTGCACGATCGTCACGGGCACCCGGTTGCTGTTCTGGTACGGCGACAGGCGCTCCAGCAGCAGCTTGGTGCCGGTACGGGCCACCGGGATGCCGTACAGCGCCGACGCGGTCAGCAGCGCGGTGGAGAAGCAGCCGACGACCAGCGCGGGGCGGGCCCGCTGGTAGACCACCTCGGCCAGCACCGGCGTGTTGAGCACCGTCAGCCTCGCGCCCAGCCGCTCGGCCTCGGCGCGCAGCGGCTCCGTCCAGTGCGCGGGGGCCGTGGGGTGCGGCTTGAAGACGATCGCGCGGTGCCCGAGGGCGGCGGCGCCGCGCACCATCGACAGGTGCAGCTCCTCCTCCTCGGCCACGGAGAGGATGCCGAGCGCCGACAGGTACTGGCCCAGCAGCAGCGCCGCGCCCTCCGGCACGTCCGCCAGATGCTCCTCGGCGAGGTCGGCGGAGCCCTCCGCGACCTCGGAGAGCACCTTGGTGAAGCCCTCGGTCGGCACCACCTGCGGCTCCACGCCGTGCTCGGAGAGCAGCAGCGGACGCAGCCCCGGCACCAGGTCCAGGTGGTAGAGCCGGTCGATCCGGGTGTCGACCAGCAGCCCCAGCTTGTTGCGGGTCGGGCCGTACGACATCAGGCCGTCCGCGTACACGCTGATCGGGGCGCCGGTGAAGACCTGCACGAAGGAGAGCGCGGGCGCGACCTGGAGGGACTCGACGATCAGCTCCACCGCGTCGTCGCCCAGGCTCCACAGCATCCGCAGATGCCGTTCCCACAGCGGCACGTCGTCCGGGCGCGGGACCCAGCCGCCCGGGTGCAGCGGGGTGATCGTCTCGTTCCACGACACGATGCGGTCGAAGCGGTCGCGCAGTACCTCGAAGCCGGGCGCCTGGTCGAGCCCCGGATTGGTCTCGGGCACCGACGCGTTGTTGCTGACCACCAGGATGCGGCGGTCGGCGGGCGGGAACGACCCGGAGTCCAGGCCGGCGGCCAGCGTGGCGGCGCCGTACAGCGTGGAGGCCATGAAGAGCTGAGTGGTACGTGCCATCACGCGACCGCCGATCCGTTGTCCGTGGCGTCCGGATCGTCGTCGGCCTCGGCCTCGGCCTCGGGCTTCGCGGCGCCCGCCCCCGCTCCGGCGGCCGGGGAGGCGGAGGCCGCGGTGCGCCGTGCGGCGGGCGACAGCTCCGGGTAAGGATCGGCGTCCAGGCCGTCGGTCCTTACCGGCACCCGCCAGCGCAGGCGGCGGATCTTCACACTGCGCTCCAGGTCCATCGAGTCCAGCGCGTCGGTGAGCACGTCGTGCGGCAGCCGGTTCAGCGCGGCGGCGCTGATCGCCTTGAGCTTGCGGGCCAGCACGGGCTCGAAGCGGTCGATGTTGTCGAGGTGGTGGGCGATGATCGCGCAGTAGGTGCGGACCGCCTTGGGCAGGAACAGCTCCGCGTCCCGGTCCGCGGTGATCTCCGCGATGACCTGGTCGAAGGAGCGGACGAAGTCGAGCTGCCGGATGTCACCGATCTGGGTGAGCGAACTGGCCACGCCGCGCCGGTAGTAGACGCCCAGCAGGCCGAGCACCGCGCAGGACTTCGCCTCGCGGTGCAGCCGCCAGATCCACGGCCGGTCCTCGGCGGTGCGCAGGTGCTCGGGGAAGTGCAGCAGCCCCTCGTCCACGATCCGCCGGTGGTAGGCGCCCGCCCAGGAGTACGGGTAGTCGACCAGCGTCGGGCGGTCGGCGGGCAGGATCGTCGCGCGCGGGTCGAGCCGCTGACCGCGGCGGCCGTACGGCGCCCGGATGATGTTGCGGGTGCTGCCGGTGCACTGCACATGGTCGGTGCGGATGAAGTCGACGTCCAACTCCTCCATCGCCCGCACCAGTTGCGGCAGATAGCCCGGGGCCATCCAGTCGTCGCCGTCGAGGAACGTCAGATACGTCCCCCTGGCCGCGTCGATGCCCGCGTTGCGCAGGCTCGCCACCCCGGTGTGGTCACGCCGGATGATCCGTGCGCCGGGCAGCGAGCCGACCCCTTGCTCCAGAAGCTCCGGAGTCCGGTCGGTCGACCCGTCGTCCATCAGCAGGAACTCGAAATCCGAGCGTGCATTGGCACGGAGACTGCGCAGCGCGTCGGGCACGAATTGCTGCACATTGAAAAAGGGCACGATAACGGTGAGCTTGACCACCCGCCGTACCTTAGGGCGTTTGCCTGTCCTTTTGCTTTGCGTCGAGCGTACATCTGGGTAAACGACAGATGTCGGAGCGATGAAGCAGGCCCCGCACGGGCTCTTCTGCCGGTCGGAGAACTCCTGGCCTATCCACGGCAGACGGCTAAGTGGCGGCTCTATGTTTACCTGCTGTTGGTCGCCAATTAGCACGATGAACTCAACGGCTTCCTAAGGTCTTGCCGTGCCAAAACGTAAGCCCGGCCCATTGCGGGTCACTGTGATCGCCGACTCGGACACCCGGTGGAAGTGGGGTGCGCTGACCGCGCGCCGGATCGACCCCGAGGCCCGACTCGACGCGCGGCTGCTGCGCGGCCGGGCCACCCCCACGCCCCGCCAACTGGCGGAACTCGGTATTCCGGCCGACTCCATGGAGGAGGCGACCGCCGCCGAGATGCTGGCCGACATCGACGAGGAGAGCTGCGACGTGGTCGTCATCTCCTGCGTCGGCGGCACCGTCCAGGCGCTCCTGCACGGCTTCGCGCGCGCCTGGGAAGGCCGCCCGCAGCGACCGCTGGTCGTCACCGGATACGTCGGCGTCGTATACGAGAAGCTCGCCGACGGTCTGCTGCTGCGCGCCGGGGCCGATGTCGTCCTCGCCAACAGCGCCGACGACGCACGGCGGTTCAGGGATGTGTACGAAGGCGTCGGCTACCGCACCACGAGCATCGTCGAGACCGCGCTGCCGTTCCTCGGCGGCGAGCCGTACCGGCCCGACGACCAGCGGCCGTTCACCGTCACCTTCGCCGTGCAGCCGTCCGCGCCCGAGGGCCGGGCCGACCGGACGCACCTGCTGCGCCGCACTGTCGACCACGCGCGGCGGCACACCGAGCGCGAGGTGCTGGTCAAGCTGCGCAGCAAGCCCGGCGAGCACACCACGCACATCGAGGAACACCCGTACCAGAAGCTGGTCGCCGCCCTCGATCCGCCGGACAACCTCCAGTTGGTCTACGGCAACATGGCCGACGTCCTGGACCGTACGGACCTGCTGGTCACGGTCAGTTCGACCGCCGCGCTCGAATCGCTGCACCGGGGCATCCCGACCGCGATCCTCACCGACCTCGGCATCCGCGAATCGCTCGGCAACCACCACTTCCTCGGCTCCGGCTGCTTCGCCTCCTGGGACGAACTGGACGACGGCCACGTGCCGCACGCCCACCCCGACTGGACCGCGGCCCACGGCGTCGCCGCCCTCGCGCCCTTCGCCGCCCTGCGCGCCCGCGTCCAGGCACTGCTCGCCGAACCCGAACTGCCGCGGATCACGCCGTACTACACGCTGCGCACCGCCCCCGGTTACCTCCCCGGCGTCCTCGCCCGCCACGGCCTCGACCCCAAGGGCGAACCCGTCGGCGGCCTCGCCCCGCGCGACCCCGGCCCCGTCCGCCGCGCGGTCCGCGACTTCGTCCGCAACTCCGCCCGCACCGCCTACCGCCAGGGCGTCCAGCGCGTCGCCCCCACCATCCGCCGCTGGGGCCAGCTGTGACGGCCCGCACGCGATTCCCGGCCGAGCGCGCGGTTCCCCGCGCCCCTGGAGCGGCCGTCCTCCGCATACGCGGCGAAAGCACAGAGCCCCTCGCGGGAGCGGGGCGCCGGGGCCGCCGGGCCCGAAAGACGACAGGAGTCACCCGATGAGCGACCGATCCACCACCCCGGCCGGAAGCGTCCTTGCCGTCATCCCCGCGCGCGGGGGGTCCAAGGGGGTGCCCGGCAAGAACCTGGCGCCGGTGGGCGGGGTGCCGCTGGTGGCGCGGGCGGTGGCGGCCTGCGTCGAGGCCGGGCGGGTGACCGCGGTCGTCGTCTCCACCGACGACCCCTCCATCGCCGAGGTCGCGCGCGCCGCGGGCGCCGAAGTCGTCCTGCGCCCGGCGGCGATCGCGGGCGACACCGCGACCAGCGAGGCCGCGGTGCTGCACGCGATGGACGCCCACGAGGCGATGAGCGGCGCGGCCACCGACGTCGTCCTGCTCGTCCAGTGCACCAGCCCGTTCATCACCGCGGAAGAGGTCGACGGCGTCGCCGCCGCGGTGCTGGACGGCGGCGCGGACACCGCCCACACCGTCGCCCCCTTCCACGGCTTCATATGGCGCGAGGCCGGGGACGCGGCGGCGGCCGACACGTCGCACGAGTCCGTGAACGGGACCGCGGAAGCCCCATCGGGCAGGACGGCCGACGTCACCGCACCCGCCTCCGCCGTCACCGCGCCCGCCGCCGGGGGCGCCGTCGGCGTCAACCACGACAAGTCCACCCGGCCGCGCCGCCAGGACCGGCCGCAGGACCTGCTGGAGACCGGCACCGCGTACGCGATGCGCGCCGACGGCTTCCGCGCCGCGAACCACCGCTTCTTCGGCAGGACCGCCCTGGTGCGCACCGACCCGGCCCGCGTGCTGGAGATCGACGAACCCGCCGACCTCGAACGGGCCCGCGCCCTCGCGCCGCTGCTCGACCCGCGCACGACGACCCCCGGCTGGGGCGACGTCGACGCGGTCGTCCTCGACTTCGACGGCACCCAGACCGACGACCGGGTGCTGATCGACGCCGACGGGCACGAGTCGGTCACCGTGCACCGCGGTGACGGCCTCGGCGTCGCGGCCCTGCGCCGCGCCGGAATGCCCGTCCTCATCCTGTCCACCGAGACCAACCCGGTCGTCGCCGCACGGGCCCGCAAGCTCAAGGTCCCCGTGCTGCACGGCATCGACCGCAAGGACCTCGCCCTCAAGCAGTGGTGCGAGGAGAACGGCATCGCGCCCGAGCGGGTGCTCTACGCGGGCAACGACGTCAACGACCTGCCGTGCTTCGGCCTGGTCGGCTGGCCCGTCGCCGTCGCCGGTGCCCACGACGTGGTCCGCGCCTCGGCCCGCGCCATCACCACCGCCCAGGGCGGTCACGGCGCGATCAGAGAGATCGCCGCCTGGCTGCTGGGCCCCACTCTCGCCCGCTGACAAGCAGCCGCCGGCGACCGCCGACCCCGGCCGCGCCGGCGGCACACATCCATCCCCCCGACAGTCCCAACCCGTAAGGAACACCCTCGTGACCACATCCATCCCCGCAAACCTCCGCCGCGTCGGCTCCCGCCACATCGGCAACGGACAGCCCGTCTACGTCACCGGCGAGATCGGCATCAACCACAACGGCGACCTGGAGAACGCGTTCGCACTGATCGACGCGGCCGTCGCCGCGGGCTGCGACGCGGTCAAGTTCCAGAAGCGCACCCCGGAGATCTGCACCCCGCGCGACCAGTGGGAGATCGAGCGCGACACCCCCTGGGGCCGTATGACGTACATCGACTACCGGCACCGCGTCGAGTTCGACGAGGCCGGCTACCGGTCGATCGACGAGTACTGCCGCAAGCGCGGCATCGACTGGTTCGCCTCCCCGTGGGACGTCGAGTCCGTCGCCTTCCTGGAGAAGTTCGACGTGCCCGCCCACAAGGTGGCCTCCGCCTGCCTGACCGACGACGACCTGCTGCGCGCCCTGCGCGGCACCGGCCGCACCGTGATCCTGTCCACCGGCATGTCCACGCCGAAGCAGATCCGGCACGCGGTCGAGGTGCTCGGCAGCGACAACATCGTGCTGTGCCACGCCACGTCGACGTACCCGGCCAAGCACGAAGAGCTGAACCTGCGCATGATCAACACCCTCCAGTCCGAGTACCCGAACGTGCCCGTCGGCTACTCCGGCCACGAGGTCGGCCTCCAGACCACGCTCGCCGCGGTCGCGCTCGGCGCCGTCTTCGTCGAGCGGCACATCACCCTCGACCGCGCCATGTGGGGCTCCGACCAGGCCGCCTCGGTCGAGTCGACCGGCCTGGAGCGCCTGGTGCGCGACATCCGGATCATCGAGACCTCCCTCGGCGACGGCGTCAAGAAGGTCTACGAGGGCGAGCTCGGCCCGATGAAGAAGCTGCGCCGCGTCGCGGGCGTCGTCGCCGAGTCCGAGGCCGCGGGCGTCGAGGCACCCGCCGCCGTCTGACCCCGGAAGGGCGGCGGGGATCACTGACCAGGACCGGCGGGACCGCGGGACCTTCGGGTCTCCCGGTCCCGCGCACAACCGCAGAGGAAAAGGGGAACGGCCATGACCGGTAAGCCCGCAGTCGCGGCCGGGCAGGTGCCCGCACCGGGTATCGGCGCCGTCGCGCTCGTCGAGTCACCCGTCCAGCTCCTCAACGTCCTGGAGTGGGCGCACATCCATCCGCCCACCGTCCCCGCCGCCCGCACCACCGGTGAACCGGCGGTACCCGCCGGACCGGAACCGGTCGCGCGACCGCTCACCGTCGTCGTCCTGTCCCCGGTCGACCCCACCAGCCGCGGCCAACTGCGCCGCATGGCCGAACTCGCCCGCGACGAAGGCGCGGTGGTCCGCTGGTTCGAGGCCCGCGGCAGCCGCGGCGGCCTCCTGCGTACGGCGGTCTCGCTCGCGCCGCTGCTCTTCCGGGTCGAGCACCTCGTGATCGGCGACCCGTTCTCACGGCTCGTCCAGGTGCTGCTCCCGCTGTGCCGCGCCCGTGAGCTGACCGTCGTGGACGACGGCACCGCGACCATGGAGTTCACCGAAATCCTCTCCAGAGGCGGCCGGTTGGTGCGCTGGCACCGCTCGGGGCGGCGCCGTTCGCCCGTCGACGCGGCCTTCGGGATCTTCTCCTCCGCGGCCCGCCGCCGCCTGACGCCCGGCAAGCGGCGCCATGTCGAACTCTTCAGCGCGATGCCCGCGACGCCGCCTCCGGGGATGGCGCTGCGCACCAACCGCTTCGCCTGGACCCGCAGCCGCTTCGGGCCGCCGCGCACGCTGGCGGGCACCGACCTGATCGGCACCTCCCTCGTCGAGACCGGCGTCGTCGACCCCGAGCGGTACCTCGCCGTCGTCCGCTCGCTCGCCGAACGGCACGGCGCCAAGCGGTACTTCGCGCACCGCCGCGAGGCCGTCGACAAGCTCCACCGGCTCGCCGCCGAGACCGGCCTGGAGATCGTCCGGCCCGACCTCCCGCTCGAACTCGTCGCCCGCCGCGGCCCGATCGGCCGTACCGTCCTGTCCTTCCCGTCCACGGTCGTGCACACGCTGCCGCTCGCGCTCGGCGGTACGGGAGTCCGTATCGTCGTCATCGACATCGACCAGGAGTGGCTGACGGCCGCCGCCTCGCCGCGCGCCCACACCTTCCTGACCGGCATCAACCACTCGGCCCGTGACCTGCACGGCCTGAACGGGGCCGAGTCCCCGAGCCCGGCCTGAGTCCCGGGTCCCGCCTAAGTCCCGAGCCCGGCTTGAGCCCCAGGTCCCCGGGTCCCGCCTGAGGCCCAGGGCCCCGGGTCCGGCTCAAGTCCCGCCGTTTCAGGGGACCTTGGTGACTTTGGTGACGGCGGTGTCGTCGGCGTCGAGCCGCCGCCCGTCCGCGGCGTGGACCTCCAGCGTGCGCAGGGGACGTCCCTGGCGGAGGTCGGTTAGCTCCGAGTGCGGCTCGTCGGGGGCGAAGAGATTGCGCTCGCCCCACTGCCGCAGCGCGACGACGACGGGGAACAGGTCCTTGCCCTTCGGCGTCAGTACGTACTCGCGGTAGGCGCTGCCGTCCGAGGCGGGGACGGTGTCGAGCACTCCGGCGGCGACCAGCGAGCGCAGGCGGGCGGTGAGGATGTTCTTCGCGACGCCGAGACCGCGCTGGAACTCCCCGAAGCGGCGGCTGCCGTCGAAGGCGTCCCGCACGATCAGCAGGGACCACCAGTCCCCGATGGTGTCGACCGAGCGCGCGACGGGGCAGTCGCTGTCGTCGAAGCGGGTCCGCTCCACCATCTCGCCCTCCCTCTGTGACGTGTTCCATCCTGGTTGCATCATGCTACCGGATCGGCCTATGGTCCACCTGGTAGCAAGATGAAACCAGCGAGGGAGGGCGTGGCGTGGGACGAGCGTGCGAGGTCGTGGGGGAGGCCGGTCCTGTCGATACGGCGCGGAGCGCGGGGCCCGGCGCGGCGAAACCCGGATTCACGCTGACCCGAGGCGTCACCCTGCTCTTCGCGGTCGCCTGCGGCACCTCCGTGGCCAACGTCTACTTCGCGCAGCCCCTCCTGGTCACCCTGGGCCGCGACTTCTCGATCGGTACGGCGACGGTCGGCGCGATCGTGACCCTGACCCAGGTCGGTTACGGCCTCGGCCTCTTCTTCCTCGTACCGCTCGGCGACCTGCTCGACCGCAGACGCCTCGTCGTGGCACAACTCCTGCTCCTGGCAGGGGCGTTGACGGCGGTCGGCACGGCGGGCGACGCGGCGCTCCTGCTCGTGGGGCTCGCCGCCGTGGGACTGCTCGCGGTGGTCACCCAGACGCTCGTCGCCTTCGCCGCGTCGCTGGCTCCGCCCGGCGAACGCGGGCGCGTCGTCGGCCTGGTGACCAGCGGCGTGGTCACCGGCATCCTGCTCGCCCGTACCGCCTCCGGCGTCCTGGCCGACCTCGCGGGCTGGCGCTCGGTCTACCTCACCTCCGCCGTCCTGACCTGCGCGCTCGCCCTGGCCCTGCACCGCCTGCTGCCGTCCCGTCCCGGCGCTCCGCGAACGTCCGGGGGATACGGGCGGCTGCTGCGCTCCACCGTCACGCTGTTCGCGCGGGAACGCCTGCTCCGGATACGAGCCCTGCTCGCGCTCCTGGTCTTCGCCGCCTTCAGCGTCCTGTGGAGCAGCGTCGCGCTGCCGCTCAGCGAACCCCCGCTCTCCTTGTCCCACACCGCGATCGGCGCCTTCGGCCTGGCCGGGGCCGCCGGCGCCCTGGCCGCCACCGCGGCCGGCCGCCTCAACGACCGCGGCCTGTCCCAGCGCACCACCGGCATCGCCCTGACCCTGCTCACCGCCTCCTGGCTCCCCCTCGCCTTCACCCGCCAGTCCCTCTGGGCCCTCGCCGTCGGCGTCATCGTCCTCGACCTCGCCGTACAGGCCGTCCACGTCACCAACCAGACCCTCGTCCACGCCTTCCGCCCCGAAGCCGGCAGCCGCCTCATCGGCGGGTACATGGTCTTCTACTCCCTCGGCAGCGCCTCCGGCGCCTTCGCCGCCACCACCCTCTACGCCGCCGCGGGCTGGCCCGCCGTCTGCGCCCTCGGCGCCGCCCTGAGCCTGGCCGCCCTCCTCCTCTGGGCGGCCACGACTCCGCGCCGCCGCGAGCCGCGCTGACGCTGTGGGGCGAGCCGATCTTTTTGGGGCGCTGGGGGCACCTCCCAGCGGTAGCCGGGGGAGGAACTGCGCGGGCGGCCGAGACGTGGCTGCACGTCCCCCCCCCGGCCCCAGCGGGGCGATCCGGCTGTTGTCTGACCACCGGCCGGTGGAGCCAACGGGGCGGCGGTTCAGCCTCGTTCGCCTCACGTCAAGGCTGACGTAACCAAATGATCACCCCCGTGAGGTTGGCTTCGGGAATGACGGAGGGTTTAAGGGCCCCGGCCCACGTAGCGATCCTCGCCGGAGGCGACCCCGGTGGATTGGACGGCGACTCGCGTGCCCTGAGGGTGGCGGACGCGGCGCGGGCGGCGGGCTATCGGGTCACGCTGATCGGCAGGGCACCGGCGACGGTGACGCCGAAGGGCGTGGACGTACGGAAGGTCGCCGTGCGCGGCGTACTCGGCGCGCACCGGGTGCGGCGGCCGAGACCCGGGCTGCGCTGGCCGCTGGCGTACCGGAGCGCGGCGGCGTACGACCACCGCACGGCACTGGTGACGGCCGAGCGCGCGGTGCTCGTCACCCGCACCGCCGAACTGGACGTCGTGCACCGGGCGCTGCCGCTGCTCGCGGCGGCCCGCACGGGCCACGCGCTGGCGTGGCTGCGGCACGGACTGCGGGCCGGATGGACACGGCTGCGCGCGGCGCAGTACCTGGCGGCGGTCCGCCGCCGCAAAAGCCCGACGGCCCGGCTGGACAACTTCGTCACCGAGACGCTGCGGCTGCTGCTCGGCCGCCGCGCGTGGCGCCGCCTCGACCCCGGCCTGCTGGACGAGGAGGTCGCGTACGGCCCGGTGCTGGACGCCGTCCGCCCGCATCTGATCCACGCGCTCGGCCACCGGGCGCTCGGCGTCGCCACCCGCGCGGCGCTGCGGGCCGAAGGGGCGGGGCACCGTATCGAGGTCGTGTGGGACGCGCCGCCGCGCACCCCGGCCGCCTCCCGCCGCGCGGCCGTGGCGGGCGAGGCGTACGAACGGACCTTCGCGCCCGAGGCCGACGGCGTCGTCACCGTCGGCGAGGGCCTGGCAAGGGAGTTGCGCGCACGGCACCGGCTGTCGGCCACGCCCGCCGTGGTCCGCAACGCCCCGCCGCTGGCCGCCGCCTCCGTCGCCGCGCACCCCGCGGGCATCAGGGCGCGCTGCCATCTGGCGCCCGACATCCCGCTGTTGGTGCACACAGGACCCGTCACCCCGGACCGCGGCCCGGCCACCGTCGTGGAGGCGCTGCCCAAGCTGTACGACCTGCACGCCGCCTTCGTCGTGCCCGACCCCGGCCACCCGCACCTGCGCGAACTGCGCGAGCGCGCCGCCCAACTCGGCGTCCACGGACGGCTGCACGTCCTCCCGTACGTCCCCGTCGCCGAGATCCCGCGCTTCCTCGCCTCCGCCGACATCGGCGTCCTGCCCGTCCACCAACTCCCGCACCACCAAACGGTGCTGGCCACCCGCTACTTCGAATACGCCCACGCCCGGCTGCCCGTGGTCGTCAGCGACGTCCGCGCCATGGCCGCCGCCACCCTCGAACTCGGCAACGGCGAGGTCTTCCGCGCCCGCGACACCGCCGACTTCGTCCGCGCGGTCGGCGCCGTCCTCACCAACCCGCGCCGCTACCGCAAGGCATACGACCGCACCGACATCCTCCGCCAATGGTCCTGGCAGACCGAGTCCGCCCCCCTCCTCGACCTCTACACCCGCCTCCTGGGCCCCCGCCCCTCCGACACCTGAGCCCCGGCCGAATGCCACGCCGTGGCGGCCGGAGGCCGGCGACCGTCACCGGACCGTGGCCGCGGAGGGCGGGCGGCACACGTTGCCGTAACACGAGGGTCGTAAGGTGAGGGGTCTCACCCGTGAGGCGGGGGTCGTCGGAGACGGTCGCGTTGCCTCGCGTGGGACGGCTCGTTGAGCCAGTATGGGTGTAAGAGACCTAAAAAGTTTTCTTACCCCCGAGGGTGACTGGGTATGCGCCGATCGGGCGACTTCTTCTCCTCCCGCAGGACAAAAACTTTCCCGATCACGTAAGAGGAGCCGGTGATGGGCCCTACGCTGACTGAGGTGAACGATTCACCTACACCGCCGTCCGACGGGCTGACCGCGGCTGTGCTGTCCGGTCTCGCCGAGACCGTCGTGGACGACGCGCTGCGCGCCGAGCTGATCGCCTTCCGCCGTGACCTGCACAGGAACCCCGAATTGGGGCGGCAGGAGTTCCGGACGACCGAGCAGATCAGGGCGCGGCTGGAGCGCGCGGGGCTGAGCCCGCGGGTGCTGCCCGGCGGGACCGGACTGGTGTGCGACATCGGCGACACGGACGACAGCGGCAGCGGCAGCGGCGAAGACACCGGCGCGGCACGCTCCCAGCGCCCCCGCCTCGCCCTGCGCGCCGACCTGGACGCGCTGCCGGTGCCCGACACCAAGACCGTGGAGTACCGCTCGACGGTCGAGGGCCGGGCGCACGCGTGCGGCCACGACGTGCACACCACGATCGTGCTCGGCGCCGGCCTGGTCCTCGCGGAGCTGGACAAGCGGGGCGCGCTCCCGCGCCCGGTGCGGCTGGTGTTCCAGGCGGCCGAGGAGATCATGCCCGGCGGCGCGCTGGACGCGATCAAGGCGAACGTGCTCGACGGCGTCGACCGTATCCTCGCGGTGCACTGCGACCCCAAGGTGGAGGTCGGCAGGATCGGGCTGCGCCAGGGGCCGATCACCTCGGCCGCCGACCGGCTGACCCTGACGCTGGAGGGCCCCGGCGGACACAGCGCCCGCCCGCATCTGACCACCGACCTGGTGATGGCCACCGCGAAGCTCGCCGCCGAACTGCCCGCCGTACTGGCCAGGCGCGTGGACCCCAGGTCCGGGCTGAGCATCGTGTGGGGCCGCATCCAGGCCGGGCACGCGGCCAACGTCATCCCGCAGTACGCGGAGCTGGAGGGCACCGTCCGCTGCCTGGACCTGACGGCCTGGCACGACGCACCCGACCTGGTGCACGAGGTGATCGACCAGATCACGGCGATGTACCGGGCGAAGTGCGAGATCACCTACCAGCGCGGTGTGCCGCCGGTGGTCAACGAGGCGGTCTCGGTGGAGCTGCTGCGGGACGCGATGACCGCGCGCTACGGCCTGCACGCGGTCGAGGACACCGAGCAGAGCCTGGGCGGCGAGGACTTCTCCTGGTATCTGGAGCGGGTGCCGGGCGCGCTGGCCCGGCTCGGCGTGCGGCCGGTCGGCGACACCGCCAAGCGCGATCTGCACCAGGGCGATTTCGACGTGGACGAGGGGGCGATCGCGGTCGGCGTGGAGCTTTTCACGGCGGCTGTCCTGCTGTCCTGACACCGGGTGAACCCCCCGCTACCGGTCCGTCACCTGGCTGAAATGCGTCGATCCGATAACGGGCCGTCATTCGGTCTTTACCTGACATCTACGCGCGTTAAGCTCCCGCTTAGCCAGCGCCGGACGGGGCGCTTCAGACTGAAGGGGACCCTCTTGCGCCGGGTATCCAAGATCATCGTCGCGGGTATGGTGTCCGCGACTCTGGGGCTCACTGCCACCGCGTGCGGCAGCAGCAGCTCCTCGGACAGCGGCAAGGACAAGGGCGTCGGTCTCGCCTTCGACGTCGGCGGCCGTGGCGACCACTCCTTCAACGACTCCGCGGCCCGCGGCATGGACAAGGCCGTCAAGGAGTTCAAGATCGGGTCGAAGGACCAGACCGCCAGCAACGGCGAGACGGAGTCCGACCGCGAGCAGCGCCTCGACCTCCTCGCGGGCGGCGGCTACAACCCCGTCGTGGCGGTCGGCTTCACCTACGGCGACTCGGTCACGAAGATCGCCAAGAAGTACCCCAAGGTGACCTTCGGCATCGTCGACTCGGTCGTGGACCTGCCCAACGTCGACTCCATGGTCTTCGCCACCGAGCAGAGCTCGTACCTCGCCGGTGTGGCCGCGGCCCTGAAGACCAAGACCAACAAGGTCGGCTTCATCGGCGGTGTGCACAACACCCTGATCGGCACCTTCGACGCGGGCTTCGCCCAGGGCGTCAAGGACACCAAGCCGTCGGTCCAGCTCACCCGCCAGTACCTGTACGAGACCGACACCAAGGGCTTCAACGACCCGACGTCGGCGCAGGGCAAGGCGCAGGGCATGCTCGACAGCGGCGTGGACGTGATCTACACCGCCGCCGGTCTGTCCGGTGACGGCGCGATCCAGGCGGTGGCGGGCAAGGCCGGCGCCTGGGCGATCGGCGTGGACTCCGACCAGTACGAGGACCCGGCCCTGGCCAAGTACAAGGACCACATCCTGACCTCGGCGGTCAAGAACGTCGACGTGGCCACGTACGACCTGATCAAGTCGGTGCACGAGGGCAAGGCCAAGACCGGCACCAACACGTACGACCTGGCCAACGACGGTGTGTCGCTGGCGACGTCCGGCGGTTTCATCGCCGACATCCAGTCGCAGCTCGACGCGGCCAAGCAGAAGATCGTCTCGGGCGCGATCAAGGTGAGCTCGAAGCCGTGACGTAAGCCGGGGACCCGGCCACGGGTCCCCGCTGGACCGGCGGTACGACAACCGGTTCGCGAGGCTCGGCGGGGGGATGCTGCGGCGCCCCCCGCCGAGCCTCGATCACTGTGCGGAACCATCCGGGAACACCCGGAAAACCCAGGAACCGTCCTGTCGGAATCCCGTGGTCCCCAGCCTGTGGAATGAACACAACTACGCGCGTAGAGTGCCATTTCCGCGATACGTTCACGCGATACCTTCACCCCACCCGCCCTGCCGCTCCGAGCCTTTCCCCCCAGGAGAGTGCGTCATCAACGCGTCCACGAGTCCACCCGCCGCCCCGGCCCCCGGCCGGTCCGCCGCGCCGCCCGCCGTCGAACTGCGCGGCATCACCAAGCGGTTCCCCGGCGTCGTCGCCAACCACGACATCGACATCACTGTGCGCAGCGGCACCGTGCACGCCCTCGTGGGCGAGAACGGCGCCGGCAAGTCCACCCTGATGAAGATCCTCTACGGCATGCAGAAGCCCGACGAGGGCACCATCGCCATCGACGGCGAGGTGGTGACGCTCGGCGACCCCGGCGACGCCATCGCCCGCGGGATCGGCATGGTGCACCAGCACTTCATGCTCGCCGACAACCTCACCGTGCTGGAGAACACCGTCCTCGGCAGCGAGGGCCTGCACGGCATCGGCGGCAGGGCCCGCGCCCGGATCAAGGAGCTGTCCGACGCCTACGGCCTCGGCGTACGCCCCGACGTCCTGGTCGAGGACCTGGGCGTCGCCGACCGGCAGCGGGTGGAGATCCTCAAGGTCCTCTACCGCGGCGCCCGCACGCTGATCCTGGACGAGCCGACCGCCGTCCTGGTGCCGCAGGAGGTCGACGCGCTCTTCGAGAACCTGCGCGGACTGAAGGCCGAGGGCCTGACCGTCATCTTCATCTCGCACAAGCTCGGCGAGGTGCTGTCGGTCGCCGACGTCATCACCGTCATCCGGCGCGGCACCACCGTCGGCGAGGCGGACCCGGGGACCACCACGGCCAAGCAGCTCGCCGAGCTGATGGTCGGCAGCGAACTGCCCTCGCCCGAGACCCGCGAGTCGACCGTCACCACCGAGCCGATGCTCACCGTGGACGGGCTGCGGCTGGGCACCGTCGACCTCGACGGCATCGAGCGCAAGGTGCTCGACGACATCTCCTTCACCATCCACAAGGGCGAGATCCTCGGCATCGCGGGCGTCGAGGGCAACGGCCAGGCCGAACTGGTCGAGGCCATCATGGGCATGCGGGAGCTGGACTCCGGCGGCCTCGTGCTCGACGGCAGCGACATCGCCCACGTGCCGACCCGCAAGCGGCGCGAGGACGGCATCGGCTACATCCCCGAGGACCGGCACCGGCACGGCCTGCTGCTGGAAGCGCCGCTGTGGGAGAACCGCATCCTCGGCCATGTCACCGAGCGCCCCAACAGCCGCGGCTTCCTGATCGACTCCGGCGCCGCCCGCCGCGACACCGAGCGGATCGTCGAGGAGTACGACGTCCGTACCCCCGGCATCGAGGTCACCGCGGCCTCGCTGTCCGGCGGCAACCAGCAGAAGCTGATCGTCGGCCGCGAGATGAGCCACCTGCCCAAGCTGCTGATCGCCGCGCACCCCACCCGGGGCGTGGACGTCGGCGCGCAGGCGCAGATCTGGGACCAGATCCGTGAGGCTCGCCGCGAGGGTCTGGCGGTGCTGCTGATCTCCGCCGACCTCGACGAGCTGATCGGCCTGTCCGACACTCTGCGCGTCATGTACCGGGGACGGCTCGTCGCCGACGCCGACCCCGCCACCATCACCCCGGAAGAGCTGGGATCCGCGATGACCGGTGCCGCCAGCGGCCATCTCGAACACGGGGCCGGGACCGACACCTCGGCCGTTTCAGAGGACCGGCCCAAGAAGCTCGGGGGAGAGGACCGATGAAGAAGTTCGACAAGGACCGGCTGGCCCTGGGCGTCGCCGCCCCTGTGCTCGCCGTCGTCGGCGCGCTGGTGGTCACCGCCCTGGTGCTGCTGGCCACCGGCAAGGAGCCGTTCCACGCGTTCGACGTGATGGTGAACTACGGCAGCAAGACCGACAGCCAGGTCTACATCCTCAACAAGGCGACCACGTACTACCTCGCGGGTCTCGCGGTGGCGGTCGGCTTCCGGATGAACCTGTTCAACATCGGTGTGGACGGCCAGTACCGGCTCGCGGCCTTCTTCGCCGCCGCCGCGGGCGGCGCGATGTCGATCCCCGGCATCATCCAGATCCCGGTCATCATCCTCACCGCCATGGTCGTCGGCGCGCTGTGGGCGGCCATCGCGGGTGTCCTCAAGGTGACCCGGGGGGTCAGCGAGGTCATCTCCACGATCATGCTGAACTCCCTCGCGGGCATCGTGATCGGCTACTTCCTGCGCGACGGACGGCTCGGCGTCACCGACAAAGCGGCGAACATGATCTCCACCAAGCCGCTGCCGTCCTCCAGCCACCTGTTCAACTTCACCACCTCCACCGACCCGGTCTTCGGCTTCATCGTCTTCGCGGTGCTGGCCGGTGTCATCTACTGGTTCGTGCTCTCGCGCACCCGCTTCGGCTTCGACCTGCGCGCGGTCGGCCGCTCGGAGTCCGCCGCCGAGGCCAGCGGCGTCAGCGTCAAGAAGATGGTCGTCACCAGCATGCTGATCTCCGGCGCGATGGCCGGACTCGTCGGCATGCCGACCCTGCTCAACCAGTCGTACGAGTACGGCACGGACTTCCCGACCGGTATCGGCTTCACCGGTATCGCGGTCGCCCTGCTCGGCCGCAACAACCCGATCGGCATCGGCATCGGCGCCCTGCTCTGGGCCTTCCTTGAGCGGGCCTCCAACGGCCTGGAGTTCGAGGGGTACGACAAGGAGATCGTCGGCGTCATCCAGGGCGTCATCGTCCTGGCCGTCGTCATCGCCTACGAACTGGTCCGCCGCTACGGCATCACCCGCCAGCAGCGCCAGGTGGGCGCGGAACTCGCCGCGGCGTCCGGTCCGGGCAACGGAACAGGCCCCGGCACCGGCAACGGTTCAGGTAACGGCACCGGCAACGGCACCGGCAATGGCCCCGACTCCGGCCCCGACGACAAGCAGGAGGTGACGGCGTGACTGCCACCGCTACCCAGACCCCGCCGCCGGCCGCGCCGCGCGTGACCAACGGCGGCAAGGCGCCCCGGCTCAAGATCACCTTCCCGGTGATCCTGCTGATGATCGCCGCCGCGCTGATCGTCGTCTCCCTGGTCCGGATCATCACCGGCGCGAACGACATCACCTCCGACGGCCAGATCGCCGGAGCGCTCGCCGGCGCCGTACCGATCGGCCTGGCAGGACTCGCCGGCCTGTGGTCCGAGCGGGCCGGTGTGGTCAACATCGGCCTCGAGGGCATGATGATCCTCGGCGCCTTCTTCGGCGCGGCGGTGGGCTGGCAGACCGACCCGTGGCTCGCCGTCCTGGCCGGTGTGCTCGGCGGCGCGGCGGGCGGCCTCGTGCACGCGATCGTCACCGTCACCTTCGGCGTCGACCACATCATCGCCGGTGTCGCCATGAACATCCTCGCCACCGGCGTCACCGCGTACCTCGCCAAGCGCTGGTTCACCGTCGGCGAGGCGGCCTCCAAGGGCGGCAGCCCCAAGCAGTCCCCGCCGATGGACTCCATCAAGTCCTTCACCGTGCCCGGACTCTCGCACTGGCTGGCCACCGTCGAGAACCACCACTGGTTCCTGATCTCCGACGTGGCGGGCATCCTCGGCGGCCTGGTCACGCACATCTCGTCGCTGACCATCCTCACGCTGGTGCTCTTCGTCGCCACCTTCTTCGTACTGTGGCGCACCGCCTTCGGCCTGCGGCTGCGGTCCTGCGGCGAGAACCCGGTCGCCGCCGAATCCCTCGGCGTCAACGTGTACTTCTACAAGTACATGGCCGTCATCGTCTCCGGCGGCCTCGCCGGACTCGGCGGCGTCTTCCTCGCCA
The DNA here is from genome assembly GCF_044749865.1 of Streptomyces sp. NPDC088910. Classification (NCBI taxonomy): domain Bacteria; kingdom Bacillati; phylum Actinomycetota; class Actinomycetes; order Kitasatosporales; family Streptomycetaceae; genus Streptomyces; species Streptomyces sp. NPDC088910. The sequence goes on from NZ_JBIVIV010000007.1 coordinate 409,828, forward strand.
TCGGCACGCACTTCTACCTCGCGGGCCAGACCGGCGGACGCGGCTACATCGGTCTCGCCGCCATGATCTTCGGCAACTGGCGCCCCGGCGGACTCGCCATGGGCGCGGGCCTGTTCGGATACGCCGACAGCCTCCAGCTCCGCAACGGCAGCTCCTCCGTGCACGCCCTGCTGCTCCTGCTCGCGCTGCTGCTGCTGGCCATGGCCGCCTGGAAGTTCTTCCGCAAGTCCTACGTGCCCGCCGCCGTCGCCCTGGGCTTCGCCGTGCTGCTGGCCGTCTGGTACGCGCTGACCGACTCCGTCCCCGACGAGGTCGTCCAGGCCACGCCGTACGTCGCCACGCTGCTCGTCATGGGCCTGTCCGCACAGCGGCTGCGCATGCCGAAGGCGGACGGGGTCCCGTACCGGAAGGGGGAGGGCGGATGACGCCTCCCGTCACCGACCCGGCCGCCGTCGACTGGGACCGCCTGCGGTCCGCCGCCCGGGAGATCATGGAGAAGGCGTACGCGCCCTACTCCGGTTTCCCGGTCGGCGCCGCGGCGCTGGCCGTCGCCGACGACGGCACGGTCCGTACGGTCGTCGGCTGCAACGTCGAGAACGCCGCGTACGGGGTCGCGCTGTGCGCCGAGTGCGGGCTGGTCTCGGCGCTGCACGCCTCGGGCGGCGGCAGACTGACCGCCTTCACCTGCTCCGACCTGCGCGGCAACCTGTTGATGCCGTGCGGGCGGTGCCGCCAACTGCTGTGGGAGAACGGCGGGCCCGGCCTGCTGGTCGACACCGCGGGCGGCATCCGGCCGATGAGTGAGATCCTGCCGGACGCGTTCGGCCCGGAAGACCTGAACCGCTGACGCGGTTGAACCGCTACACCGCTAGGACTATTCGTGGACGTCATTTCCGTCATCCGTACCAAGCGGGACCGCCAGAGGCTGAGCGACGACCAGATCGACTGGGTCATCGACGCCTACACGCGCGGTGCCGTCGCCGACGAGCAGATGTCGGCGCTCGCCATGGCCATCCTGCTCAACGGCATGGACCGCGCCGAGATCGCCCGCTGGACCGCCGCGATGATCAACTCCGGTGAGCGGATGGACTTCTCGGCGCTCACCCGCCCCACCGCGGACAAGCACTCCACCGGCGGCGTCGGCGACAAGATCACGCTGCCGCTGGCCCCGCTGGTCGCCGCGTGCGGCGCCGCCGTCCCGCAGCTCTCCGGGCGCGGCCTCGGCCACACCGGGGGCACCCTCGACAAGCTCGAATCCATCCCCGGCTGGCGCGCCTCGATCTCCAACGAGGAGATGCTGGCCGTCCTGGACGACGTCGGCGCCGTCATCTGCGCCGCCGGGGACGGGCTCGCGCCCGCCGACAAGAAGCTGTACGCGCTGCGCGACGTGACCGGGACGGTCGAGGCCATCCCGCTGATCGCCTCCTCGATCATGTCCAAGAAGATCGCCGAGGGCACCGGGTCGCTCGTGCTCGACGTCAAGGTCGGCTCCGGCGCCTTCATGAAGTCCCTTGAGGACGCACGGGAGTTGGCGTCCACCATGGTCGGGCTCGGCACCGACCACGGCGTCCGCACGGTCGCCCTGCTCACCGACATGTCCGTACCCCTCGGGCTCACCGCGGGCAACGCGCTCGAAGTCCGCGAATCCGTCGAGGTGCTGGCCGGTGGCGGCCCCGCCGATGTCGTCGAGCTGACCCTGGCGCTCGCCCGGGAGATGCTGGCCGCCGCCGGGCTTCCCGACGCCGACCCCGCCAAGGCGCTCGCCGACGGCTCCGCCATGGACGTCTGGCGCCGCATGATCCGCGCCCAGGGCGGTGACCCTTCCGCTCCGCTCCCGGTGGCCCGCGAAACCCTCGTCGTCCCCGCGCCCGCCTCCGGCGTCCTCACCTCCCTCGACGCCTACGCCGTCGGTGTCGCCGCCTGGCGGCTCGGCGCCGGCCGCGCCCGCAAGGAGGACTCCGTCCAGGCGGGGGCCGGGGTCGAGCTGCACGCCAAACCGGGCGACTCCGTCGTAGCGGGCCAGCCCCTCCTGACCCTCCACACCGACACGCCGGAAAAGTTCCCGTACGCGGAGGAAGCCCTCGACGGCTCCTTCTCCGTTGCCCCGGAGGGTGCCTCCTTCTCCCCCCGCCCGATCATCCTCGACCGCATCGTCTAGGCCCCCGCGCCGAGCCCGCTGCCTTTGCGCAGGGCCTGGTTTTTAGGGGCGCGGGGAGGCGCGGTGCCTCTGCGCAGGGCCTGGCCTTTAGGGGCGCCGGTGGCGCGGTGCCTTTGCGCAGGGCCTGGCCTTTAGGGGCGCGGGGAACTGCGCGACAAGCCACGACGTGCGTGCACGTCACCACCGGCCCCAGAGGGGCAGTTCGGTTGTCTCCGGACCACCGGCCCGGTGGGGGCTGGCCGCGCAGTTCCCCGCGCCCCTTAAAGGATCGACCCACCGCCCCGGGTGGAAGGGGCGTCCGGGGCCGCGCCCCGTAGAAGATCGGCTCACCGCCCCGGAGGGGCTCCCCGGGGATGTGTCAGGATCGGCGGATGGTGGGGATGAGGACGTGGGCGGTGGCGGCGGCGGCCGCAACGGTGTTGGCGGTGGGCGGGTGCGGGACGGACGGGGGGTCCGAGGCGGCCGTGGGGCTGCCGACGGACTCGGCACCCCCCGCGTCGGCGCCGGTGGTGACGGAACCGCCGTGTCCGGAGGGCGGCCTGGCCGTCACCGGTGAGGAACCGGACGCCGCGATGGGCCTGCGGGCGATGGCCGTCTACGTGACGAACTGCGGGAAGTCGCCGCGCACGGTGGAGGGTTACCCGCGGACGTATGTCCTGGACAAGGCACGCGAGCGCCTGAAGGTGACGGTCCATCAGGGCTTGTCGATCACGACCGGCATCGACGACCCGGCCCCGACACGTATCGAACTGCGGCCGGGACAGCGGGCGTTGACAGTGCTGGTGTGGCGCAACACGGTGACGGACAGCACGGTGGCGGCGAGCACGGGCGAATACCTGGAGATCACGCCGGTCAAGGACGCCCCTCCCCAACGCGTCACGATGATGGTCGACTTGGGCACCACCGGAAAGCTGGACGTCACGGCGTGGCGGCGCCCGGCCGCCTGAGCGCGAGGCCCGCGACGAGCCCGACGGCGCCGACGGTCGCCAGCGCGAGCGACACCGTCGCGCCCCACCCCCCGGCGTGGAACGCGCCGGCGCCGAGCGTGCCGCCGAGGCTGTTGCCGATGTAGTACGCGGTCAGGTAGAGCGCGGACGCCTGCGCGCGGCCCGTGAGGGCCGTCCGGCTGACCGCGCCGGAGGCGGCCGAGTGGCCGGTGAAGAAACCGGCCGTGACCAGGACGAGCCCGAGCAGGATCAGGGCCAGGGACCCGGACAGGGTGAGCAGCAGCCCGGCGGCGCACAGTACGGCGGCGACGGTGAAGGCGCCGCGCAGGCCCGTACGGGCGAGGAGCGCGCCGGACGCGGCGGAGGCGGCCGTACCGACGAGGTAGACGAGGAAGATCGCGCCGACGGCGGTCTGGGAGAGGCCGAAGGGCACGGCGGTCAGCCGGTAGCCGAGGACGGTGTAGACGGCGCCGAAGACCGCCATGAAGAGCAGGCCGATCGCGTAGAGGCCGCGCAGCAGCGGGTCGCGGAGGTGCCCGGTGACCGTGCGCCACAGCGCGGCCGGACGCACGGGTCCCGGCGTGAAGTGCCGGGCGGGCGGCACGAGCAGCCGGAAGGCGACCGCGCAGGCCAGCGCCGACAGGCCGACGGCGAAGAGCGCGGCGCGCCAGCCGAACGCCTCGGAGAGGACCCCGCCGACGACGCGCGAGCTCATGCCGCCGATGGAGTTGCCCGCCACGTACAGGCCGATCGCGGAGGGGACGGCGGCCGGGTGGACCTCCTCGGCGAGATACGCCATCGCGGTCGCGGGCAGCCCGGCGAGCGCCACGCCCTGCACGGCGCGCAGCGCGACGAGGACGGCCAGGTTGGGCGCGAAGGGCACGGCGAGGGCGAGCAGCGAGGCGGCGAAGACGGAGGCCGTCATCACCGGCGTACGGCCGTACTTCTCGCTGAGGGCGCTGACCGGCAGGAGTGCGACGGCCAGCGCGGCCGTCGTCGCCGAGACGGTGAGGCTGGCCCGCGCGGGGCTCAGCGACAGGCCGGAGGACAGGGCGGGCAGCAGCGCCTGCGTGGAGTAGAGCAGGGCGAAGGTGGCCAGTCCCGCGGCGAACAACGCGAGGTTGGCGCGGCGGTAGCCGGGGGAGCCGGGGCGGAGCCGGTCATCGGCCGTGGTGGCGGCCTGCGTTCGGGCTCGGGCGTTCGCGCGGGTCGCGGCGACCGCCCCGGTATCGGCGCGTGACATGTCATGACCGTAGGGGCGTCCACATTTATGCGTCCAATGCACAGATCGTGCATGATTGATGCACTGGTGCATGAGCGCAGGTGGAGGGGGCATATACGGTGGCCGACACAGCCGGTACCGGGCCGGACCCGGAGTCCGGGGGCGCGCTGCTGGCACCGCGCCTCGCGCAGTTCGCGGCCGTGGCGCGGCATGAGCATGTGACGCGCGCGGCCCAGGAGTTGGGCATGCCGCAGTCGACGCTCAGCCGCGCGCTGGCCCGCCTCGAAGCCGATCTCGGTGTCGCCCTCTTCGCCCGCCACGGCCGCGCCGTCCGCCTCACCCGCGCCGGGGTCACCTTCCGCGCCGCCGCCGAGCGGGCGCTCGCCGAGGTGGAACGGTCCGCCGAGTCCGTACGCCTCGACGCCGATCCCGACAGCGGGCGGGTCGCCTTCGGGTTCCTCCACACGCTCGGGCCCGAGACCGTCCCCTCCCTCCTGCGCGCCTTCCGCGCCGAGTATCCGCGCGTCCGCTTCCAGCTCGTGCAGACGTACGGCGAGGCCATGCTGGAACGCCTGCGGCTGGGCGAACTCGACCTCTGCCTGACGTCCCCGCCGCCGGACGAGGCGGGTCTCGTCGTCCGCAAACTCGACGAGCAGCGGCTGCGGCTCGTCGTCCCGGCCGGGCACCGGCTGGCCGGCCGCAAGCGCGTGCGGCTCGCCGAGGCCGCCGCCGAGGCGTTCGTCACGCTCGAACCGGGCTACGGGCTGCGGCGCATCACCGACGCCTTGTGCGCCGAGGCCGGGTTCACGCCGAGGGTCGCCTTCGAGGGCGAGGAGGCCGAGACGCTTCGGGGGCTGGTCGCCGCCGGGCTCGGCGTCGCCGTCCTTCCCCCGCCGGCCGTGCCCCGGCCCGGCGTCGTCGAACTCGACCTCACCGGGCGACGTGCCGTCCGCGAGATCGGTCTCGCCTGGCTCGACGGCGCCCCGGCCCCGCCCCCGGTCGCCGCTTTCCGTGCTTTCCTGCTCGCCCAGACGGGCACCCTTCTGCCGGCCTGAGCCGGTCTCCTGCGGAGGGCGAAGCCCGACGTCTTTGGGGCGCGGCCCCTGTACGGTTCCTTGGCGTGGGACGCCAGCCCATGTTTTTAGGGGCGCGGGGAACTGCGCGCTCAGCCACGACGTCGGCGCGGGTAAAAAACCGCCCCAGTGGGGCGGACGCTGTGTGTTTCGCGACCACCGGCCGGTGGTGGGCTGGCCGCGCAGTTCCCCGCGCCCCTACGGGGCACGTACCTCCGCCAGGCGCGGGAATAGGGGCCTCGCCCCTGACGGGGCCGTAAGGGGTCGGGTCAGACGCGGAGGGACTTGCCGAAGCCGGAGGCCAGGGGCATGCGGAGGCCGAGGGGCGGCGGAGCCGCGAGGGCGTCGGCGATGGGCCGGGCGTGGGGCCGGTCGAGAAGCGAGCCGAGGACGAAATCGGAGGTGAGGGCGAAGACCTCGCTGCGGTGCTGGTGGAGGCCGTGGCCGTCGGAGTGCACCTCGAAGCGGCAGGTGTCGCGGTTGACCTTCTTGAGGCGTTCGGCGAAGCCGTAGGAGATGTCGGGCGCGGTGGACTCGTCCTCGGTGCCGTGGACGAGCAGCACGCGCCGCCCGATGAGCTGCTTGACCGGCTCGGGCTCGGCACCGCGCGGCAGCCACGGAGAGAGCGCGACGACGGAGGTCACGGCGGGGTGACCGGCGGCGTGGAGGGCGGCCCGCGCGCCCATGTCCATGCCGACGAGGCAGACGGGCACGTCACCGTAGCGCCGTACGGCCTCGCCGACCGCCCACTCGGCGTCCTCGGCCGGATGCGCGTGACCGCCGTTCCAGCCGCGGAAGCGGTAGTGCACGACGTGCGCGGCCACCCCGTCGGCGGCCCCCTCGCGGACGAGATGGCGGGCCAGCGGCCACATGACGGCCGCCGCCACCGGGGAGCGGCGCCGGGTGCTCAGCGCGTCACCGCCGGGCAGGGCGAGCACGACGGCGCGCACCGTGGCGCCGGTATCGTGTTCGCGCTGCCTCGGCGCGGGCACCAGCCCGGACGGCACCGGGCGGCCCAGTCGTGCGCCACGCGCCGGTAATGCTTGGGAAGCCATGGCGCAACGATGGCAGACGCAGGGGTGTGCACTGTATGGCCGGGCGGAAAATTGTTGGGCGCAGCGCGATATCTACGCGCGTAGGGGCTATCGTTTGAGCATGCAGAACCCCAAACCGAGCACTCCCACCCCGGAACAGATCCGCCGCGCCCCCAAGGCGCTGCTCCACGACCACCTCGACGGCGGCCTGCGCCCCGGCACGATCGTGGACATCGCGCGCGCGACCGGTTACGACGCGCTGCCCGAGACCGATCCGGACAAGCTCGGCGCGTGGTTCCGCGAGGCCGCCGACTCCGGTTCGCTGGAGCGGTATCTGGAGACGTTCGCGCACACCTGCGCCGTGATGCAGACGCGGGACGCGCTGGTGCGGGTCGCCGCCGAGTGCGCGCAGGACCTGGCGGCCGACGGCGTGGTCTACGCCGAGATCCGGTACGCGCCCGAGCAGCACCTGGAGCGCGGCCTGACCCTCGAAGAGGTCGTCGAGGCGGTCAACGAGGGCTTCAGGGAAGGCGAGCGCCGGGCGCGCGAGGACGGCCACCGCATTCGCGTCGGCGCGCTGCTGACCGCGATGCGGCACGCCGCCCGCTCCCAGGAGATCGCCGAACTGGCCAACCGCTACCGGGACCTGGGCGTCGTCGGCTTCGACATCGCGGGCGCCGAGGCCGGTTACCCGCCCACCCGGCACCTGGACGCCTTCGAGTACCTGAAGCGCGAGAACAACCACTTCACGATCCACGCGGGCGAGGCGTTCGGCCTGCCGTCCATCTGGCAGGCGCTCCAGTGGTGCGGCGCCGACCGGCTCGGGCACGGCGTGCGGATCATCGACGACATCTCCTCCGACGGGCGCGGCGACCAGGTCAAGCTCGGCCGCCTGGCGTCGTACGTGCGCGACAAGCGCGTGCCGCTGGAGATGTGCCCCACCTCCAACCTCCAGACCGGCGCGGCCAGCTCGTACGCCGAGCACCCGATCGGTCTGCTGCGGCGGCTGCACTTCCGGGTCACCGTGAACACCGACAACCGGCTGATGTCCGGCACCAGCATGAGTCAGGAGTTCGAGCACCTCGTGGAGGCGTTCGACTACACCCTCGATGACATGCAGTGGTTTACCGTCAATGCGATGAAATCAGCGTTCATCCCTTTCGATGAACGTCTGGCCATGATCAATGAGGTGATCAAGCCGGGGTACGCGGAGCTGAAGGCCGAGTGGCTGTTCCGGCAGTCGGCCGCCGCACCGACCCTGGCCAGCGATTCCGTGCCCGACGAGGGCTGACGGAACACCTTCACGGCGCGGCCGGCCCGAGGGGTGACGGCCGCGCCACGCCGTTTGCACGGCCGGTCAACATCTGACTACGTTCCGAAGTCATGCAGACCCGTACCCAGAAGACCCTCGCCACCACCGTGCTCGGCCTCGCCTTCGCCGCCGCCGCGGCGGGCACCGCCTCCGCGGCCTCCCTCCCGGCCCTGCCGATCACCGACCAGGCCGGTTCGCTGCTCGGCCACGCCGGTTCGCCCACCGTGCTCGACGGGACTCCGGTCGGCACCGCCGCCAAGCTCCTGCCCGGCGCCGCCGACAGCGCCAACGGCGCGCAGCAGGCGCTGACCAACGGCACCTCCGCGCTCCCCGGCAACCCGGGCAAGCTGCTGCCCTCCGGCAACCAGGTCAGCCCGGCGAACGGCCTCCTCGGCGGCCTCCCGGTCGGCGGCCTCACCGGCAAGTAGGCCGCGGACACGTCGGCGCGTCTCCACGTCGGCACGGAGCAAGCAGGCAGGCACCCGGCCGGAGTACGTACCGCCTCGGCGCGTACCGCCTCGGCGCGTACCGCCTCGGTACGTCGGCCGACCGGTCAGACCCCCACGGGCCGCGCCCCCGCCGAGCGATCCTCGGCAGGGGGCGCGGCCCGCTTGCGTGCCTCGCGCCTGCGCAGCGCGCGCCGCGCGGGCGGCACCACCAGGAGGTGCGCCAGCGCCACGCCCGCCGTGTTGAGCAGCAGCGCGTCCACGTCGAAGAGCTGGCCCGGCACCATCGTCTGAAGGAATTCCAGGGTCAGCGACACCATCAGCGAGGCGAAGACCGTCCGCGCGAAGGACGCGAAGCCCGAGGTGCGGACCCGGCCGCCCGCCATCGGCAGCAGCACGCCCAGCGGCGCGAGCAGACCCAGGCCCTCGGCGATCCGCCGGGCCGCCTCGCCCGCGCTCATCGCCAGGTCGGCGCGGATCGTGCCGAACGGCCGCAGATTCGGCGCGGGCACCCACGTCACGTAATGCGGACGCAGCAGCAGCCAGGCGACGAAAGCGAGGTACGCGGCGGTGAGCAGCAGCCCGGCCGCGCGCACCCTGAAACTGGAGCCTTCGTGCCGCACGCCCTCCAAGACGCGGCTTCACCCCACCGCGGTTCCCGCGCTGTCGGCGGCGTCCGGGCGGGTCCGCAGGTCGGGCGTGCAGGCGTAGCGGCGCGGCTTGCTGTCGGGGTCGTCGCCGCCGAGCACCACACCGCCGTCGCCGGTGACCGACGGGTCGTCGACGAGCGTGCAGACGATCTGCGCGAGCGCGAACGACGGCAGCTCGTCCACCGGCTGGTTCAGCCGCAGCGCGTTCTCGGGATCGCCCTTGAACGGCCCCAGGATCTCCAGGCTGCCCGGCACCTCGGTGGAGAAACCGGCCTGCGCCTCGGCCGACAGCGGGCTGCGCTGCAACTGCGCGACCAGCTCCCTGACCTGCGTCAGCCGGTCGATCCTGCCCGGCCGCAGCGTCACGTTCCGCTTGACCGGCGTGGTCTGCATGCTGCACACCAGATACACCTGGCGTACGACGGTGTCCGTCTCCGGCGCCTTGCCGTCGCGCGGCACCGCGCACGACACCCGCGACGGCGCGGGCCCCGCGTCCACCGGGACCGTGGTCGACCGGATGCCGCAGCCGCCGATCAGCGGCAGCGCGGCGAGCAGGACGACGGCCAGCACCTTGCGTGGCGCATGTCTCATCCGGCCGAGGCTCATCGGGCGGCGTCTCATCGAGCGCTGGTTCATCAGGCCGTATCTCGTCGGGCGGTGTCTCGTCGGGCGGTGTCTCGTCGGGCGGTATTTCGTCGGGCGGTATTTCGTCGGGCGGTGTCTCATCGCGCGTCACCGCCGGGCCCCTGCGACGTGCCCGTGGCGCCCGAGCCGTTCGCGCCTCCGTCGCCGTCCGCGTCGTCCTCGTCCTCGTCGGTGCGCGGCCTGACCGGCAGCCGCAGCGTGAAGACCGCGCCGCCGTCCGGGGAGTTGGCCGCCGTGATGTCGCCGCCGTGGATGTGCGCGTTCTCCATCGCGATCGACAGGCCGAGACCGCTGCCTTCGGAGCGGGCGCGCGAGGCGTCGGCCTTGTAGAAGCGGTCGAAGACATGCGGGAGTACGTCCTCGGGGATGCCGGGGCCGTGGTCGGAGACCGCGATGACGACGTCGCCGTCCGCGCCCCCCTCCCTGCGCAGGCTGACCCGGACCGGGGAACCGCCGTGCTTGAGCGCGTTCCCGATCAGATTCGCCATGATCACATCCAGCCGTCGCGGGTCCAGGGTGGCCAGCAGGCCGCGCGGCGCGTCCAGTTCGACCGAGTCGACCCACGCCCTGGCGTCCATGCAGGCCATCACCATGTCCGCGACGTCGACCTCGTCGACCCGCAGCTTCGCGGTGCCCGCGTCGAAGCGGGTGACCTCCATCAACGTTTCCACCAACTCGTTCAGCCGCCGCGTCTCGCTGACCACCAGCCGTACCGCCGGGGCGATCATCGGGTCCAGCGCCTCCGCCTCGTCCTCCAGCACATCGGTGACCGCCGTGATGGCCGTCAGCGGGGTGCGCAACTCGTGCGACATGTCGGCCACGAAGCGGCGGCTGGCCGCCTCCCGCGCGCTCAACTCCTCGACGCGGCTCTCCAGCGCCTCGGCCGCGCTGTTGAACGTCCGTGACATCTCGGCGAGTTCGTCGGTGCCCGACACCTTCAGCCGGGTGTCCAGGTGGCCTTCGCCGAGCCGCTGCGCCGCCTCACCGAGCCGCCGCACCGGACGCAGGACGGTCGAGCCCGCCGCCTGGGCGAGCAGCGCGGCGCCCACCAGAGCGAGCAGGGTCGCGATCCCCAGCGACCAGGCGAGGGAGTTGAGGTCCTTGCGCTCCGCGTCCAGCGACTTGAGCATGTAGCCGGTCGCGCCGTCGTCGTTGATCCGCGCGCCCGCCACCAGGTACGGGCGGCCCTGCAACGAGATCCGCATCCACCGCAGGTGGTAGCGGTTGTGGTCCTTGGCGTCCGGGGTGTTGACCGCCCGCTGCAACTGCGCGGGCACGTCGTCCAGCGTGAACACGTCCCGGTTGGAGGGCGCGGCGCACGGCGCGTTGTCCCGCGTCGTGTCGATCAGCACCACCTGGTACGTGTCGGGTCCGCCGATCCGGCCCGCCGCGGTGTTCAGCGACTCGCAGGTCGGCGAGACCGGCAGCGAGGCCGCGTTGCGCTGCAAGGAGTCACGGAAGTCGTTCAGCGCGCTGTTCTGCGCGCGGGTCAGCACCGCGTCGCGGTTGAGCCAGTACGCGATGCCGGAGACGGAGACGGCGGCCGTGAGCGCGACGGCCGCGAAGACCGCGACCAGGCGCAGCCGCAGACTCGTCCAACGCACCATGCCGGGCGACCAGTTCCAGCCCCGGTCGCGTTCCTGGCCGGTGGCGGAGCCGGTACCGGTGCCGGTGCCGGAGCCGTCGGAACCGCCGTCGTCCGAAGGGCCGTTGTCGGTCGGGCCGCTCTCGGAGGGGTCGTCGTGCCGATCCTGCCGGTCGTGCCGTTCCTGCCCGCCGTGCCCGCCGTTCCCGTCGCCGAACCGCGATGTCACTGGGGCGTGTCCAGGCGGTATCCCACGCCTCTGACCGTACGGATCAGGGTCGGTGACGACGGCACGTCCTCGATCTTGGCGCGCAGCCGCTGCACACACGCGTCGACGAGACGCGAGTCACCGAGGTAGTCGTGCTCCCACACCAGACGCAGCAACTGCTGCCGGGACAGCGCCTGTCCCGGCCTGCGGCTCAGTTCGAGCAGCAGGCGCAGCTCGGTCGGTGTGAGCTGAAGGTCCTCGCCGTCCTTCGTCACCGTCATGGCACTGCGGTCGATGACGATCGCGCCGAAGGCCGCGGAGTCGGTGCTGTCCCGCTCGCCGCGCCGCAGCACCGCCCGGATGCGGGCGTCGAGCACCCGCGGCTGCACCGGCTTGATCACGTAGTCGTCGGCCCCGGACTCCAGCCCCACCACCACGTCGATGTCGTCGCTGCGCGCGGTGAGCAGGATGATCGGGAGCTGGTCGGTACGGCGGATGCGCCGGCACACCTCGAACCCGTCGATCCCCGGCAGCATCACGTCCAGCACGATCAGGTCGGGGCGCTGCTCCTTGAGCAGCTTCAGGCCGTCCTCGCCCGTCGCAGCGGCCACCACGCGGTGACCCTGACGGGACAGGCCGAGTTCGAGGCCCGTACGGATGGCGTCGTCATCCTCGATAAGCAACAGGAAAGGCACGCCGGTCATTGTTGCCTAACGACGGCGTCCGCATGAAGTGCGGGGACCTTCCGTCCTGACATGACCCTGTCCGCGTGACCTGCTCGTGACCTGCTGACCGGCGGTGCCGCACCCGGGCCGACCGGTCGGTCACGCGGCGCGCGGCCTCTGTGACGGGCCTGTGACACTCGGCGGACAGCGTCATGAAACTGGCCCGGCAGTCTGTTGTCACATCGGAAGAGCGCACGCCGTACCGGATGCGACGCCGAAGACCACGCATCAGGTTCCAACGACGGGGGCGGGACATGAACACACTGCACATCACCACCGACACCGCGGTTCATGCGACGCACACGCACTCGGCGCACTCCACGGGGACCTGCGCCGTCCGCACCACGGAGAAGTCCGGCGCCGCGAACGGACGGGGGTACGTCCGCGGCGCCGTACGCGGCACCTCGTACCCGACGAGCGCCCGGCACCGCCCGCCGTTCATGGCAGCGGTCGACAGCGGCGCCGAGCACCAGGCGAAGCCCGTACCGTCCGCGACCACCGCCGACCAGCCGTCCGGCACCTTCGACGGCGCCGCCGCCCGCACCCCGGCGCGGGCCGAGGCCGAAGCGGCCTTCACCGCCTACGTCCAGGAGCGCCGCGCGTCGCTCTACGCGACCGCGTACCACCTCACCGGGGACCGCTTCGCGGCCGAGGACCTGCTCCAGAGCGCCCTGTTCTCCACCTACCGGGCCTGGGACCGGATCAGCGACAAGGCGGCCGTCGGCGGCTACCTGCGGCGCACCATGACCAATCTGCACATCAGCGCCTGGCGGCGGCGCAAGCTCAGCGAGTACCCGACGGAGGAGCTGCCCGAGACGGTCGGCGACACCGACGAGATGGGCGGCACCGAACTGCGCGCCGTCCTGTGGCAGGCGCTCGCCCGGCTGCCCGAGCAGCAGCGCACCATGCTCGTGCTCCGCTACTACGAGGGCCGCACCGACCCCGAGATCGCCGACATCCTCGGGATCAGCGTCGGCACCGTCAAGAGCAGCATCTGGCGCTCCCTGCGCCGCATGCGCGACGACGAGGCCCTGAGCTTCGGCCGCGACGAGGAGGACGCCTTCGGCGAACTGGTCGCCTGAGGGCCGTCCGAGGCCCAGCTCAAGGCCAAGGATTTCCACACGCCGGTACGGGGGCCGGTCGGGGGGACACGGGGGAGCAGGGGGGAAACGGGGGGGTACCGGGGGGTACGGGGGAGCAGGGTCGGACGGCCAGGGGAATGCCGTCCGGCCCTGTCGTACGTCCACTGCCGTACAGCTCTACGGCTCTACGGCTCTACAGCTCTACGGCTTTGCGGCTCTACAGCTTTGCGGCTTTATAGCTCTACGGCGTCACGCCTCGGCCGGGACGCGGGGCAGCGGGGGCGCGGGGGTGACGGCCGCGGCGATACGTTCCAGCGCCTCGTCACGGCCGCAGGGGTGGCAGCCGAGAGCGGTCTGACGGGCCACGATCGCGCGTTCCGCGCGCATGAGGTTCCAGCCCCTGCGGACCAGGAACGGCACCGACTTCCGCGCCTCGCGCAGATCCCGTACGAAACGCCGGCGCGCCGTCGTCGTCGGGCGTCCGCGCAGGCACAGCGCGTCCGCGAGCAGCCCCAGCTCCCGGCAGCGCCCGGCGATCTCGGCGGCGAAGATGCCTTCGGCGACGAAGACGGGTGCTCCGCCGAGGTCGAGGCGGGTACGGCCGGTGACCGAACTCGTCGCGATGTCGTAGACCGGGGTGTCGGCGGCGCCGTCCGCGCAGAGCGCGGCCACGGCCGCGAGCGCCGCGTCCGCGTTCCACGAACCCGGGGCGTCCCAGTCGGTGCCCGCGCCGCTGGGCAGGGCGGGCAGAGTCGGGTCGTCGCACGCCTTGTAGAAGTCGTCGAGGGCCAGCACCGGCAGTCCGGCACGGGTGGCGAGGGACGATTTGCCGGACCCCGAGGGGCCGGTCAGCAGGATCACACGGGAGCGAAGCGACACCGGGGATGAACTCACGGAGAACAATTGTCCCGTATCCCCGGCCGGGGGACGACCCGCCGTAGGACAACTACCCTGCGCGGTCATTGCGTTACGCTGCGCCAGGAAGACTCCCGTCGACAGGAACCGGTCCATGCCCTCGCTCCGTACCGCCCTCGCCCTGACCCTCACCGCCGCCGCGGCCGCCGTCGTCGTACCGGCCGGTGTCGCCGCCGCCGATCCCCTCGCGGCGGCCCAGAGCGCCACCGACGCCCTCCCGACGTCCGACGTCACCTCCGCGCTCCCCACCCAGTACGTCACCGGCGCACTCGGCGCGGGCGTCGCCCCCGTCCGCGACCTCACGATCGATCCGTTGAGCAACACCGGTGTCGACCCGCTCGACAACGCCGTCGGCTCCCAGGTCGCCGATTTCCACCCCGTCTCCACCTCCGCCGTGACCGCTCCGATCACCAACGGGGGCTCCCTCGGCACGCTTCCCCTGGTGGGACCTGTCACCGGGCTTCTTCCGCACTGAGCGGTTCCTTTGCCGGGGACGGCAGGCCGATTTTTCAGGGGCGCGGGGAGCTGCGCGGCCCGCCCCCACCGGCCGGTGGTCCGGAGACCACCGATCTGCCCCTCTGGGGCGGGTGGTGACGTGCACGCACGTCGTGGCTTGTCGCGCAGTTCCTCGCGCCCCTACGGGGACCCGTCAGGCGCCGATGGGGTGCCAGACGGTTTTGGTCTCGAGCCACGCGGTGAGGCGGGAGAGGCCGGGGTCCGTCCCCCAGTCCTCCGGCGCCGGACGGCGCACCCGCTTCAAGTTGTCGGCCGCGCCCCGCTCCAACTCGGCGGCGAGGTCCGCGTCGGCGCCGGTGAGGTCGAGGCCGTTGACGTCCTGGTGGGCGGCGAGGGGCGCGGCGATCTCGGAGGTGCGGCCGGAGAGGATGTTGACGACGCCGCCCGGCACGTCGGAGGTGGCGAGGACTTCGCCGAGGGAGAGCGCGGGCAGCGGCGAGCGCTCGGAGGCGACGACCACCGCGGTGTTCCCCGTGGCGATCACCGGGGCGAGGACCGAGACCAGGCCGAGGAAGGACGAGTCCTGGGGAGCCAGGACGGCGACCACACCGGTCGGCTCGGGCGTCGAGAGGTTGAAGTAAGGACCGGCCACCTGGTTGGCGCCCCCTACCGCCTGGGCGATCTTGTCGGTCCAGCCCGCGTACCAGACCCAGCGGTCGACGGCGGCGTCGACGGCGGCCCCGGCCTTCGTCTTGGAGAGCCCCTCGGCCTCCGCGACCTCGCGGACGAACTGCTCGCGCCGCCCCTCCAGCATCTCCGCGACGCGGTACAGCACCTGCCCGCGGTTGTACGCGGTCGCGCCCGACCAGCCGGACACGGCCTTGCGGGCGGCGACCACCGCGTCCCGCGCGTCCTTGCGGGACGCCTGCGGCGCGTTGGCCAGCCAGGCGCCGCCCTTGGAGTCCGTCACCTCGTACACCCGACCGCTCTCACTGCGGGGGAACTTGCCCCCGACGTACAGCTTGTAGGTCTTGAACACGCTCAGCCGAGCGTCGCGGACGTCAGACATCGAGGTACCCCTCCAGGCCGTGCCGACCGCCCTCGCGGCCGTAACCGGACTCCTTGTAGCCGCCGAAGGGGGAGGCCGGATCGAACTTGTTGAACGTGTTCGCCCACACCACACCGGCCCGGAGCTTGTTCGCCATCGACAGGATGCGCGAGCCCTTCTCGGTCCAGATGCCCGCGGACAGGCCGTACGGGGTGTTGTTGGCCTTCTCGACCGCCTCGGCCGGGGTGCGGAAGGTCAGCACCGACAGGACCGGGCCGAAGATCTCCTCGCGGGCGATGCGGTGCGCCTGGGTGACGCCGGTGAACAGCGTCGGCGCGAACCAGTAACCGGCGTCGGGCAGTTCGCACGCCGGGGCCCAGCGCTCGGCGCCCTCCTCCTCACCGGCCTGCGCCAGCGCGGTGATCCGGGCCAACTGCTCGGCCGAGTTGATCGCGCCGATGTCGGTGTTCTTGTCCAGCGGGTCGCCGACCCGCAGCGTCGCCATCCGCCGCTTGAGCGCGTCGAGCACCTCGTCCTGCACCGATTCCTGGACCAGCAGCCGGGAGCCCGCGCAGCAGACATGGCCCTGGTTGAAGAAGATGCCGTTGACGATGCCCTCGACGGCCTGGTCGACCGGGGCGTCGTCGAAGACGATGTTCGCCGCCTTGCCGCCCAACTCCAGCGTGACCTTCTTGTCCGTGCCCGCGACCGTACGGGCGATGGCCTTGCCGACCCCGGTGGAGCCGGTGAAGGCGACCTTGTCCACGCCCTCGTGCGCGACCAGGGCCGCGCCCGCGTCCCCGTACCCCGTCAGGATGTTGACGACACCGCGCGGGAGGCCCGCCTGGCGGCAGACGTCGGCGAAGAACAGCGCGGACAGCGGGGTGGTCTCGGCGGGCTTGAGCACCACCGTGTTGCCCGCGGCGAGCGCCGGGGCGATCTTCCAGGCCAGCATCAGCAGCGGGAAGTTCCACGGGATGACCTGGCCGGCCACGCCGAGCGGGCGCGGGTCGGGGCCGTAGCCCGCGTACGCCAGCTTGTCGGCCCAGCCCGCGTAGTAGAAGAAGTGCGCGGCGACCAGCGGGAGGTCGACGTCGCGGGTCTCGCGGATCGGCTTGCCGTTGTCCAGTGACTCCAGCACCGCCAGTTCGCGGGAGCGCTCCTGGATGATGCGGGCGATCCTGAAGAGGTACTTGCCGCGCTCGGCGCCCGGCAGCGCGGACCACTTCTCGAACGCCTTGCGGGCCGCCTTCACCGCGCGGTCCACGTCCGCCTCGCCCGCGCGCGCGACCTCGGCGAGGACTTCCTCGCTGGACGGCGAGACGGACTTGAAGACGGTGCCGTCGGCGGCGGCGGTGAACTCGCCGTCGATGAACAGGCCGTAGGAAGGCGCGATGTCGACGACGGACCGCGACTCGGGCGCGGGCGCGTACGCGAATTTCTGGCCGGGTCGCTGGCCGGGATTCCGGCCGGGCCGCACGCCGGGCTGGCCGGTGCTCTGGCCGGTGCTCTGGTCGGTGCTCTGGTCGGTCATGGTTTTCAGTCCACCGTCACGTAATCGGGACCGGAGTACCGGCCGGTGCTGAGCTTTTGACGCTGCATCAGCAGATCG
Source organism: Streptomyces sp. NPDC088910 (assembly GCF_044749865.1). NCBI lineage: Bacteria > Bacillati > Actinomycetota > Actinomycetes > Kitasatosporales > Streptomycetaceae > Streptomyces > Streptomyces sp. NPDC088910. Next base: position 426,946 of record NZ_JBIVIV010000007.1, read on the forward strand.
TTGAGCAGGCTGGAGGCGCCGAAGCGGAACCAGTCGGGGGACAGCCAGTCGTCGCCGAGCGTCTCGTTGACCATCACCAGGTACTTCACGGCGTCCTTGGAGGTCCGGATGCCGCCCGCGGGCTTCACTCCGACCTGTACGCCGACGGCCGCGCGGAAGTCGCGGACCGCTTCCAGCATGAGCAGGGTGTTCGCGGGGGTCGCGTTGACCGCGACCTTGCCGGTCGAGGTCTTGATGAAGTCCGCGCCCGCCAGCATCGCCAGCCAGGAGCAGCGGCGGATGTTGTCGTACGTCGCCAGCTCGCCGTTCTCGAAGATCACCTTCAGGTGGGCGGCGCTCTCGCCGTCGGGGCGGGCGCACGCCTCCTTGACGGCGCGGATCTCCTCGAAGACGTCCATGTAGCGGCCGGACAGGAACGCGCCGCGGTCGATCACCATGTCGATCTCGTCCGCGCCGGCCGCGACCGCGTCGGCGGTGTCGGCCAGCTTCACGTCGCGCGCGACCCGGCCGGCCGGGAAGGCCGTCGCCACCGAGGCGACGTGCACGCCGGAGTCGCCCAGGGCCTCTTTGGCCGTCGCCACCATGTCGGGGTACACGCAGATCGCCGCGACCTTCGGGGTCGTGCGGTCGGTCGGGTCAGGACGCACGCCCTTCGCGCACAGCGCCCGGACCTTGCCGTGCGTGTCCGCGCCCTCCAGCGTCGTCAGGTCGATCATCGAGATCGCCAGGTCGATGGCGTACGCCTTCGCCGTCGTCTTGATCGACCGTGTGCCGAGCGACGCCGCCCGTCCTTCCAGGCCCACCGCGTCCACCCCCGGCAGTCCGTGCAGGAAGCGGCGCAGGGCGCTGTCCGAAGCGGTCACATCCGACATCGTCGCCGTACGGCGCGCGGCATCGGGATCATAGGCGGGGACTACCGGCGTAGGCGGCGGCGAAGACATGGTCACCACCTCAGCATATCTACGCGCGTAGCAACCCGCCACCCCCCTCCGGGCGAGGGTTCCCCCACCCTCGACGGCCCCCGATCTCCCGGGGCTCCCCTCTGAACCCTTCTCCGCCTTGGGCGGCGGGCCGATCTTTTTGGGGGCGCGGGAACTGCGCGGTCAGCCACGGCGCTCCCGCAGGTCGCCACCGGCCCCGGCGGGGCAGCACGGTTGTTTCCCGGCCAACGGCCGGTGGTGGGTTGCTCGCGCGGTTCCTCGCGCCCCTGACGGGGCGGGCCCCTTTCGCATGGGGGGCGGGCCGGTCTTTTGAGGGGCGCGGGGAACTGCGCGGCCAGCCATGGCGCTTCGCGCAGGTCGCCACCGGCCCCGGCTGGGCAGCCCGGTTGTTTCCCGGCCAACGGCCGGTGGTGGGTTGCGCGCGCAGTTCCTCGCGCGCCTGGCGGGGCGGCGGGCCGGTCTTTTGAGGGGCGCGGGGAACTGCGCGGTCAGTTGGAGCGCTCCCGCAGGTCACCACCGGCCCCGGCGGGGCAGCACGGTTGTTTCCCGGCCAGCGGCCAGTGGTGGGTTGCTCGCGCGGTTCCTCGCGCGCCTGGCGGGAAGTGCGGGTTTGGGGGAAAGATGCGGGAACGCAACAGGGCTGGGGCCGAGGGCGGCGGCTCGGTGGGGCAGAATCGGGGATTATGACGAGCCACCACAACCGCCCGGCCGCGCAGGCCACCACGCCCGACCCGGCAGGCGGGACACCGCAGTACCCCGACCGGGTCTACCGCTCGGTGGCCGGACTGTGCGCCGGTGTGCTGCTGCTGGTGCTCGCGCTGTGGCTGGGCGGCGACGCCGTGGTGCACGGCAAGGGACACGCGCCGTGGCTGGCGCTGGCCTCACTGCTGCTGGCGATCCCGTTGATCGTGGCGTTCACCTTGCGGCCCGCCGTCTACGCGGGCGAGCAGCGGCTCAAGGTCCGCAACCCGTTCAGGACGATCTCGGTGGCGTGGGCCGGCGTCGAGTCGCTGCGCGCGTCGTTCTCGAACGAGCTGTTCGCGGGCGGCAAGAAGTACCAGATCTGGGCGATCCCGGTCTCGCTGCGCGCGCGCAAGCGCGCGACCAAGCAGCAGATGCGCGCCAAGGCGGCGGGCGACGACCCCTTCGGCGCGCCCCCGCGCCGCAAGCCGCGCCCCGGCCTCCCGGTCGACGACGACGGCGCCTACCGTTCGCCCTCCGACCAGGCCATCCACGAGCTGCGCGAGCTCAAGGAGCGGCACGGCGCCGACGACGGCTCCGAGCCCCCGAAGCCCGAGATCCGCTGGGCCTACGAGGTCATCGCCCCGGCCGTCGCCGGATTCGTCGTCCTCGTCGTCCTCCTCGCCATCGGCGGCTGACCCTCCCCCCGAGGCCCCCCTGAGCCCTGCGGAGGCCCCCCGAGGCCCCCGCGCCGCCCGGCGCACCCTGCGCACGTCACCCCTAGCGACCATCCGTGAACAAGGGGCAACTTCGCGGTGAAGGATGCCGTGGGCAACCTGTGAGACAACCCTCAATTATCTGAGGACACATACATTGCCCGTGCCGCACGATCTACCGCGCGTGCGGCCTTCCTCGACGTGGGGCGACAAAGAGGTCATCAGGGGTGGGGTTGCGGCAGATGGCAGGAGAGATCGGTGGGGCCAGTGTGGTGGGGACACGGTGTCAGATCGACATCGACGAGAACGGGTGGCACTCGTGGCGACTGACGGCGAACAACGGCCGGGTGATCGCTCTCGGGGCGAACGCGTATCCGGACGACGCCGCGTGCAGGGCGTCCTTCGAGGGGCTGTGCGAGAGCGCGGAGGGACTGGCGGGCGGAGTACAGCACGCCGCCGAGTCCAATGGATGGATCTGGCGGTTACGGGACAGTGAGGGTCGTGTGCAGGCCGTATCGGCGCGGGCGTACGAGCGGCACTCGACGTGCCAGGCCGCGTACGACCGGTTCCGTCTGACGCTGCTCGGGCTCGGCGCCGCCGAATCCGTGCCCTGGGACGACGCGAGCTGATCGAAGAACCTCAACGGCCACGTTCCGTGCCGCGCCGACGCGCGGCGGGACGTGGCCGCCGTGTTTCCCCGCCCGGCCGGCCCCCGCGCCCGCCCGCGCCCCGCGCCCCGCCCGCCGCCCCCCGGCCCGTACGGCTGTACGGCCCACGTGATTCCGTACGGAAACCGAAGTTGCCCCTACGGGTGCTGTCGTTCACATCGGCTTGCGAATGCGGCCATCGCGGACCATGAGCGTCAATGCGTGACGATGCGAACACTGGCGAGAACCGGCGAGCCGGACCAGGGTGACGGGCCCGGAGCCGACAGCGCCCGGCGGCTGCACGCCGACTCGGGGCTGCCCGACCGGGTGTTCAGGGCAGTGGCGCGCGGCGGCGGCAGCCTGGTGCTCGTCGTGATGCTGCTGGTCGGCGGATTCCTGCTGTACCGGGCGTGGCAGGCGCTGCGCAAGGTGGGCGTTCCGGCGTTCCTGACCACCGCCGAATGGGACCCGGACGCCGGGCACTTCGGCATCGCGGCGGTCATCATCGGCACGGTGCTGATCGCGGCGGTCGCCATCGTCATCGCGGTGCCGATGGCGATCGGCACGGCGCTGTACATCTCGGAGTACGCCCCCGCCAGGCTGCGCCGCACGCTGGTCAGCACCGTGGACCTGATGGCCGCCGTGCCGTCGGTGGTCTACGGCCTGTGGGGGCTGTTCTTCCTCCAGGGCACGGTGATCGGCCTGGCCCGCTGGCTGTCGACGTACTTCGGCTGGATCCCGCTCTTCCACGTGGACGGCGCCGACCCGCACGACCCGCTCGCCACCGCGACCGTCTACACCGCGTCCACCTTCGTCGCCGGGATCGTCGTGGCCATGATGGTCACCCCGATCATCTGCTCGATCATCCGCGAGGTGTTCTCGCAGGCCCCGGTGGGGGAGCGGGAGGGCGCGTACGCGCTGGGCGCGACCCGCTGGGGCATGATCCGCTCGGTCGTCCTGCCGTACGGCATGGGCGGCATGATCGGCGGCACCATGCTCGGCCTGGGCCGCGCGCTCGGCGAGACCATCGGCGTCTACCTGGTCATCTCGCCGATCTTCGTCATCCAGCCGCACATCCTCCAGAGCGGCACCAGCTCCGTCTCGTCGCTGATCGCGCTGCGGTACGGCGAGGCCAGCCCGCTGGGCATGTCCGCGCTGATGGCCGCGGGTCTGGCCCTCTTCCTCATGACGCTGGTGGTCAACTTCGCCGCTTCGTCGATCGTCGCCCGCAGCCGGTCCGGCGCCACCGCCGAGTAGCCGCCCAGTAGCCGAGCCGCTGAGCCGCCGCCCCACCGTCAGCCCGCAGCCGTCAGCCCGCATCCGTCAGCCGCACGCACGCCGTAGGCCGAGCGATCGGCGGAACCAGGAGACCCCCTCGTATGACCACGGACGCACCGGACTCCGTCACCACGGCGCCGGAATCCGCCGGGACCGCCACCGTCCCGGCGCACCCGGCCCCGGCGCACCCGGCCCCGGCGCACCCGGCCCCGGCGCACTCGGCCACGAAGGCCCCCGGCACCGGCACCGTCATCCCCGGCCCGCCCCCCGCGGCAGCGGAACGCCGGCGCTCCACCTCCACCGTCCGCCAGACCGACCTGCTCGGACTGCTCGGCTCGGCAGCCGCCTCCCTCTCCCTCACCTGGCTGTTCTTCGCCAGGATCGCCCCCTTCAGCGGGGCCCTCGGCTTCGTCGTCTTCTGGTACGCGCTGTTCATCGCGCTGTACGCGCTGCTGGTCTCCTTCGACGAGGACGGCCCGGTGGTGCGCGACAAGATCGCCTCCGCCGTGGTCCACAGCATCGCGGTGCTGCTGCTGGTCGCGCTGCTGTTCGTCGTCGTCTACACGCTGTGGTCCGGCCGTAGGGCGATACCGCACCTGAACTTCTTCACCCGGGACATGTCCGTCACCGGGCCGCTCGACCCGCTGAGCGCGGGCGGCATCAAGCACGCCGTGGTCGGCACGCTGATCGAGATCGGCATCGCCCTGGTCCTCACCGTCCCGGCGGGACTGCTGTGCGCGGTGTTCCTCAACGAGGTGCCCGGACGCTACGCGCGTTTCGTCCGTACGGTCGTCGAGGCGATGACCGCGCTGCCGTCGATCGTGGCCGGTCTGTTCATCTACGCCACCGTGATCCTCGCGCTGAACGTCCCCAAGTCGGGCTTCGCGGCGTCGCTGGCCATCTCCGTGATGATGCTGCCGATCATCATCCGCGCCTCCGACGTGGTGATCCGGCTGGTGCCCGGCACCCTGCGCGAGGCGTCGTACGCGCTGGGGTCGCCGCGCTGGCGGACGGTATGGCATGTGGTGCTGCCCACCGCCCGGTCGGGGCTGACCACCGCGGTCATCCTCGGCACCGCCCGCGGCATCGGCGAGACCTCTCCCGTCCTGCTGACGGCGGGCTTCGGCGCGAGCACCAACTACGACCCCTCGCAGAACCCGATGGTGTCGCTGCCGCTCGCGACCTTCGAGTTCGTGAAGTCCCCCCAACCCACCATGATCGCGCGCGGGTTCGGCGCGGCGTCGGTGCTGCTGGTGCTCGTCCTGGTGCTTTTCGCGCTCGCCCGGGTCCTCGGCGGGCGCGACGCGGGCCAGTTGAGCAGGCGCGGCACTCACCGCAGGGTCGTCGCCTCCCGCCGGGACACACGCCGCTTCACCGAGCGCGCCGCGGCGCGCGACGGCTACTCGTCGGCGTCGGCCGCCCCGGCCTTCCGCACGACAACAATCCAACCTGCACAGGGAGTTGACGGATCGTGAAGAGGATCGGCTGGACGGGCCTCAGGGCGGTGAGGGCGGCGAGGGCGGCAGCGGGGGCGATGGCCGCGCTGCTGATCTCGCTGCTGTTCCTCGGCCAGGCACCGCCGGCCAAGGCCGACTCGTACGCGAGGATCAGCGGCGCCGGCTCGACCTGGAGCCAGAACGCCGTCGACCAGTGGCGGGCGAGCGTCAAGAAGTACGGGATGACCGTCGACTACACGGGCAGCGGCTCGTCCGACGGCCGCCAGCAGTTCACCAACGGCACCGTCGACTTCGCCGTGTCCGAAATCCCCTACGGCATGACCGAGTTCGGGGTGCGCGAACCTCCGCCCAAGCGCGGCTACGCGTACATGCCGATTGTCGCGGGCGGCACGGCCTTCATGTACAACCTGAAGATCGGCGGCAAGCGGGTCACCAATCTGCGGCTGAGCGGCGGCACGGTCGCCAAGATCTTCACCGGCCGGATCACCAACTGGTCCGACCGGCAGATCGCCGCCGACAACCCCGGCCTCACCCTCCCGGCCCGCAAGATCATCCCGGTGGTGCGCTCCGACGGCTCGGGCACCACCGCCCAGTTCACGCTGTGGATGTCCAAGCAGCAGGGCGCGGTGTGGAACGACTACTGCAAGCGCGCCAACAAGCCCACCCCGTGCGGCCTGACGTCGTACTACCCGGTGATCCCCGGCTCCGGCTTCATCGCCCAGTCCGGCTCGCTCGGCGTGTCCGGCTACACCCGGCAGAACTACGCCGAGGGCGCCATCACCTACGTCGAGTACTCCTACGCGGTCACCACCGGCTTCCCGGTCGCCAAGGTGCTCAACGCCAAGGGCTACTACACCGAGCCCACCGCCTCCAACGTCGCCGTGGCGCTGACCCAGGCGCAGATCAACCAGGACGAGAACTCCTCGCAGTATCTGACGCAGATCCTCGACAAGGTCTACGCGTACCAGGACGCGCGGACGTATCCGCTGTCCAGCTACAGCTACATGATCCTGCCGACCTCGCTGGACTCGCCGCTGACCGAGGACAAGGGCAGAACGCTCGGCGCGTTCGGCTACTACTTCCTGTGCCAAGGCCAGTCGCAGGCACAGCCGTTGGGCTTCTCGCCGCTGCCGAAGAACCTCGTGCAGGCCGGATTCGACCAGCTCAAACGCGTCCCCGGTGTGCAGGCCCAGACCATCAATCTGGCGGGCTGCCACAATCCGACCTTCTCCAGCGACGGCACCAACACCCTGGCCAAGAACGCGCCGTTCCCCAAGGCGTGCGACCGGCAGGGCACGCAGCAGTGCTCCGACGGCACGGGCGGCGCGTCCAGGCAGCCCACCTCGGTCAAGCCGCAGGCCAACGCCGCCTCCGGCGGCGGCTCCAACGGCGGCAACTCCGGTGGGAGCAAGGGCGGTTCCGGCGGTACGGGCGGCGGCTCGTCCGGCACTACGGCGGGCGCGAGCGGCGGTACGGGCACCACGTCCGGCGGCACGACGGCCGGTACGAGCGGCGCCGCCACCGGCGGTACGACCGCCACGGGCGGCACCGGCCAGAGCGTCGACCCCGACACCGGACTGCCCGCGGGCGACTCCGGCGGCACCGGCGGCAACCAGGACATCGTCGCCTCCAGCGTCGGCGTCGGCAACGAGACCTTCTGGGGCATGCGGACCTGGCTCATGGGGCTCTCCGCCCTGGCGCTGCTGCTGGTCGTCCTCGCCCCGCCCACCCTCGCCAGGCGGCTGACCAGGAACGGGAGGCGTGATGGCCGCGCGTAACCACCCCGGAGCCGCCCGAGGCCGCGTCCTGTCGGTCCGCCTCGGCGCGCTTCTCACCTCGCTGCTCGCCGCCGTCGGCCTGACCCTGCTGCCACCGTCGGCGGGCGGCGGACAGGCCCACGCGGACACCGGCACGGACACCGGCTCCGCCGTCACCAAGCCCGGCACCAAGGGTCCCTACGACGACTTCTCGCACCTGAGGGTGACGGTCGAGCAGACAAGGAATCTGCGGACGCAGGGACTGAAGGTCTCATGGGCGGGCGGGGTGAAGAGCTCGCCCAACAACGCGGGCAACTACCTCCAGCTCATGCAGTGCTGGGGTGACGCGGCGACCGGCCCGACCCCGGAGCAGTGCGAGTACGGGAACCCGCCGCCGAACACGGGCGTGCTCAACGTCGGGCGGAGCGTGGGCAATCTGGACCCGCTGGAGCCGGCGCAGCACACCGTGCCCTTCACCACGGTGAAGGGCGCCAGCTCGACCGACGTCAACCAGTTCTTCACGCAGTACGCGACCAATGAGCAGGACCTCGCCACGACCGGCGTCGACGGCAGCGGCCAGACGATCTTCCAGGCGGAGGACGCGGACACCTCGCCGATCCTGGGGTGCGGCACGGTGGCGAGGACCGGTCAGGCGCCCGAGCCGTGCTGGCTCGTGGTCGTGCCCCGTGGCACCCACGAACCCGACGGCTCCGAAGCGCCGCCGCCCAACGGACTGATCAGCTCCCCGCTGTCCGCGGGGAACTGGGCCCAACGCATCGTGTTCCGCCTCGACTTCGCCCCGACCGACTCGCCCTGCCCGATCGGCCAGGACGAACAGCCCACCATCGGCTCCGAGATGATCTTCGAGGCGATGAGCTCCTGGGCGCCGACCCTGTGCACCTCGCAGAAGGTCACCTACGGATACGTTCCGCAGCTCGAGGACTTCTCCCGTACGCAGGTCACCAGCCCCGGCACGGGCTCGGCCGGACTCGCCTTCATCGAGAACCCGGTGCTGCCCCAGCCGGACGTGGCACCGGTCGTCCACGCGCCGGTCGCGGTCTCCGGGCTCGTCATCGGCTACAGCGTCCAGGTGGCCGGATCGTCCCAACAGGTGCCCCGGATACGGCTGAACGCGCGGCTCGTGGCGAAGATGCTCACCGAGTCCTACCAGTGCGACCTGCCGGGCAACGACTTCCCGCGCGGCAGACTTCCGGCGAAGAACCCGTTCGGTATCGAGCGCGACCCCGAATTCGCGCGGCTCAACGCCGGTGTGCCCTACCCCGTGGGCAGTTCCTGCGGATTCGGTATCGGGGTCCCGCAGGGCGCGAGCGATTCGGCGGGGCAGCTGTGGAAATGGCTGCTCTCCGACCCCGACGCGCGCAGCTTCCTTTCCGGAAAACCCGACCCGTGGGGCACGGTCATCAATCCGTATTTCCTGGAACTGGCACCGGTCAGCACCCCGCCGTCCGGCTTCGACAAGCCGGACCCGACGGTGTGGGCGCCCGACAGCCGCTTCCCCGACATCCGGCTGACGGCCGTCGGCGTGAACCCGTACGGCAGCGGTCTGAGCGACGACGCCAGGACGGTCCGCAAGGCCAACAACGGCGGCATCACCGGCTTCAACCCCACGTCCACGCCCCCGGCGCTGACGAAGGCCGAGACGCAGCCCGCGGGTTCGAACTTCATCATGGGCCTGACGGACGCGGCCAGCGCCGCCCGCTACCGGCTCGGCACCGCCGAACTCCTCAACGCCGACGGCCAGTTCGTCGCCCCGACGGTCGACTCGATGACCAGGGCGGTGAACGGGATGAAGGCGGGCAAGGCCCCGGGCGTCCTCGACGCGGACCCCTCCGCGAAGACACCGGGCGCCTACCCGCTCACCACCGTCACCTACGCCGCCGCCTCCACCTCGCTGGACGCCGCCGACCGCAAGACCTACGCCGCGCTGATCCGGTACGCGGCGGGCTCCGGCCAGCGACAGGGCATCGGCTTCGGCCTGCTGCCGCTCGGCTACGCACCCCTGACCGCCACCCTGCGCGAACAGGCCCTCACGGCCGCGTCCGCGCTGATCGCCGGTGTGCCCCCGGCCACGGGACCGGGTGACACGTCCTCCAACGGCGGTTCCGGCTCCGGCCCCGGCGGTACGGGAACGACCGGCGGCGGTACGGGCGGCGACGCCGGCCACGGGGCGACCGGCGGGGGACCGGGGCCGGGCGGCGCACCGCCCGCCTCCCCGTCGTCGTCGGCCCCCGCGGCCGGTACGACCAAGGGCTCCACCGGCGGACCCGCCGCCTCGCCCCCCGTCAGCAACGTCGCGCAGACCGGCGGCACCACCCCCCAGGCGATTCTCGGCGCCGTCCGCTGGGTGCTGCTGATCGTCCTCATCGCGGGCATCGCGGGCTCCCTGGCCGGACCCCTCCTGATGCGCGCGGGCGTCGTCCGCGGCAGGAAACCGGTGTGACGGGTACTTGGGCGCCCCTTGGAAGGAAAATAAAAGAGAATTTGGAATACCCGTTGTTCACTTTTGCGGGGCGGTAATTTTGGTTGCCACTTCTTGAGGGGATCGGCAGGATCATTCATGGCCGGACCGACAGGTCAGGTCTTTTGGGGGGAATTATCAATTCTCCTTGCGTGTCACACGTCTGGAAATTCCATCCGCATCGACTCGGAGGAAATACAGTGAACGTGAAATTCGCCAAGCGGGCGGCGATCGTGGTCGGTACCGCGACCCTCGGTGTCACCATCGTGGCCGGTACGGCTCAGGCCGACCCGGCGGCCGGTGTCCACCGCACGCTCGTCGCGGTCGGCTCCGACACCACGCAGGACGTGCTCAACGGTCTCGGCAACAAGATCGCCGACCCGAACCCGACCGGTTCCTCGGACGGCAACCTGATCGCGTCCTACGACGCCACCGGTTCCTCCACGATCTCGACGCGGGACACCACCTGTGCGTCGGTCACCCGCCCCGACGGCTCGGGCGCCGGTGTCAACGCGCTGCGCGCCGACATCGCGGCCGGCAGCCACTGCATCGACTTCGCCCGGTCCTCCTCCACCCCCAACGCCACGGGCCAGTTCACCTTCATCCCGTTCGCCGTGGACGCGGTGACGGCGGCGACGGCGACCACCACCAACCTGCCCGCCAACTTCACGTACCTGGCCGGTGGTTCCTCCCTGACGAACGCCCAGAAGGCCACCTCCGACCTGACCCGGGTCTACAACTGCCTGGACACGGCGGGCAACCCGCTGCCGGCCGGCACGTACCCGACCATCGGCGGCGTCACCGTCCACCCGCTGGTGCCGCAGGCCGGTTCCGGCACCCGCAAGTTCTGGGCCTCGACGCTGGGCTTCAACGCCACCACCCTGCCGTCCTGCGTCAAGGACACCGCCGCGAACGGCGCCGCCGTCCAGGAGCACAACGGCAGCGCCCTCCAGGGCCCGAACGACCTCATGCCGTTCTCGATCGCGCAGCACATCGCGCAGGGCCGCTCCCTGCCGGGCGTGACCGACCGCCGCAACGGCGCGGTGCTCAAGACCGTCAACTCCACCGCGCCGCTGAACGCGAGCGGGAACCTCAACACCGCGTTCCCGGTCACGCGTGAGGTCTACAACGTCATCCCGGACAGCCGGGTGACCGGCGAGACGCTCATCAAGAACACCTTCGTCGGCAGCGCCTCCAAGGTGTGCACCGCCAAGTACGACTCCACCACCACGGTGATCAACAAGTACGGCTTCGGCACCGACACCAACTGCGGCAACGCGACCACCCTGGTCAGCCGCGACCTCGTCTGACCCGTCGTCTGACCCGTCACAGCGGCGGACCACCGTCCGCCGGGCCGGGCGTCCCTCGGGGGCACCCGGCCGCTCCCGGCACCGCGACGCGGTGCCACGTACACACCGGACTCCTTCAGGGGGAGAGAAGACAATGACGAGACGAAGACTGCGCGGCGTTCTGGTCGGCGCGCTCGCACTGGCCATGGGCACGGGCGCGCTGCTCGCGGGGGCGGCCACCGCAGACGCCACCACCGGTACCCCGACGGCGACTTCGGGCACGGTCACCCTCACCGCCCGCGGCACCGGCATCGACGACGACTCGCCGTTCGCGCGGGTGTCGGTCGACAAGGCGTGCCCGGCGAACTACCAGGACGCCCTCACGGTGTCGCTCGTGGTGCCGGACGGCCGGGAGTCGCTCCTGGCCTCCCACCTGACCGGCGGCGCGCCGTACGCCAAGGCCCCGGTCACGGCGCAGGTCCCGGAGGCGTCGGGCAACGGCACCATCGTCCGGTCGATCGCCACCGCCTTCGACGTCGCCAGTGTCCCGGTGGCGGACGGCACCTACCCGATCCACGTGACCTGCGCGAACGCCGACCGGGCGAACTCCCCCGAACACCCGACGTTCACCGGCTTCATCGACGTGATCGGTGACACCTGGCAGGTCTCCGGCCACGCCGCCCCGGTCGCCACCAGCGTCAGGCTCAGCGCCGACCCGGCCCACCACGTCCAGGTCGGCAAGCCCTTCACGCTCACCGCGAAGGTCGCGGGCGGCGTGCCCGGAGCCGTCCAGTTCGAGGCGGACAACGGCGTCACCGTGTACGACACCCCGGTGCCGGTCGTGAACGGCGTGGCCACCTTCCAGCCGCCGGCCAACACCGCGCCGAACGTCCGCAGTTACATCGCGGTCTTCATCCCGGCCGACCAACTCGCCTACGCGCAGGACTACTCGGTCCTCAGCTACTCGTTCGTCAACGCGCCGTCCGTCACGGTGACCGACGCGGACGGCAACGCCCTCGGGGACAGCCCGCAGTTGACCCCCGGACAGCACATCAAGGTCTCCGCGCAGGGCTTCCTGCCGCAGAGCCAGGAGCAGGTGCTGCCGTTCGTGTCCAACGCCCTCGCGCTCTTCGCCCCGGTGGCGACCGACGCGCGGGGCTCGGTCACCGGCTACGACCTGACGGTGCCGAAGCTGATCGCCCGCGGCTCCCACACCCTGACCCTCACCGGTCTGTGCAGCTTCGTCCAGGTCTCCTTCACCTTCACCACGAAGTGACCGCGAAACAGCGCTGACCAGCACAGACGTACCACCGGCCGGGCATCGTCCAGATGCCCGGCTGCCGCCGTGACACGGCGGGAACGGCACCGCCACCGCACGACCCGCACGTGATCACCGCACGACCCGCACGACCCGCACGACTCGTACGACCGACGCATATCCCCGAGGGGACGAGGAGACATGAAACGAAGAATGCACGCGGCGCTGCTGAGCGTGCTCGCACTGGTCATGGGCACCGGGGCCCTGGTCCTCACCACCGCGGGGACCGCGAACGCGGATCTGGCCGGGAACGTGACGCTGTCGCCCGCCGCCGGCACCGTCGACGACTCCCCGGCCTTCGCATCGGTCTCGGTCGACCAGGCATGCCCCGCGAACTACCAGGACGCCGTGAGCGTGTACATCGTCCTCGACGGCGCGGAGTCGCTCCTGGCGACCCACTTGACCAACGGCGCCCCGTTCTCGACCGCCCCCATCACCGCGCGGCTCCCGGCCTCGGGGGGCAACGGCACGATCCTCCGGTCGATCAGCTCCGCGTTCGACGCGTCAAGCGTGGAACTCGCCGACGGCACGTATCCGATCGACGTGGTCTGCAAGTCCGCCGACCCGTCCGCCGGGGACCTGCCGACCTTCACCACGTTCATCGAGATCACCGGCTCCGACTGGGCGGTGAAGACGGTCACCCCGCCGACGTCGACCTCCGTCGTTCTCACCGTCGACCCGGCGGGCCGGGCCGTGGCGGACAAGAAGATCACCCTCAAGGCCACCGTCACGCCGGACACCGCCGAAGGCACCGTGACCTTCAAGCAGGGCGCCGTGCCCGTCACCGGCGGGAACATGATTCCGCTGGTCAACGGCGTGGCGACGGCGAGCATTCCAGGGATCGGCAACCCCGGCGTCATCACGCTCTCGGCGCAGTTCACGCCCAGCGACCCGCTCAAGTTCGCCGCCAGCCAGAACGGGGTGTCGTATCCCGTGGTGGCCGAGCCCGACCTGACCGTGCTCGACGACTCCGGGACCGAACTGCACGACACCCCGGCGCTCACCAAGGGTCAGAAGATCAAGGTCACCGCGGAGGGGTTCCTGCCGGGCCCCACGGGCGGGAACGGCGAGAAGATCACCTTCGCGCTGGACGGGTCCCCGGCCGCCGACGACGCGACCGCCGACAACAGCGGCAAGATCGCCAACTACGCGGTGACCCTGCCCGCCGACCTCGCCGACGGCAGCCACTCCCTGGTGCTGACCGGCGCGACCAGCGGCATCAAGCAGACGTTCGCGTTCACGGCGGGCGCGGGCACCTCGCCGACCGACGACCCGACCGGCACGCCGACCGACGAGCCCACGGACACCCCGACCGACACCCCCACGGACACGCCCACCGACACCGGCGGCGCGGACGGCGGAGGCACGTCGACCGACGGCGGCGCGTCCAACGGCGGTCTGTCCAGCCGCGGTTCGTCGGGAACGTCGGGCGGCTCCGGCGGCGGCAACGGCCCGCTGGCGGCCACCGGAGCCACCGGTGTCGTCCCGCTGAGCGTGCTGGCGTTCCTGATGGTGACCGGTGGCGGCTATGCCGCCTACCGGGTGCGCAGGGACGGCAAGTTGCTCACCTTCGGTCCCACGCCGCGCGACTGACCGTACGCGGCACGCGGCACGCGGTACGCCGGGCGGCGGGCGGTTCCGACCGTCCGCCGCCCGGCGACCGGCCGTACTGCCGCCGTACGACCGGCCGTTACGACCGACCGCTACGACCGGTCCGTACGACCGCTGTCGGGGCCGCGTACGAGACCGCGGCGCCGACCCCCGTCCGAGCACGTCAGCGAAACGCACGCACGCGAAGGAGCGCCACCCGTGGCCGTACTGTCACCGTCCCGCGAGGCCGCCGGGCCGCCGCCGGAACCGGCCGAGCCACAGCAAGGTCGGGCGGCCGAACAGCCGCCCGCCGCCTGGTTCGTCATCCCGGGCGCGGCGCTGACCCTGCTGGCCGCGCTGCTGCTCGGATTCGTCGTCAATCTCACGCTGCTCGGCCACGTCGAGCACGCCCGCGCCCAGCAGACCGGTTACGCCGACCTGCGCGCCCAACTCGCCAAGGGCACGGCCCCGGTGGGCCGCCTGGACGACAAGGGCGAGCCCGTGCCGCTGGGTTCGCCGGTCGCGGTGCTGCACATCAAGGCGATCGGCCTCAAGGAGGTCGTCTTCCAGGGCACGACGTCCGGTGTGCTCAGGTCGGGTCCTGGGCACCGCAGGGACACCCCGCTGCCGGGCCAGCCGGGCACCAGCATCGTGATGGGCCGTCAGTGGGGCTACGGCAGCCCGTTCAACCACATCGACGAGCTGAAGGCCGGGGACCCGATCACCGTCACGACGGGCCAGGGCCAGCAGCGATACCAGGTGACCGGAGTGCGGCACGCGGGCGACCCGGCGCCCGCGCTGCCCGGCACCGGACAGGGCCGGCTGATCCTGATGACCGCGACCGGCGGCCTCTACACCCCGCACGGTGTGTTGCGGGTGGACGCGGAACTGGTCAGCGACGTCCAGCCGGGCCCGGCGGCGGGCGGCGGCATCTCGGCGGCCGAGCAGCCGCTGGCCGGTGACCCGGCCGCCTGGCTGCCGATCCTGCTGTGGACGCAGGGGCTGCTGCTCGTCGCGGTCGCCGTCACCTGGACCTACCGGCGCTGGGGGCGCTGGCAGACGTGGATCTGCGCGGTCCCGGTGCTCGCCGCCGTCGTGGTCGCCCTGTCCGGTGAGGCCACCCGCCTGCTGCCCAACCTGCTGTGAGACCGGCGTACTTGGGACCGGTGTGCTGGACCGGCGTGCTGGAGGCCGGACCGCCTGGTCCCGGACCGCCTGGGACCTGACCGCTTGAGCCGCTTTTGGACCGAGCCCGCCGCGAACCGCCCCGACGCATACCCGACGCATATGAGGAACACGATGTCAGCGACTGACGAGACCGTCGTACTGCCGCCCGTCCCCGGCGACCCGCCGACCGGCGGCGACCCCCGCTCCGACCCCCGTTCCGCCTCCCGTTCCGCGACCCTCGACGCCCGTGAGGTGTCGGCCTGGTTCGGCGACCACAAGGTGCTCGACCGGGTGTCGCTCACCATGCCCGCGCAGCGCGTCACCGCGCTGATCGGCCCCTCCGGCTGCGGCAAGTCCACCTTCCTGCGCATCCTCAACCGCATGCACGAACTGATCGGCACCGCCTCGCTCGCCGGGCAGGTCCTGCTCGACGGCGAGGACATCTACGACCGGGGCCGCCGGATCACCCACGCCCGCCGCGAGATCGGCATGGTCTTCCAGAAGCCGAACCCGTTCCCCGCGATGTCGATCTACGACAACGTGCTGGCCGGACTGAAGATGAACGGCGTCAAGGCCGGGCGCGGCGAGCGCGACGACCTGGTCGAGGAGTGCCTGACCAAGGCCGGGCTGTGGAAGGAAGTACGCGACCGGCTGCGGCAGCCCGGCGGCGCGCTCTCCGGCGGCCAGCAGCAACGCCTGTGCATCGCACGGTCGTTGGCGGTACGGCCGCGCGTGCTGCTGATGGACGAGCCGTGCTCCGCGCTCGACCCGACCTCCACGCGGCGCATCGAGCAGACCATCGGGGAGCTGTCCGACGACGTGACCATCGTGATCGTCACCCACAACATGCAGCAGGCCGCCCGTGTCTCGGACTCCTGCGCCTTCTTCCTCGCCGAACAGGGCACGCCCGGCGTGATCGTGGAGCACGGCCCGACCGACGACATGTTCAACCGCCCGCAGGACCCACGCACGTCGGACTACGTCAACGGCCGGTTCGGCTGAGCGGCGGCGCCCCGTGCGACCTCCGCGCAGCCCACGGTGCCGCCCGCACGCACCCGCGTTGCTGACCGCGTCGGTGGCCACCGCGCTGGCCGCGGCCCTGACCTCGTGCGCCCACCCGTCGGCGCACACCCCACCGGCCGCCGCGGACCGTACGCGCGTCCCCGTACAGCGGCCGTCCGCGCCCACCGCGCCCGCCGTGCCCAGCGCGCCTACTGTGCCCGACCCGTCCGCCGCGTCACCGGCCGGAGACGCCAACCGGCCGCATCCGTACGCCGATCCGGCCGCGAGCACCCCACCGGCCTTCCCGCCGCCGACCGGGAAGGCCGAGGCCGCGAAGGGCACGAAGGGAGCCGGGGCATCCGCCGCCCCCTCCCGGACGAGCGCGCCGCCGCCCGCCACGACGGCCGCCCGGCCGGGGCCGAACCCGTCCCGCGGCGCACCCGCCACGCCGAAGAAGTCCGCCGCCGAGCGTCAATACCCGCCCGGCACCACGGTGTTGCGGATCGGCGACTGGTCACGGCCCGTCGTGCGCGGCGACCAGGCCACCATCGACGCGTGCGGGGCGGCCGTGCTGTTCGCGGGACCCGATCCGGCGCTCTCCGACGGCTACGAGATGCGGACCTCCGTCATCGTCGGCCACGACTACTGCGGCTACGACAAGCTCGCCCCGCTGCCGGTCGGCACCCGCGTCACCCTGGACACCCCGAGGGGCACGCTGTCCTTCCACGTCTACGCCACCTACATCAACCCCGGCAGGGGCGGCCCCGACAACGGCCTCTACTGGGGCGACCTCACCCTCCAGACCTGCGTGGGCCCGGACACCGGCTTCAGCTATCTGACCCGCGACTGAACGGGCCCGACCCGCACGCGATGTGACGCGCCGTCAAATACCCGCCGCCGACGCCACATCCGCCTTCAGCGCGGCCATCACCTCGTCGGCCGTACGCCGCGCCGCGCCCAGATCGGCGGCCGATGCGACCGGCACCACGACCTCCAGGTAGCACTTCAGCTTCGGCTCGGTACCGCTCGGCCGGACGACCACCCGCGCCGACTCGACGGTCCCGGCGCCCGCCAGGTGGTAGCGCAGCCCGTCCGTCGGCGGCAACTGCTCGCTGCCCTCGGCCAGATCGTCGGCCGACGTCACCGCGAGGCCCGCGAGCGCGGCCGGCGGCCGATCGCGCAGCCGGGCCATCGCGTCCGCGATCAGCGAGAGGTCGGCGACCCGCGCCGAGAGCTGGTCGGTGGCGTGCAGACCGTGGTCGAGCGCGATGTCGTCCAGCAGGTCGGTGAGCGTGCGCGAGTGCTGCTTGAGGGTCGCGGCCAGCTCGGCGATCAGCAGCGCCGCCGTGATGCCGTCCTTGTCGCGTACGCCCTCCGGGTCGACGCAGTAGCCCAGCGCCTCCTCGTACCCGTACCGCAGGCCCTCGACGCGGGCGATCCACTTGAAGCCGGTCAGCGTGTCCCGGTACGCCAGGCCCGCGCCCGCCGCGATCCTCGACAGCAGCGACGACGAGACGATGCTCGCCGCGAACGTGTCGCGCCCGGCCACCGCCGCGCCCGTACGCACCAGGTGCACCGCGAGCAGCGCGCCCAACTCGTCGCCGCGCAGCGTCCGCCAGCCAACGGGGGAGTCACGGTCGGGTACGGCGACGGCGCAGCGGTCGGCGTCCGGGTCGTTGGCGATCACGACGTCGGGGCCGACGGACTGGGCGCACTTGAACGCCAGGTCCATCGCCCCCGGCTCCTCCGGGTTCGGGAAGGCCACGGTGGGGAAGTCCGGGTCGGGCTCGGCCTGTTCGGACACGGGCGTCGGCGCGGGGAAACCGGCGCGGGAGAAGGCCGCCATCAGCGTCCGCAGGCCCACCCCGTGCATCGGCGTGTAGACCACCGACACATCGCGCGCGCCGCCCTCGGCGACCACGCCCGCCGCGCGGGCCAGATACGCCTCCACCACGTCGGGGCCGAGCACCCGCCAACCGCCCGCCGCCAGCGGCACATCGGCCAGCGCGCCCACCGCGGCGATCCGTTCGGCGATCTCCGCGTCGGCCGGGGGCACGATCTGCGAGCCGTCGCCCAGATAGACCTTGTAGCCGTTGTCCTGCGGCGGATTGTGGCTCGCGGTCACCATCACCCCGGCCGCGGCGCCCAAGTGCCTGATGGCGTAGGCCAGTACGGGCGTCGGCAGCGGCGAGGGCAGCAGCGCGGCGCGCAGCCCGGCGCCGACCATCACGGCCACGGTGTCGCGCGCGAAGTCGTACGACTTGTGCCGGGCGTCGTAGCCGACCACGACCAGGGCGTCCTCGGCGCGCTCCCCGAGATACGCGGCCAGGCCCGCGGCGGCCCTGATCACCACCGCGCGGTTCATCCGCATCGGCCCGGCGCCCAGCTCGCCGCGCAGGCCCGCGGTGCCGAACTGGAGCGTGCCGCTGAAACGGTCCGCCAGATCCGCGAGCGCCTGCGCGCCGCCCGGGTCGTCCGGGCCCGCCTGCGCGGCCTCCAGGACGCCCGCCAGCTCCGCGCGGGTGTCCGGGTCCGGGTCCTCCGCCAGCCACTGGCGCGCGCGCTCCACCAGCTCACGCCCGCCGTTTCCGCCCGCCATGCCGCTCTCCGTTCCACGTGGGTCGGGCCGCCAGGGCCCGCCCCTCCAGCCGATGCCGCCGCGCGGGGCGGCAGGGCCGGTTTCCACCGGCAGGGTCAGTTTTACGTACTACCCCGCCCGTCCACCCGGCTTTACGCGCCCGCGGGCTCCACGTGCCTACAGACGTCCGAGGACGCGCCCGAGCAGCGAACCCATCCGGGTCGCGGACTCGCGGCCCGCCTCCAGCACTTCCTCGTGGTTGAGCGGCGCGCCCGTCATGCCCGCGGCCAGGTTCGTGACCAGCGAGATGCCCAGCACCTCGGCGCCGGCCTCGCGGGCCGCGATGGCCTCCAGCGTGGTCGACATCCCGACCAGGTCGCCGCCGATCGCCCGCACCATCCCGATCTCGGCCGGGGTCTCGTAGTGCGGCCCGGGAAGCTGGACGTAGACGCCCTCCTCCAGGGTCGGGTCGATCTCGCGGCACAGCGTCCGCAGCCGCGGCGAGTACAGGTCGGTGAGGTCGACGAAGTTCGCGCCCACTATCGGCGAGGTCGCCGTCATGTTGATGTGGTCGCTGATCAGCACCGGCTGGCCCGGCAGGTAACCGGGGCGCAGGCCGCCGCAGCCGTTGGTGAGCACCACCGTCTTGCAGCCGGCCGCCACCGCCGTGCGCACTCCGTGCACGACGCTGGAGACGCCCCGGCCCTCGTACAGGTGCGTACGGCCCAGGAAGATCAGGGCGCGCACTCCGCCGATCCGCACGGAGCGGAGTTTGCCCGAGTGGCCCTCCACCGCCGGGGCCGGGAAGCCCGGCAGGTCGGTGATCGACAGCTCATAGTCCGCCACGCCCAGCTCGTCGGCCGCGGGCACCCAGCCCGAGCCCATCACCAGGGCGACGTCGTGGGTCTCGGCGCCGGTCAGCTCGCGCAGGCGGGCGGCGGCGGCGTCGGCCGCGGCGTAGGGGTCGGCATTCACAGAAGCGTTCACGCGCATGAGGGTAACCTGTCTCGGCCTACGCGCGTAGACGGTGCCCTGGGCTTACGAAGTGCGGCTCCTCCGGCAGGGCCCCGTTTTTGCCCGCCCGCCCACCCGTGCGGGTGCTTTGTCGTCTGCGGGTGCCGCTTGTGCCTGGTCGGTGCCGGGCCGGGGCACCTCCTCGAAATCCGTATCACCTGGCCTTCGCGAATCCGGCACCCGGCCGTCAACGTATTTCTGCGGGGGCACCCCGCCCCGTCCCCTCCTCGCTCGTCGGCGTCCGCCTGCCGGTGGGGGTTGCCGGGGGGTGGGGTGGGTGGGGGCTCGGCCCCTGCGCCCCCCGACCCGCCCGCGGCGGCGGGAGGGGGATGGATGGGCTCGGGCACGTCGGCGTCTGACGGTCGGCTGTGGTGACGGACGGGGGTGGGGTGCGGGTCCTGCGCCGCCGTCGACCTGCCGGGGTGGGCGTGAGGGCTCCAGTACGCCGGCGTGTGCCTGTGCGCTGTGGCTGAGGGAGGTGTCAAAGACCGGTGGGGGCGCCCGGCTGTTCCTCCACCGTGGGAAATCGGCGGAGACTGCCTGTCTCTGACACCTGTCCGCCTGCGGACCGTGTGAGGGGCCGTGCAGCCCCTTGGGTGGAGGACGCTCGGGGTTCCCTCACGGTCTTGGACACCCACCCCGGCAACCCCCACCGGACAGGCGGACGCCGACGTACCGGGAGGGGACGGGCCGGGGTGCCCCCGCAGAAATGCGGTGACAGGGAGGTGCCGGATACACGGGACCAGGTAGCCGCATTTCGAGGAGGTGCCCCGGACCGGCACCGACCCAGGCACAAGCGGCACCCGCAGACGAAGAAAGCACCCGCACGGGTGGGCGGGCGGGAAAAAAAGACACGGGCGGGAAAGGCCCAGGCGCTAGCAGGGCCTCTTGCGGAGGGACATGACGTAGTCATGCGGGGCCCCGGCAGACTCGGCGGCGTCAGCCAACTCACCGAGGTAGCGGGCAGAGGGCAGCCCGCCCTCGTAGTCGTTGAGCACGTAGAGCCACGAGGCGACCTCCCCGTCGAGCGTGTGAACGCGGACGGTGGCGCGCCGGTAGAGACCGAGCGGCACACCCTCCCAGCGATCGAGCGACTCCTCGTCGACGGGCGCGATGTCGTACAGCCCGACGAAGACCTGGCTGTCCTCGTCCTCCACGAGCGTGGCGAGCGCCCCCTCCCACCCCATCTGCTCGCCGCCGAAGGTGAGCCGCCAGCCGTCGAGCCAGCCGGTGCCGCGCAGGGGGGAGTGCGGGGCGCGGCGGGTCATCAGCCGCGCGTCGAGGTTGCTGGCGTAGGCGGCGTAGAGCGACATGACCACGAGAGTACGGGAGCACGCGCGGCGGACGGCCGCACGCCGTTTCGGGGTGTCCGGACGGCGGGCGGCGGCGCCCGGATCGGACAAGCGTGCCCCCTGGCGGAGAACACTTGGCGCGTGCGGGACAATGGGGTACGTGACAAGGATCGTGATCATCGGAGGCGGACCCGGCGGCTACGAAGCTGCCCTGGTGGCGGCGCAGCTCGGCGCGGAGGTGACCGTCGTGGACTGCGACGGCCTGGGCGGGGCGTCGGTGCTGACCGACTGCGTACCGTCCAAGACCCTCATCGCCACCGCCGAGGTGATGACGACGTTCGATTCGTCGTACGAGGAACTCGGCATCATCGTCGCC
Organism: Streptomyces sp. NPDC088910; assembly: GCF_044749865.1. Classification (NCBI taxonomy): domain Bacteria; kingdom Bacillati; phylum Actinomycetota; class Actinomycetes; order Kitasatosporales; family Streptomycetaceae; genus Streptomyces; species Streptomyces sp. NPDC088910. The sequence goes on from NZ_JBIVIV010000007.1 coordinate 448,528, forward strand.
GACGACACCCCGCCGCTGGAGCGCGCGGCGCGCGTCGTCGGGGTGGATCTGGGCAAGGTCAACCGACGCGTGAAGCGCCTGGCGCTCGCGCAGTCGCACGACATCACCGCGTCCGTGACGCGGGCCGGCGCCCGGGTGATGCGCGGGCGGGGGCGGCTCGACGGCTGTCAGACCGCCGCCGACGGCAGCCGCTGCGTGGTGGTCGAGGCCGCGGACGGCACGACCGAGCGGCTGACCGCAGACGCGGTGCTCGTGGCGACCGGCGCGCGCCCGCGCGAACTGGAGGACGCGCTCCCGGACGGCGAGCGCATCCTCAACTGGATGCAGGTCTACGACCTGGACGAGCTGCCCGAGGAACTGATCGTGGTCGGCTCCGGCGTGACCGGCGCGGAGTTCGCGGGCGCGTACCAGGCGCTCGGCTCCACGGTGACGCTCGTGTCGTCCCGCGACCGGGTGCTGCCCGGCGAGGACCCGGACGCCGCCGCCGTACTGGAGGACGTCTTCCGGCGCCGCGGCATGAACGTGATGGCCCGCTCCCGCGCCCAGTCCGTCAAGCGGATCGGCGACCGGGTCGAGGTCGCGCTGGCCGACGGCCGGGTGATCACGGGCACGCACTGCCTGATGGCGGTCGGCGCGATCCCGAACACCTCGGGCATGGGGCTGGAGGAGTCGGGCGTGAAGCTGACCGACTCCGGTCACATCTGGACCGACAAGGTGTCGCGGACGAGCGCGCCCGGCGTGTACGCGGCCGGTGACGTGACCGGGATCTTCGCGCTCGCGTCGGTCGCGGCCATGCAGGGCCGGATCGCGATGTACCACTTCCTCGGCGACGCGGTGGCCCCGCTCAACCTCAAGACGGTCTCCTCGAACGTCTTCACCGACCCGGAGATCGCCACCGTCGGCTACACGCAGGCCGACGTGGACAACAAGCGGATCGTGGCCAATGTCGTCAAGCTGCCGCTGCTGCGCAATCCGCGGGCCAAGATGCAGGGCATCAGGGACGGCTTCGTGAAGCTGTTCTGCCGTCCCGGCACGGGCATCGTGGTCGGGGGAGTGGTGGTCGCGCCCAAGGCCAGCGAGCTGATCCACCCCATCTCGATCGCCGTCGACAACAATCTGACGGTCGAGCAGATCGCCAGCGCCTTCACCGTGTACCCGTCGCTGTCCGGCTCGGTGGCCGAGGTGGCACGGCAGTTGCACACCCGCAAGGCGGCCGAGGCGGATCTGGGCTGACGGCCCCTCGCGTCATCCGGAAAGGCGCCGTTTGCGAACGCACGGTCGGCTTATAGCACTCGCCGGTCTCTTTTGTGCACGACTTCCGTCATCTGGTGCAAAGTGCTGAAAGCCGACGGACGTTGGCGTTACTGTCGGTTCCGTGTTCGCTGCAGAACGTCGCCAATTGATCCTCGAAATGGTGCGGGCGAACGGGGCGGTCTCGCTCCGTGAACTCGCCCGTGTCGTCCAGACCTCAGAAGTGACCGTGCGCCGGGACGTGCGGGCGTTGGAGGCCGAAGGACTGCTGGACCGCCGGCACGGCGGTGCGGTCCTGCCCGGTGGCTTCACCAGGGAGTCCGGTTTCCCGCAGAAATCCCATCTAGCGACCGCGGAGAAGTCGGCCATCGCCGAACTCGCCGCCGATCTCGTGGACGAGGGCGAGGCCATCGTCGTCGGCGCGGGGACCACCACGCAGGAGCTGGCCCGTCGGCTCGCGCGGGTGCCGGGACTGACGGTGGTCACCAACTCCCTGCTGGTGGCACAGGCGTTGGCGCACGCCAACCGGGTCGAGGTGGTGATGACCGGCGGCACGCTGCGCGGGTCGAACTACGGCCTGGTAGGCAGCGGCGCCGAGCAGTCCCTCCAGGGGCTGCGGGTCTCCCGCGCCTTCCTGTCCGGCGCGGGCCTGACCGCCGAACGCGGCCTGTCCACGTCCAACATGCTCTCCGCGAGCGTGGACCGGGCGCTGGTGCAGTCCGCCGCCGAGGTCGTCGTCCTCGCCGACCACACCAAGCTCGGCACCGACACGATGTTCCAGACCGTGCCCACCGACCTCATCACCCACCTGGTCACCGACGAGCCGCCCGGCGGCGACGAGCGGGCCGGTACCGAACTCCAGGCGCTCGCCGACCGCGGCGTGCAGATCACCGTGGCGCCGCTGACCGGCGCGGACGCCATCGCCGCCGGACGTCCGCGCCACGACCAGCCTTTGCCAGGACCCCGGCGGCCCCAGCCCCTGCGCAGCGCCCAGCCGCTGCCCGGTGGCGGCCCGTCGCTGGCCGGAGGCGGCGGCACCGAGCCCACCCCGCGGCTGGCGGACGTCCGCCGCCGCTAGGGCACCCCGCCCACCGGAGCTCCCCGCCCACCGGAGAGCTCTCCACTCACCGGAGCACCCGCTACCGGAGTGTCCGCCACGGGGAGATCGGCGCGACTGGAGACCTCCGCCACCAGAGCTCCCCGCTGCCCGAGCTTCCTAGACCGGCTCCGCGGCCGTCTCCCTCACGGCCCTGCGGCCGGTGTCCTCCACGGCCCCGCGGCCGGTGTCCTGCCGGGTCCGCAGGCCGTCCAGGGTCAGCGTCATCAGGCGAACGAACAGCCCCGTGTCCTCCCGGTTGTTCTCCGCGGTCAGCACGATCGCGTTGATCAGCTTGAGCAGGTCGGACATGGTGGCGTCCGGCCTGATCTCGCCCGCGTCCTGCGCGCGCCGCAGCAACGCCTCGCCCGACGAGCGCAGCAGCGCCTTGCACGCGGGCATCTTCGCGTCCGGCGCGGACATGATGGCCTTGGCGAGGCCGCGGTACGCGGTGGAGTGCACGGCGACCGCGTAGAGCCACTTGGTGAGCGCGTCGACCGGGTCCGGCTCCTCCAGCAGTTCTTGCGCGCGCGCGTTGAGCTTGACCAGCTCCCGCTCGAAGACGGCGTTCATCAGGGTGTAGCGGTCGGGGAAGTGGCGGTACAGCGTGCCGATGCCCACCCCGGCCTGCCGCGCGATGTCCTCCAGGGCGACGTCGGTGCCGTGCACGAAGAAGGCCTGGGCGGCCTCTTCCAGCAGCCGGTCGTAATTGCGCTGCGCGTCTGCCCGCATGGCGTCATGCCTCCTGAAGTGCCGGTCCTCACGGCTCGCCCGTACCCGCGGCGCGCCCACGTCCACGGCTGACCACGCCCACGCCACCCGTGCCCGCGGCTCGCCCGAACCCATCGTTCGTCAAAGTCCGCCCAAAAGCGATTGTAGAACCGGAGGCTGTCTCCGTATAGTTAACGGAGGAACCCTCCGTTTATTGCTCTCCGCTGGAGGCTTACTCAGCATGTCCACACCCGCAGTGCGCGCGCTCTCCACCGCATCCCGCACTCCGTCCCCCGCCCGTGGGCGTCCGTTCATCGCCCTCGTGGCCATCGTCGGCACGCAGCTCATGCTGCTGCTCGACGCCACCGTGGTGAATGTCGCCCTGCCGGGCATCGGCACCCATCTCGGCTTCTCGCCCACCGGCATGTCCTGGGTGCTGAACGTCTACACGCTCGCCTTCGGCGGCCTGCTGCTGCTCGGCAGCCGGATAGGCGACCTGATCGGCCGCCGCAGGGCGCTGATGTGGGGCGTCGGCGCCTTCACCCTCGCCTCCGTGGCCGGCGGCGTCGCCAACGACTCCACCACCCTGCTCATCGCCCGCGGCCTGCAAGGCGCCGCCGCCGCGCTGGCCGCGCCCAGCACCCTGGCGCTGATCGCCACCTCGTTCTCCGAGGGCTCGGAACGCAACCGCGCGCTGAGCGTCTTCTCCGCGATCTCCGGCGCCGGTTCCGCGATCGGCCTCACCGTCGGCGGCATGCTCACCGACTGGGGCTCCTGGCGCTGGGTCTTCTTCGTCAACGTCCCCGTGGGCCTGGCCATCGTGCTGCTCGCCCCGCGCTACATCAAGGAGACCGAGCGGCACCCCGGCGGCCGGTTCGACATCGCGGGCGCCCTGACCGGCACCCTCGGCATGGCCTCGCTGGTCTACGCCTTCATCCGCGTCGGCGAGAGCCACTGGACCGATTCCCGCGCCCTGACCAGCTTCGTCATCGCCGCCGCCCTGCTCGTGTCGTTCCTGATCAACGAGACCCGCGTCGAGCGCCCGCTGGTCGTGCTGCGGCTCTTCCTCAACCGCAACCGCGCGCTGGCGTACGGGATCATGCTGCTCGTCCCCGCCGGGATGTTCGGCGTGTTCTACTTCTCCACCCAGTACCTTCAGACGTATCTGCACTACAGCCCGCTGCGGACCGGCTTCGCCTTCCTGCCGCTGGCAGGACCGCTGTTCGTCGCCGCCCGCCTCGCCCCGCGCGCCCTCGCCCGCTTCGGCGCCAAGCGCGTCGCCGCCACCGGCGGTCTGTTCAACGTCGGCGGCACGGTCTGGCTCTCCACGCTCAACGCGTCCGACGGGTACGCGGGCGGCATCCTCGGCCCGCTGATCCTGATCGGTGTCGGCGTCGGCTTCACGATGATGCCGCTCAACACCTTCATCCTCTCCGGCGTCGAGCCGAAGGAGGCGGGCTCCGCGTCCGGGCTGCTCCAGACGATGCAGCAGGTCGGCGGCAGCCTCGGACTGTCCATCCTGGTCACGGTGTTCGGCACCGTCTCGCGCCACGCGCACAGCGAGCCGTTCATCCACGGCGCCACCGCCGCCTTCACCGCCGCCGCGGTCTTCACCGCCCTGTCCGTCGCCCTGGTCCTGGCGCTGCGCAGTCCGAAACCGGTGTCCCTGCGCTGACGGTGACCCGTTGACGGGGCTCTGTTGACCGCGTTGACGGTACGGAGCCGCGCGCGTGGACCGGCGCGCGAACGCCGGTGGGGCCGGTCGTCGTGACCGGCCCCACCGGCGTTTCGTACGTACGGCCGCTGCCGTACCGCCTTCGTGCGTGCTGTGGCGTCAGTCCTTGATTTCGCAGATGACGGCGCCGGAGGAGACGGAGGTGCCGACTTCGGCCTTGAGGCCGATGACGGTGCCCGACCGGTGGGCGTTCAGGGGCTGTTCCATCTTCATGGCCTCCAGGACCACGATCAGATCACCCGCGGTGACCTGCTGGCCCTCCTCGACCGCGACCTTCACGATGGTGCCCTGCATCGGCGAGGGCAGCGCGTCACCCGAGACCGCCGCACC